>PXCF01000119.1 GCA_003566715.1 Cryomorphaceae bacterium | reverse complement strand
CTTGGCCAAGAAGTGAATGGTATCGTCCACCGAGATACCGAAGGCAATACTAAATATCAGAATGGTGGACGGCTTTAACGGAATTCCCGCAAACCCCATCACTCCTGCGGTAAGTAGCAAGGGTAAGATATTGGGAATAATGGCCACCACAATCATTTTCCAAGAACGGAAAAGCACGGCCATCACAATGAGAATAACGCCAATGGCCAAACTCAAACTGATGAGTAAATTGCGAATGAGGTAATCGGTGCCTTTCACAAATAAAACCGACGCACCGGTTATGGTCACGTCATATTGCTCAGCGGGAAATACCTCCTCGATGTCTGCTTCAATATCCGCCAGCAGCGTACGCATTTCCGGCGTGGGCAAATCGCGTATTTGCAGCGATATGCGCGCCACCTGCTGATTGGTATCGGTAAGGGCGTAGAGAATAGATTCATTCGACTCATCCCTAGGAATGTAGGAGTAAATAAAATTTCGCTCTTGTCGCGTGGGGATTTCGTAAAACTCCGGGTTACCTCCGTAGTATCCCTGTTTGGCAAAACGCGCCAAACGCGCTACCGAAAGCGGCGTACTCAATGCCTCGTAATGTTCCAATCGCTGCTCAAGGGCGTCAATTTTCTCCAGCGTTTTTACTTGCGAAATGGAGCGTTTCTTTTTGGTATCGATCAAAATTTCCAACGGCATGACCCCGTCAAACTTCGACTCGATGTACTTGACATTTTTATATACCGGATCGCGGTGAGAGAAATCGTCGGTCAAACTCCCGGAACTGTAAAGGCGGCTCATACCGGTAAAGGCCAAAATCATTAAAACAACGGTAACCGCATAAATAATTGGTCGTTTTTTCTGCGTCCACTCATCAAGGTAAAACACCATGTGGCGCAGCCAGCGGCGATCAAAGTGCTGATAGTGTTTCTTTTGCGGAGCGGGTGAAAACTGATAGGCCACCGGAATGATGATAAGCGACAATATATAGACCACAAAAATGTTGATGGCCGCCACCACACCAAACTCTACCAAAATGATGCTGTTGGTAAGTATAAAGGCCGCAAACCCTAAGGACGTCGTGGCATTGGTTAAAAACGTGGCGTTACCAATTTTGCTGATCATGCGCTGAAGGGCCAGTACGCGGTTGTGATGCTGCCGGTACTCCGAATGATATTTATTGATGAGAAAAATGCAATTGGCAATACCGATGACAATAACAATGGGTGGAATCAACGAACTCAGTAAAGTAATCTCGTAGCCAAGGGCAGAAATTAATCCAAAGGACCAAACCACACCGATGCAAACAATACTCAACGAGATGAACGTGGCGCGCCAACTGCGGAGGAACAAAAACAAAATCAGGGCCGTCACCGAGAGCGCTAAGGCGATAAACAGGTAGACCTCACGTTTGATTTTTAGCGTATTGGCCATGCGGATATAGGGCAGTCCGGAGGTGTATAAATCCACGTTGGTGGCCGATTCAAATTCTTTGACGTGCCACTTGATTTCTTCAATCAGCGGAATAATTCTCTCCTCGTAAATGATGTCGGGATCGAGGCGCAACACCATCAAGGTGTTTTCTTTTTCCGCGTCGGTAAACAGGCCGTGGTAAAAAGGCAATTGTCTAAAGAGCGTAGACAGAGAATCCCCGCTTACCTCTTCATTCCAAATGGTTTCGGTGTAAAAGGTTTTCTCTTCGTCGTTGCGCTTTAGTGTGACCAACCCATCGATTCCGGTAGCTGTTTTCACCCCATCGAGCTGTCTCAACGTATTGGCAAAGGCGTGCCATTGCACTATGAAGTCGTCGTTAAAAATCCCTTTTTCAGGATTAGCGACAATGACCACCGTATTACCGGCTTCGCCAAAGGACTGCTTAAAGTCTTCGTAATCGATATAAGTCGAATCCGTCACCGGAAGCAGGCGACCAAACTGATGTGATATCTTCGTTTGCGAAGCATGATAGCCCATAAAAACGGAGGCCAGAAGCACCGCGCCAAGGGTCCAGAATGGGAATCGAATGATGAGTCGTGCAATGGTGCTCCACATGAATGCGCACTTGAAAAAATTACAAAAAATAAAGCGACAAAAGTAACGCCCATTGGCAGAGCTGACAAGGAAAAAGTATCACGCTATTGCGGCGATCACAAATGGGGCGTAAATTTTAAACCCTTGCCGCTTTTGATAAAAAAAGACGAATGACAATGAACAATTTGTTTAAAATGGTTTTTTTATCTTAGATTTGACGTTGAAAAAACACCCACACCATGAGACATCTAATCATTTTATCTTTAACCATTTTGTTATTTGGATGCTCTTCTTCCGAAGAAGTAAAGTGGTCAACCGAATCACTGACGGTGACGGCATCGGGCCCGCTGTTTGAAGGATCTAATACTGGCACTTACGAATGGGACATCGATTTAACAAAAGCCTTAGAGGGTCTTGATGACCTTAGTCAGCTATCCGAAGCGCGACTTCTAGATATAACAGTGAAGGCGGAGGATCCGGACATGGTAGAAGACGTGACCATTCAGTTGGCCGGGGAAAAATCCGGGATGCAAAAGGTCGCCTTTATGGACGGAAGCGGAAAGATTCAAGTGGCGGAAAAACAAGAAAACTTGGCATCATTTTTTCAAGACAAGTACCCAACGATTGTTGCGGATTTTAATATTTTAGACGATTGGTTTGACGACTTTATTTTTGATGTAGAGTTGACATTTACGTTTAAAATAAAGGCTCAATAATTGCGCAACTACCGTTTAATAAACTGTTTAAATTTTTCACTATGCGATCTTTATCATTACTCACCTTCGTGGCTTTTATGTTTTTTAGTGCCAACGATGTTCAAGCCCAAAACAACGATTCCGGAGACGCCCTCATTGGCGTTTGGCAACCCAGTCACGGTAAAGCAAGAATCAAAGTAGATAAAATCTCCGGTAAGTACTACGGTAAAATTGTGTGGCTTCGCGAACCCAACGACCCCGAAACCGGAGAACCCAAGCTAGACAAAAACAATCCGGACGAATCCATGAGAAATGTTCCTCTTCGCGGCTATCGCATGCTCAAAGATTTTGAGTACGTTGGTGATGGTGTATGGGAAAATGGAACCATTTACGACCCGGAAAACGGTAAGACGTACAGTTGCGTTATCAAATTAAAAGATGACAACACTTTAGACATTCGCGGGTACATCGGGGTAAAAACTTTTGGCCGCACCGATGTTTGGAAGCGTTTGGAGATGAAGAAGAAAAAGAAGTAATTATTCACCATCAATCAACAGCTGAATTATGAAGCATGTATATGCCCTATTGGCTCTGTTTTTATGCGTAACCCTCAGCGCACAAGTTGATACCACCGACACATACGATGATGATGACTGGGATGCCTACGGGGATTTTGATGTCGTAGACGAGCCTACCAAACTCTGGGCCGATGTAAAAATTGTGGGGATGAGTCCGCAGCGTTTCTTTAGTCTGGGGTACGATTACCACTTTGGTTATCCTATGCAACTTGGCCGCGATGCCAACAACGCCAATCCCGAAATGTCGCCCAATACGGCCTACACCCAAGGTCTTCGCTTCACCTCAAATATCCCCATCATTTCCCGCAACAGTTTTATTTGGCAATCGGGAATCAACTATTCGGAATTCGGATACAATCTTGACGGCATTGACGACGTGGAAGGCAGATCAGCCGATGTGGCCAATGCACTCAATGAAAACGGCCTCCGCGTGGGGAGCTGGATCAATACTTTTTACAAGCCATTGGGTGAAAAAACCTTCATATTGGCGCAGGTACAGTTAGACATGGCCGGGGACTTTGGGTGGTCGTTGCAACCAGCCGAATACGTACGCTACAGTGGCGCCATAATGTGGGGGAAACGCACCAGTGACCGCGAGCAGTGGGCAGTTGGTGCTTCTCGTACCTATCGCGTGGGCGCGATGAACTACGTACCCATCGTGATGTATAACTGGACATCGCCCAGTCGCAAGTGGGGCGCGGAAATACTGGCTCCTGCCCGTATGCATGGCCGCTATAAAATCAATGGCAAAAACCTCATCCTCTTCGGATACGAACTCGATGGCGCCAGTCACCGTCTCAATGGCCTCACCGATGCCTACGGTGCCAACAGCATCGAACTGCGCCGTGGAGAAATCAAAGCCCGTATTGATTATCAATTCCAAGTCACCGGTTTCTTCTGGGCCAGCATTCAGGTGGGCTATCGCATCAATTACGCCTTCCAGGTCGATGAGATTGAAGGCCGCCACGATTTCACCCGTTTGTTTGGTCTCGGGGTCGAACAAGATTTCTGGCTCAACAACGGCATTGGCAATACGCCATATGTGCATTTTTCGTTGAATTTTGTGAGTCCGTAAAACATTGCGTGCATGTAGAGACGTAGTAGCATGCTACGTCTCTACATGCGTGCAACATCCCAAACGTAACGAGGCCACATTTACGATTGTGGGATAATATCACTTTGTATAATTTATCACAAGACAAAAAACCGCTAAGAGCAATCTTGAGCGGTTTTTTGTTTGCTTCGATTAAAAGACTACTCAAGCACCATCAACGTTCCGTTAGGGACGAAATATCGGTAGAAAAGAACGCACCCCTCTTGCTCCCCCGTGCCGTGGTGAGCGCCAAATACCAATATGCCGTACCTGACGGCACGGGGAAGGTGATGTGCCATCTATGCTACCGATATACCGTACCTGACGGCACGGTTGGCGTAGG
>PXCF01000045.1 GCA_003566715.1 Cryomorphaceae bacterium | reverse complement strand
TGTTCCATCTGAATTGCAACCACAATCGGGATGAGCTGCTGTATCTTGAGCACATAACAAATCCATAGCTTCACACCAGTCAAGACCATTGATTTTAGCGGTTTCGACGTCTGCTGATAACCCAGCAATGTTTTCAAACTCAAACTCACCAGTACCATTTAAGTTTCCAAGAAACGTCATCTCGGTATTTTGTCCTGTAGCAGCAAACTTTCCGAAAATAGACATTGTTGAGCCTGTATCTACAACAATTCCATTTCCGGATCCACTTGATGTAATTTCAACTTCGCCAGATACAATTACATCCCCTAAAACGATGAAATTGCTACCATTTGCTAGCTCAATTTTAGAACCTTCCTCTAAATACATAAAACCATTTACTCCAGTAATTAAATTTCTATTTGCTCTGGTTGTTACTAAAGAACTATCCCAAATATACAAATCACAATTTATGGTAGTTGCAATTGTAAACTGAAAATCTGCAGCTCCCTGAATAAACACTGTGTTATCAACTTGATTCACTGCAGACCAACTTTCACTTGTAGTTGGGCATGCACCTGGTACTCCAAAAATCGTATTATCATCGTTGTTTCCTGTGGAAACAGAACTCGTGGGATTGCAAAGTTCAAAATCAGGGGTAATTTGCGACATATCGATAACAGATGCGGTCTGCGCCCACCCTGTTCCTCCGAACAGTATCATGGCGAACATTGAATAGATTAATTTTTTCATGATTGATTGATTTTATAGGATTTAACGCATTATTTAGCAATAAGCATTTGAAATGCGTTGGTGATTTATGAAGGGGTGTTGTGTTTGCGGTAAGCTTTTACGCCATAAACAGCTCCTGCGGCTAGGAGCGCCATTAACCCGCCGTCAAGCGGCACAGGAGTATCGGGAAATTCAGGTTGAGCATACAATACAGTAGGCAGTGTAGCCAAAATAATGCAAGCTGAATAAATCAGTGTTTTCATGTTCAAGTGAAGTTTTTACAATTAGGGGCACACATAAACCATTTTGATGCCGCATTAAGAATAAAATCTTAATCACTTGTTTTTTAAATGGTTACAACATTATCGATCACCCACTTCACCCATCATTTATCCTTATATTGGAAATTGATTCCCAAAATAAAACCGGTATACCCTAAAAAAACGCGTTTGGAAGCGCCTGAACCGTTGCGAGATAACCCCGAAGCCGTTTACGGGTTTTTTATGAACAAGGTGCCCTTAAAAAAAAGAACAACCAGTGCAATCAGGAGACAATAACGCGTGACAATAATCAATAAAACATTAATTATAAATAATATAACACATGACTCAAGCCGCAAACCCCGCATCAGCACAGACAAAATGCATACATAAATATCGGTTTATTTGACGTATAAATACCCTCCATCAAACCAGCAGGCGAGACATAAAAAAACATCGTGCGTCCCAAAATGAGACGCACGATGAATGAGTAGGAAGATTGCGGTATCGGCGGGCCTACGCCCCCCAAGGATGATTAGTGTATATTGACCTTCACCGGCTTCTGCCCTTCCACTTGCAAGAGATAGACGCCACTACTAACATTGGGCAAAGACAATTCTGTACGGGCGCCTTTTTGCAAGTCGGCATGGGTACTGAATATGGTTCTCCCACCCATATCGGTCAGTGATACACCGGCATTACGCACGTCGATATGCGATTCGATATAGGCCGCGTTGTCGTACACCCAGGCGCGGAAATTTGCTTTAGCTGCTTCTTCCAATTCAGTGATGCTCAATGCACCGGCCAAGAAATGAAGGTTAAAGCGATCCACATACGCCGTGTCGTTGACAAAGCTGTAAGCGCTGCTGGTCATGTCGGTAAACGCACCGGTTTTCTTGTCTTCCAGGTAAACGGCATAGTGGTTTACCATGAATTCGTCGTCGAAAGCAATGCTGTAGTTCATCCCCTGCTGTGGGGCACGGAAGGCGATGGGGACAACCTTTTTGCCGTTGTGGCCTGGACCATAATTCACGGCATTCACTGCAATGATTTGGTCGTTATACGTGCTGTACAAATTCGGGATATCACCGGTGTTGTAAAACTTGTGCGCATCCCACTCGCCGTCGAAGCCATCGGTGGTTCCGTCAATGGTAGCCACTACGGTGTAGTCGTGCAAGGTGCTATCTGCCAAGGAAACCGTACGTAATACCAGGCGATCAAATCCACCGCGCAAGAAGTCGGGTCGGGCCGCAGTGGTCGCATTTTGGCGCATCTGCATGTTCATAGTTGTCGCCGCGGTGGTCTGCACCCAAAACGATTGTCCGGGCGCAATATACGGCTCGGCGATACCGGCGCCTGAATACCCTACATAACGATCATGACCATTGCCATTGGTTTCCCAGATATAAAAGCCATTGTTGATGTTGGTTCTGTTGATGGAACTATAATCCAATGCTGCGGTAAATGGATTGGCCACCATATTCCAGCCATTGGTTTGCGACATATCTCTAAACGACTGCCAGGTATGTCCGTCCACTTCCGAGTACTGCAAACTGTTGCTGACAAAAGTAATCGGGTCGCCACTCATTTCTACTGTCCATGGACCGGCGCCACTTTGCACCCCATTGGTTCCAAAATACCCAAAATACCCTCTTCCCTCTTCCAAGTCAACGTTACCATTCAACACCGCAGACCAAGTGTAATTAGACCCGGCATCCCATTTATACAGGTTACGCACATTTGGATGCAAGTCGGCACCTACATCAGAACCAAAACTATTGGCTTTTTGATTTTTGAACGGATTGGCGATGTTGTGCCATCCTTCACCAACAAGGTGCTGCTTAAACACAATCTCAGCCGATTCACTCATGTGGCGAAAACCGTCAAATACGATCATGGCGTAGCCGGTTGCGTCGGCATCGAGGATGATTTTGGCATTGTCTCTCATGTAGAGATTGAAGCCGGAAGCAATGCTTTGCCCGGGACCAACCACCAATTCTTTTTCGGCATTGATGGTGATTTGCGACAGCTCCACCCCTTCCATTTGATCCATCGGACTGGCACCATTGAGGGCGTTTTCGGCAATGATTACCGGCAGACCATTGGCGGGCAATTTACCGTTGTGCCAAGACGAACCCGTCCAGGTAGGTACAGAGCCGGCCAAATTAAGTGGAGAAGGAATACCCTGATTACCGGAAGGAATTGGGACACCGTTATAGGTTCCGTTACCGTCGCCCGTAATATTGCCATTGCCATTGACAGAGAGTGTTCCGGTCCCTGTTAACGTTCCATTGATATTTATATCATTGGCCGTTACCGTTCCGTTGAGCACCATATGACCATTGCCCTCGATGTTGAGCGCGGCACCTCCGCCACCGCCAATGGAAATAGACCCACCCTCTTCCACGATGAGTGTTCCCTGAACGCGAAGACGGTTTGAGTTACGGCTGCTTAAAAGCTGTCCACCCGGCATGATGATCAAGGTGGTTCCTTCCGGCACATCAAGGTTTCTGGTTGATGAACTAGCCGAATGCTGAAGCGTTCCGTACACCACGACCACGTGACCGGTACCCGGCTGAGCAATTCGGCGCGTTTCAGAGCCTTGCAAATTATCGGTAACGGTGTAAAAATTATTGTCGTATTCAATGGTATGTCCGGCCACAATCACCAAGGTATCATTGCTAGAAGAATTGGAGGCAGTCAAGGGGTAACCCAGGGCACAACCCGAAGTCGCCTCGGAATTCAAAAAGGTGCCGTTAGACGAAACCGCATCGTTGATGGTTTGAAAATTTAGGGGACCATTGGGATGAACCGACAGACAGCTGCTGTGGTTTTGTTGCGCATAAGCCACGAATGAGGCGGCGGAGAACAATAAAGCGGAGAAAATGGAAAACTTTTTCATGGTTGGCAGTATTGTGGTAGAGATCTTTGTCCTACCGAATTAAATGTTTGTTTCGGTTGTTAAGGCGGCAAAATCAAAATGTCAAATTTTTAAAACCGTGTTGTTTTTTAGCTGGTGTTTAAAAAAAGCATATTGGCACTTTTGCACGGTTGGCATTAACCGAATACGATGCCAATAAGGGAATTTTTGTATAAATTTCTGATTTACAGATATTTGATTCAATGCCAAAAATCTCAATTTTAGATATATTGTTCCAATTTTGATACAATTGTTTTATTTTGGGACGTTTTAGAGGCGTTTGCTGTATTGAAACAAAGAGTTCGCTGCGCTCAGTTTTTAATACAAGGGCACATAGAAAGTATAGGGTTTGCTGCGCTCTTTTTTTTGAACCACATAGGCACATAGGGGCACATAGAAGCACATAGGGTTCGCTGCGCTCAGTTTTTTTTTTGAACCACATAGGCACATAGAAAGCATAGTTTATTCGCTTCGCTCATTATTTTTAGAATCACTAAAGCACACATAGGTTTTCATATAGTATTCTATGTGTCCTTTACAGAATTCTATACGACCTTATATTATTCTATGTGACCTAAAATAAACAGTGAGCGAAGCGAACCCTATGTATACCTATGTGCTTCTATGTGCCTATGTGGTAAAAAAAAACATGAGCGAAGCGAAATCTATGTGACCTAAAATAAACAGTGAGCGAAGCGAACTCTATGTGTACCTATGTGCCTATGTGGTAAAAAAACATGAGCGAAGCGAAATCTATGTGACCTAAAATAAACAGTGAGCGAAGCGAACTCTATGTGTACCTATGTGCCTATGTGGTAAAAAAACATGAGCGAAGCGAAATCTATGT
>PXCF01000122.1 GCA_003566715.1 Cryomorphaceae bacterium | reverse complement strand
GCGACAGGATTACTCCCTTCGGTCGTGATCCGTGTAGTTTCATTATAACATGTAGTGATCGCGACAGGATTACTCCCTTCGGTCGTGATCCGTGTAGTTTCATTATAACATGTAGTGATCGCGACAGGATTCGAACCTGTGACCGTCTGCTTAGAAGGCAGATGCTCTATCCAGCTGAGCTACGCGACCAAACCAATGTCTGTCTATAAAGTCCGATAGCTGCGTTATGCTTAATCTAAAAAAAAGTCATTTACCTATGTAAACTCCTTTATTTTAGATTTTCGCAAGCCTTGCTCTCGAACTTTCTAGAGCAACCATTGCGTATTCATTGAAAAATCAATAAATCCCAAATGAGCCGGCAAAATTAAGGCAGTCGAAGCGTTTATACAACTAAGTTTATCACATTGGTAAAAAAAAATATGGCAAAAAAAAACACGCAGGTGGAACAATTATTTATTACTTTCGGCAAAATTTTTTTTGTCTAAAAAACTAGAATATGGCGCTGAATAAGAAAAGTAAATTGGGAGCAAGTCCCACCGTAGACATACAAACTGATGGCCATCCCAATGGTTTGTTTGTATTGTTCTTCTCGGAAATGTGGGAGCGATTCTGTTACTACGGGATGCGGGTATTACTCATACTTTATCTTGTCAAATCGTTGGGAAAAGGCGATGCGCAAGCCTCGTTGATATATGGTAGTTATACAGCTCTTGTTTACGCTGCTCCAGTGCTAGGAGGCAAAATGGCCGATAAATTCTTGGGTTATCGGCTTGCCATCTTATTGGGTGCCTTATTAATGGCTTTGGGAGAGTTCCTCATTCTTGGCGGTAACGACTTTTGGTTACTCATCGGCATGGGCGCCATCATTGTGGGTAACGGATACTTTAAGGCCAACATTTCCACCATTGTTGGAAAACTCTATGCCGACGATGATCCTCGTCGTGATTCCGGATTTACCATTTTCTATATTGGTATCAACATCGGTGCATTATTGGCCACCACGGTCGTTGCTTATGTCGGTGAAACCTATGGATTTCGATATGGTTTTGCCTTGGCCGGTTTTGGTATGATCGCCGGTTTCTTGATTTTTTGGTTTGGCCGTCACCGCTACGCTCATGCAGAAGGACTAGACATTCGTCCAGAAGCCTATAAAAAAGTTTTTGGTCCCATCAATTACCTCCACTTAATTATCCTCGGAACGTTTGCCTTTATCCCGCTTTGTTATGTCCTTATCAGTCAGAACCAAATCATGGATTTCCTTCTCCTAGGGGTATTTGCCTTGGTGGCGTTTAACCTTATTAAAGCAGGAATCGCTGAAGGTGGTGTTTGGAAGGATCGCATGATTGCGTTGGTTATTTTCATGCTTATCAACATTGGCTTCTGGGCCAGTTTTGAACAAGCGGGTACGTCTCTTACACTCTTTGCCGACCGCAATGTAGATAGATTTATTGGCGGTTGGGAGATGCCTGCTTCGATGACGCAGTTTTTTAACCCGGCCTTTATCATCATCTTTGGTTCACTCTTCTCAGTGATGTGGGTTCGCTTAACACGTATTAATAAAAACCCGAGTATTCCCATCAAATTTTCGCTTGGATTTCTTCAATTAGGCCTTGGATTTTTGGTAACTTTATTGGCCGCAAATTTTGCCGAAGACTTCAAAGTGCCTTTGTTGACCTTGGTATTCCTCTACCTGTTACACACCACTGGTGAGTTGTTTATCTCACCCATCGGCCTTTCTATGGTAACGAAATTATCGCCAAAAAATATTGCTGGTACGGCTATGGGTGGCTGGTTCTTGAGTTTTGCCATTGCCAACTTCGTGGCCGGTAAAATTGCTGCCCTAACAGGTGTTGAAGAAGGAGGCGCACCGGTAACGCTTGAAGTAGGTTTTAATAAGTATTTGACTGTTTTTACCAATATTGGACTGGTATTGATTGGCTTATCTATTCTTATTGCTATTTTCTCAAAACCACTGAATAAGTTGATGCACGGGGTTAGGTAGAATCAATGAATAATTAATAATTGTTTAGGACTTGAGTTAACGCTGGGGCAATAAAAAATGTAGAATGTAGAATTGTTTTGGGACTTGAGTTTACGCTGGGTCAATGAATAATTGTTATAGGACTAGAGTTAACGCATTTCTTTTAACTTTTAACTATTTAGAAATGTAAGTCTGCATTAATCCTAACTCCATCAAACTCCAGACTCCCGGCTAGCTGATGTGCATACGTAAGTGCCTTGCTCTTATATTAACAACCTTGTACGCGCGAAGCGCTCCATGCACGCGGTAAGCGTATCTTCGCAGCCGAAGGCCACCTACGGGCAAATACACGTCGCATCAGAACCTTCCAACACCACCGATAAAATCCGTAACTCCTCTTTGCAGTTCTGCGTGAGGATTTGCCAAACTTGTCCATCGGAGCCTTTCCATGTCAATGGATACTTTTTACAGAGAATGTCCTCCTTTGCTTGGGATTGTTTAAAATTGATTTTAGCTTCGCGCAATACATTGTCAAACAAACTGTCGTTGAACTGATAGCAATCCATTTGACACTGAGCAAAAGGCGAGGCTTTGAGTTCTTTCTTGCGCATATCGTAAAGCACACGATCGTTGGGGAAGTACGAGCATTGGATGTCTCTATCGCCAAACAAAGCGTAGACAATCAAGGTGCCAAAAAACACGCCAATACCAAAGTAGAAAAATCGTTTTAGATAAACCTTCATAAAGCATTCAAATCGTTTACAACTCTTTTATTCCATAGGCTACTTCCCCTATGCCTCCACTGATTTTGCCCGTAAACACAATCGATGAGTGCTTGACATCTAAGGGAAAAATATACGCAGCTTTCATGTCCGACGGCGGCATGGGCGCTTCAAGTGTCTCCAACACCATAAAGCGATCTTTCATGTATTTGTGTAGATAGACTTCCAAACTTGGGTGACGCTCCAACTCAGCTCTGGACACATACACCATGTCGTATTTTTTCATGGACTTAGTCATGTATTTTACCACACCCCAATGGTGACGAAAGGCATGTGGTGCGGCTACCCAGAACGTAAGCGAGCCGACCAATCCATAAAGCAACCAACGTCTGAATTTATCACGGGCATTGATTTTTTCCATACGCCAAATAATCAGCACGCCTCCAATGACCAACATAATCCCGGGAATGAAGATGTAGTACCAACTCCCGGGCTTCATCAAGTACATCGATGTTGATACGGCAATAATGAGTGCCACCGCCAAAATTGCCGCCTGCACCAAGGGAGCGAATAAGCGGGGAAATTTCTTTACTTGTCGAGACCAATCCAGCACCAAGGACCCTATAATAACCGAAAATGCGGGAAAAGACAACATAGAGAGCCAAGCCAACTTTCCGCCCAAGATAATATAAGGCAACCAAGCACTTATGGCCCAAATCGCAAAAAACTGTTTGGGTGCCCCCTTGCGCATAAATACCGTAATGGTTCTTACCAACGCACGTGGAATAAACACCACAAACGGCAAGAATGCAAAGATGAGTACCAGTATTTCCCAGTGGGAGAAGAACGGTAGAGACAGTGAATTGGTGAATGTCCAGATATATCCGTTTTCTTCAACAAACTGCATCACGTAGCCGGGACTGGCTTTTTCCGCCAAATACATCCAATAGATTAAGGGCAGAGTTGCAATGATTAAGGTCAACCAAACCCGAGGCTTAAGCAGCCATTTTCCTTTGGGAAAAAACAGTATGAGCAAGACAAAAAGTAAAATCACGTAAATCAATACAGCCGGTCCTTCGGTTAACAGAGCTGAGGACAACATAAAGCCAATGAGTACCAACCAACCCGGTTGCTCGTAAATCAAATACCGCTGCACCCCAACCACCATGGTTGTCATAAAGAAAATAAGCGGACTGTAATGTAACCCTACGTTACCAATGATGCCTACCGCTATGTTACTGGCAAAAACCACCAACGTTGCCAAGCCCAACTGTCGATCAAAGCGATTGACGTGAAAGAACAAAGTCAAAAAAGTCATCCACATAAAAATGGCCGCGGGAAAGCGCAGGGCAAATTCATTGATGCCAAAAAACTTTTGACTCAATGCCAATATCCAAATATTAAATGGCGGATAACCTATGCCTTCGGGGGCAATCCAACTCCCCTCATTCAGGAGGTTCATCGCAGCCAGTGCGTTGATTGCTTCCTGATTGTCAAAGATTGGAAAAACCGTCATCCCAAACACCAAAACCAAAAAAACTCCTATCACTGAAATGCGCGACAAATAATTGTTTGAGGCATCTGAAAGGGAAAATGTATTCATTCTTTTTCCGTCGAAAATTAGATTGCGAAAGTACAGCATAGAAATAAAAATGCACACGGACATTTGTGCGCTGAAATTTTCCTCAAAGTTTTTACGGAATTACCTTGTGTAAAACTTATTTTTCTTTGAAATTAGCTCCCTTAATTTATGCGATGATAAAAAGACAAACCATAGGTGCTGTTGACAAAATCGACTTTCCCGAATTCGGGCTTTTCGACATCGATTGCCGCATTGATACCGGCGCCACCAGCTCGGCCATTCACTGTCAAAACATCAGCATCCGCGAGGTCAATGGTGAAGAGGTGCTGACCTTTGAGTTGCTCGATAGAAAACACCCGCTCTATAACAAACAAGCCTTCTGCACCAAAGAATTTACGCAAAAGAAGGTGCGGTCTTCTTTTGGCATAGAAGAGATTCGTTACGCCATTACTACGGAGGTGGTGCTGTTTGGGAAAACCTACACCACACAGTTTACGTTGGCCGACAGGGTAAAAATGAGATTCCCTGTACTCATTGGTCGTAAACTCCTCCGCCAAGGATTCCTTGTAGATGTTAGAAAAAAGAATGTATCTTACAATAAAAAACAACGTTCATGAATATTGCTGTTCTCTCAACCAATAAAAACCTTTACTCAACCAAACGCCTGGTAGAAGCCGGAGAGGCACGCGGTCACAATGTAATTGTACTCAACCACACCAAGTGCTACGTGGTGATGGAGCCGGGTAAACCGGAAATTTATTACAAAGACCGTCCGGTGGACAACATCGACGCGGTGATTCCTCGCATCGGTGCTTCGGTCACCTTTTATGGGAGCAGCATCATCAGACAGTTTGAAATGCGCAAGACCTTCTCTACCCTGGGTTCACTTGGACTTGTGCGGTCGAGAGACAAACTGCGCGCAACGCAAATACTTGCGCGACACGGGGTTGGGTTCCCCAAAACGGCTTTTGCCAAATATCCCAGCGATGTCGATTACCTCATCAAGCAGGTTGGAGGCGCCCCGCTGATTGTCAAACTACTTGAAGGCACACAAGGACTTGGTGTTGTCTTAGCCGAAACCCGCAAAGCGGCTAAGTCGGTGATTGAAGCCTTTTATGGTTTGTCGGCCAATATCATTGTACAAGAATTTATCTCTGAAGCCAACGGCTGCGATATTCGCGCGTTGGTTGTTGACAACAAGGTTGTTGCAGCCTACAAACGCGTAGGCAAAGAAGGCGATTTTCGCTCCAATCTTCACCGCGGTGGTTCGGGAGAAAAAATCCGCTTGTCCAAAGCCGAAAAGGAGGCCGCTGTAAAAGCTGCTCAGGCCTTGGGATTAAAAATTGCCGGTGTTGACATGTTACAAAGCAATCGCGGCCCACTTATTTTGGAAGTCAACTCCTCTCCCGGACTGGAAGGTGTTGAAAAATATACGGGTGTCAATGTGGCGGAAAAAATCATCACCTACATCGAAAAAAACATCGATAAGCCACAGAAGCATAAAGATAAAGTAGGCGCCTAATGCACTGGTTCGTTGCCCAACATGTTCAAGATTCGCAAGCGCTTTTATCAGAGAGCGAAAGTCACCATGCACTTAAGGTGCTCCGACTAAAAAGCGGCACCCCCATTGTCGTTATCGACGGATTGGGAAACGGCTGGCACGCAGTGATCATGGGGAGTAATGGCAAACAAGTGTCTTGCACTTTGGCGTCTGCGCTACCCGCTCAAAAGCAGCCCACCCTCAGCATTGCCATGGCTCCGACCAAGCAAATCGACCGCACCGAGTGGTTTGCCGAAAAGGCCACGGAAATTGGGGTCAATCACCTCTATTTTTTCACCTCCAAACACAGCGAACGCAAACAACTTCGCTTGGATCGATTGGAGAAAGTGGTGATCGCTGCCGCCAAGCAAAGTCAGCGCACCTACATTCCACGGGTTCACGGGTTGTTGACGTTTGAAGATGTGTTACAACTTCCTCACGACAAACTACTGGCTTGGTGTGGGGAGAATGAGCGCCCGGAGCAACACGTCAAAGACGCCTTTGATGGCATTGACAATCCTTTGGTAATCATTGGTCCGGAAGGGGATTTTAATTATGAAGAAGTAAACTTTGCCAAAGAACAACAGTGTCAAATTGTTGGACTTGGCGACGCACGTTTGCGAACGGAAACAGCCGGTGTATTTGTTGCCGCCACCCATCAACTCATAAGCAACACCTAATGCACACCATCGATTGGCTGATCGTAATTGTTGCGCTGGGCACCTTCATTGGGATTAATCTATACCTAAGAGAAAGCGGCAGTAAAAACATGCACAACTTCTTTCTCGGAGGCGGAAAATTGCCTTGGTATGTGCTCGGATTGAGTATGGTGGCCACCACCTTTGCGGCCGACACGCCGCTTTGGGTAACCGAGAAAATTGCCCAGCACGGTATATCGGGCAATTGGCTTTGGTGGAATATGATGATGGGGGGCATGCTTACCACTTTTTTCTTCGCCCGCCTGTGGAAACGCGCAGGGATTCTCACTGAACCGGAATTCATAGAATTGCGATACAGTGGCAAAGGCGCCAGATGGTTGCGTGGTTTTAAAGCCATTTACCTAGGCCTTTTCCTCAACGCAGTCATCATGGGCTGGGTAAATCTCGCCATGATGCGCATCTTGGAAGTCTTCTTCGACCTCACGCCCGATACGGCCTTTTGGCTGACCATTGCTTGCATGCTTCTGGTCGCCGTTTATGCCTCTTTAGCAGGGCTATCGGGTATTGTGCTCACCGACAGCATTCAATTTTTTATCGCCATGGCCGGCTCCATCATTTTGGCTATTATTGTGATTCGACAACCGGAAATTGGGGGCATGAGCGGATTAAAATCGCAGTTGCCGGAATGGCGGTTTCACTTTTTCCCCAATATAGGCTCAGCGGGTAGCACGGGCACATTTAGTGTCAGTCTGGGCGCATTTTTATCCTTTTTTGTACTCCAATGGTGGAATGCCTGGTATCCGGGCGCGGAACCCGGTGGTGGTGGTTATATTGCCCAACGTATGATGGGCGCCCGCAACGAAAAAGAAGCCGTGTGGAGTGTGTTGTTTTTTCAGATTTTACATTACGCCGTTCGCCCCTGGCCGTGGATCATCGTAGGGTTATGCTCCCTCCTGCTCTATCCAGATTTGCCTTTAGAATTATCAGGTAAGGGTTTTGTGCTCACCATGCGCGACTTTTTACCCGTGGGGTTAAAGGGGCTTTTATTGGTGACCTTTATCTCTGCCTATATGAGCACCATCAGTACACAAATCAATTGGGGGGCGAGTTATCTAATCAACGACCTTTACGCCCGCTTCATCAAGCGTGAAGATGCCTTTACCAATAACGAACAAGCCCAAACCCACTATGTCAAAGTAGGGAAATGGACCGGACTTTTACTCATCTTTGCTGCGGGCGTGGTATCGGCCAATATTCACAGCATCGACCAGGCCGCGCAGTTTTTGATTACGTGTGGGGCTGGACTGGGTAGCGTACTGATATTAAGATGGTACTGGTGGCGCATCAACGCCTGGAGTGAAATTGCCGCGACCATCATCCCCATTCCCGTACTGTTATTTTCCATGTACGTTTTAGAACCCATGTTAGGCGAAAGCTATCTGAACAACAACGGACCTTTTTACGTGGTGGTGGCTACGACCATTGTTTCTTGGCTCATCATCACGTACGTCACCAAACCAACCAGCAGTGAAGTCTTAAACCAATATGTTGCCCGTGTTCAACCAGCAGGTAAATGGCCCGGACAAAACGAACAATATGGTCATTTGGGCAAACTGGCCCTGCAATGGCTGTTTGCCGTCATCATGGGATACGGCTTTCTCTTTTCCTTGGGATACGGGTTATTTCAAGAATGGTCGTATTTCATTGTGTGGCTTCCTTTGTCCATTATCAGTGGGTATTTGCTGTGGAAATCCCAGTAGATCGACTGCATGCATTGTATCTACAACGTCAAAAAAAAACCGCGATAATCGCGGTTTGGTTAATCTAATTAGGATTGAGGATTTCCTTCTGCCCATCAGGCATGGTCATCACCCTAACATGCTTTGAATAGTTGAGCAAACGCTTAATGGTTTGCTCGGACGGACCTTGTTTTGATTGTCCGTTTCTCTTTGGTGTAATTGTTTTTTGCATAATTTATCGTTTGTGATTCTATAAGAATAACGAGAAATTATGCAAAGATTGTATGCTTAACCTATTTTATTTTCTTGTTAACACAATGTTGTGCTCTTTGATGAGCTTTCTTAGGTTGATCAAAGCGTAACGCATTCTTCCTAAGGCCGTATTGATACTCACTCCAGTTTGCTCGGCAATGTCTTTAAAGCTCATATCGTCGTAAATTCGCATGCGCAATACCTCGTGCTGCTCCTCAGGCAAGTGCGCCAACAAAGCCGATGCATCATTCTCAATCTGATCCTTGATCATTTGATTTTCGGCGTTGAGCACATCGTCGGTGATATTGTTCAAAATGCTGAACTCACCATTGGACTGAACCTTGCGATGCTTTTTCTCTCTACGAAAGTGATCGATCACCAAGTTGTGCGCAATACGCATCACCCAGTTGATGAACTTGCCCTCTTCATTGTATCGACTGCGCTTGATGGTGTTAATGACCTTAACGAAGGTATCTTGAAAAATATCTTCCGCCAATTCACCATCGCGAACTTTTGACACAATAAATAAGTAGAGACGATCTTTGTAACGACGAATTAACGTTTCCAACGCCATTTCATCACCACCAGCATACAAGTGCACCAATTGTGCATCTTCGATTTCAGAATAAAGCATAACTACCTGAATTTAATTAACAGAAAATTTCAAAAAAAGGTAATTATGTTTCTATACGCAGAATGGTTTTTTCGTTTTGGAACTACAAACCTATGAAAAATAATCCGATATATAAAATTTTTAACACTTTTAATTTGGAGGATATTTCGGGAAATATGAATTCATGTTTTTTTATTTTACCGCAAAGGCTCAAAGACCCTCTGCATTCTTTGCGCCATTGCGGTGAAAGTTTAATGCACCATTTTTTTTAATGTCACTCCTTCAATAGCTCTTACCTAGATCCCTTTATTATTTATTCATTGAAAATCGAACATTATAAACCTGCGTCAATTATTAAATGGTGGGTTGCATTGCACATATAACATCCTTACTTTTGCTCGATTATATTGACACATGGAAAAACCAACGCCTAAAACGCATATTTTAATTCGCGGCGCACGCGTCCACAATCTAAAAAACATCAGTTTAGACATCCCCCGTAAACAGTGGATTACCATCACCGGATTGAGTGGTAGCGGGAAGTCTTCCCTGGCATTCGATACACTTTACGCGGAAGGCCAAAGGCGCTATGTAGAGAGTTTGTCGTCATATGCGCGGCAGTTTATGGGCAAATTGGAAAAACCGGAGGTGGACAGCATTCGAGGGGTTGCACCCGCCATCGCCATACAACAAAAGGTCAATTCTAAAAATCCACGCTCTACCGTGGGGACGGTGACAGAAGTTTACGATTACCTGCGTGTTATGTACGCTCGTATCGGCAAGACCTTCTCACCCATCAGTGGCAACGAGGTAAAGGCACATACAGTGGAGGATGTCATCAACGCCGCTTTTGCGCTGGAAGACGGCACGCGCTTTATGATTTGCTATCAGCCCGATTGGACAGCAAGAACACCGCCGTCTATGTTGGATATACTACTCCAACAGGGTTACAGCCGCTTGTACGACGGCGAGCAGATTTACAACATTGCCGAGAAGATGGAAGAAGCTCCTTCCTTGAAAACCATCAAAAAATGGGTGGTAGTCGTGGACCGTGCCGTGGCCAGAAAAGACGACGAAGACAATAAAAATCGACTTGCCGATTCTATACAAACGGCCTTTTTTGAAGGTAAAGGCCATTGTTCACTGGTGATACCCAATGGCGATACCCACCATTTTTCCAATCGCTTTGAGGACGACGGGATGCTTTTCAACGAGCCCACCATCCACTTTTTTAGCTACAACAACCCCTACGGCGCTTGTCCAACCTGCGAAGGTTTTGGATCGGTGATTGGTTACGACGAAGACTTGGTGATTCCCAACCCTAAGCTCTCGGTGTACGACAACTGCGTGGTTCCCTGGAGTGGGGAGAAAATGTCTAAGTGGCGCGACAAGTTTATCAGCGACAGTGCGATGTACAACTTCCCCATCCATCGTCCTTACAGGGATTTGACCGATGATCAAGTCAACCTGCTATGGAACGGCAAGGGGAAAGTCAAAGGCATCAGAAAGTTCTTTGACTACCTCGAATCCAAAAGCTATAAAATTCAATACCGCGTGATGCTGTCGAGATACCGTGGCAAATCAAGGTGTCACGAATGTAATGGCAACCGTTTGCGCAAAGAAGCGGGATACGTTCGCATCTACGACAAAACCATCAGCGATTTGTCCACCATGCCCATCTACCGCTTGAGACAGTGGTTTGACGAATTATCGTTAACACCCCACGAACAAGAGGTGTGCAAGCGCTTGCTGATTGAGATAAAAAGTCGACTGCGCTTTGTAGAAGACGTTGGACTGGGTTATCTCACCTTAAACCGTGGCGCCAATACTCTATCCGGAGGTGAATCTCAACGGATCAACTTGTCTACGTCCTTAGGCAGCAGTTTGGTGGGCTCCATGTACATACTCGACGAACCGAGTATTGGACTCCACCCCCGCGATACTCAGCGCTTGATTTCTGTGATACAAGGCCTAAAAACCTTGGGCAATACCGTGATTGTGGTGGAGCACGACGAAGAAGTTATGCGTGCATCTGACCACATCATCGATATTGGTCCGGGCGCAGGACAGCTGGGGGGAGAGATTGTCTTTGAAGGGCCTTTGGAAGACATGCTTAATCATGGCACCGGTCTTACCGCCGATTATTTGAAAAAAAGTAGACAAATCCCCTTGCCAGAGAAACGACGTATACCCAAGCAGTTTGTTGAACTTCGTGGGGCGTCGGAAAACAACTTGAAAGACGTCAACGCCTCCTTCCCCATCAACGCCATGACGGTGGTTACTGGTGTGAGTGGCTCCGGAAAGTCGACCCTGGTAAACAAAGTCCTCTATCCTGCGTTGATGCGCCAGTTGTTTGGCCACGGAGAACGCCCCGGACTTTTCGATCAATTGGTAGTCCCCTCAAACCGAATCGACACCATTGAATTTGTCGACCAAAACCCCATTGGCAAGTCATCGCGCTCCAATCCGGCGACTTATCTAAAGGTTTACGACGACATTCGTCAACTATACGCCAAGCAATCACTGTCAGACATTCGCGGCTACAAGCCCAAGCATTTTTCCTTCAACGTACCTGGAGGTAGATGCGATGCATGTGAGGGAGAAGGCACGGTAACCATTAGCATGCAGTTTATGGCTGATGTCCATTTGCCTTGCGATGAATGCGGTGGTAAGCGTTTCAAAAAAGAAATTTTGGAAGTAAAATTTGCCGGCAAAAGCATCTCCGATATTCTCGAATTAGACGTGCAAGAAGCCATTCCTTTTTTTCGGGAAAACGGAGAAGAAAAAATTGCCCGCGGACTTCAACCATTGTTTGACGTGGGGTTGGAATACATCAAATTGGGGCAATCCTCTAACACCCTCTCCGGTGGTGAAGCGCAGCGGGTAAAACTTGCGTTGTTTTTAAGCAAGAGTCAGGACGAAGGTAAAGGTTTGTTTATTTTTGATGAACCTACAACTGGATTGCATTTCCACGACATCAATAAACTACTGATTAGCTTTAACGCCCTCGTCGATCGCGGACATTCCCTAATCGTGATTGAGCACCACCCGGACATCATCAAGTGCGCGGACTGGATCATCGATATGGGACCGGATGGAGGTGACAAAGGCGGCGAAATTGTCTATCAAGGCGATATCGACGGTTTGATGGATTGCGAAGCTTCCTCTACCCGACCGTTTATAGACATCGGTCAAAAGGTTGATAAAGAATGATTGCCACGCTCCACATCCTCGGCACCAGCTCGGCTGTACCTACCTCCAGTCGATTTCCCAGTGCACAAATCATCGACTTTGGTGGGGAACTCATGATGATTGACTGTGGAGAAGGCTGTCAGATGCAAATGCGTCGTCAAAAAATTAGTTTTGGCAAACTTCGTTACATTTTTATCTCCCACGCACACGGTGATCATTTCTTTGGTCTGATTGGTTTGCTCAGCACCTTGAGTGTATTGAAAGTCGATCAGCCTGTAGACATTTTTGCTCCGGCATCGGTGATTGACGTGATGCAATACCAAATGAAGCGCTTGGGGTACAAACTTAAAATGCCCATCGAGTGGCACGAACTCAAGGAGGGATTTAGCGGTGTGCTCTGGGAAACGCCCAAAGCCATTGTGGAAGCGTTTCCACTTTACCACAGCGTTCCCGTTCATGGGTTTGCGTTTAGAGAAAAACTGGTGGAAAAGAACATCGACCCGGAAAAAATCAAACTGTACGACCTGAGTGTACCGGAGATAGTGGCCGCTAAAAAAGGCAAAGACATTGAGCGGGAGAATGGTGAGATATTGTCCAACCATGAAATTACCTTACCACACCATCGTCCACTGAAGTACGCCTACTGCACCGACACCACACGTGTACCCAAGCATCCATTTGTAGAAGATGCTCAATTGCTTTACCACGAAGCCACGTTTTTAGAAAAGGACCGCGAACAAAGCGACAGCACCCGCCACAGCACTGCCAAAGATGCTGCCAATGCCGCCATCGACAACAACGTCGATCACCTCCTGATTGGACACTATTCGGGGCGTTACCGCACGGCAGATGCCCTCGTTGAAGAAGCGCGGGAGGTTTTTCCCCAAACCACACTTGCCCGTGAGGGGATGAGGATTCGCATCGACAGCAAGAAAAACACGCTGCAAATACTCCCTCACAAATAACATATGAGACGGTCTCCCCTGCTGGTTTTATTTGTGACCATTTTTATCGACCTGATGGGGTTTGGAATCATCATCCCCATTTTGCCCATATTTGCCACCCAACTCGGTGCAAATGGATTCATGGTCGGGGTCATCGCTATGGCGTATTCGCTCTTTCAGTTTTTGTTTGCTCCATTTTGGGGAAATCTCAGTGATCGCATAGGCAGAAGACCCATTTTACTGTCATCCATCGTGATTATAGCCGGGTCATACGTATTATTTGCCCACGCCAATACCTTGTTTTTACTATTGTTGTCACGCGTACTAGCGGGCGTAGGGGCAGCCAATATCTCCGCCGCTCAGGCCTATATCAGCGACATCAGCAAGCCTGAAGAGCGGGTAAAAAACTTCGGAATCATTGGTGCCGCCTTTGGATTGGGCTTTATCATAGGCCCCATGATTGGAGGCATCATTAAAGAAACCTATGGCGTCGTGTGGGTTGGATACTTTGCCGCTTTGATGTCGGTGTTCAACTTTGTATTGGCTTATTTTCTCCTGCGCGAAAGTTTGGAAGAGAAATCACCCGATAAACCACTTTTCACCAATCCACTCACTTCGGTAATCGGCGGACTGCGCACCAAGGGCATTCAGTTGGTTCTACTGCTCAACTTCATTTTTCTATTGGCCTTTTCAAAAATGCAAATCACTGCTACGCTGCTGTGGAATCAACATTTTGATTTAAACGTCAAGGAAATTGGTTACGTCTTTGCCTATATCGGGTTGATGGCAACGCTTATCCAGGGGACTTTGCTCGGACGATTAAATAAATGGCTGGGGGAAAAAAAATTGCTCATCAGTGGAACCGTTTTTACGGGTATTGGCTTACTGGCTCTGCCTTTGGTGCCACCGGCTTTATTTATTCCATTGGAATTGGTGGCCATCACCTTCTTATCCATCGGATCTGCCTTTCTCAACCCAACCATGTCTACAGCGGTGAGCAAACTTTCCGACCGAACAGCGCAAGGAATGGCATTGGGAAACCTTCAAGCTATTGGTTCATTGGCTAGAACCTTTGGTCCATTGGCGGGGGGTGCGCTTTACGACTACCACTACAGCGGCCCTTACATCGTTGGATTTGCCCTGATGATGGGATGTACGGTGATAGCGGTAAAAGTCAGTAAATTATTGTAAAACTTCTGAGCTTTCTTTCTGACGGTTTGCAACTGCTTCGGCAATCTTTTTCATCAAATGTGGCCCATTAAAAATCATTCCCGAAATCAACTGTAATAAATCTGCCCCTGCTTCCAGTTTCTCTATGGCATCTTCCGGACTCATCACTCCTCCGCAGCCGATGATGGTAAAGCGATTGCCCCATTGTGATTTGGTTTGTTTGATTAGCTCTGTTGACCGTGTTTGGCAAACTTTACCACTCAGTCCACCCCGATACTTAGGGGGCGCTTCATCGGGAAAATCTGCATCATCATATTCTTTGTTTAAGTTTCCAATGATGACGCCACTCACCCGGTGCCGATCGAGAATGGCCAACAAATCGTTGAATTCCTCCCATGGCAAATTGATGGGCATTTTAATATATATGGGCTTTTCACAATCCACCTTATCCAGCGACTGCATCAAAGGAGACAACATATCTGGCGTTGTAAAACTCTCTCCGCCATGTACATTGGGACAACTAATGTTGATGGTATAAAAATCACCGATGTTTTCTTCGTTGAGGCGCTTAAAGGAAAGGGTGTAATCCTCAATGCCGGCCTCTCTGCTAACCGTTTGTGCATCGTTGGTTTTAGCTATGCTAATACCCCAAACAAATCCTTCGGGTTTTTTCATCTTCTTAAGGCGATTGATGATGACTTCCACACCATCATTTTTCAAACCTTTGTACACCACCAACGCCTGCGAGCGTATCATGCGCTTTAGGCGCGGACGGGGATTGCCTTTGGTTTCTCTGGCGGTAACTGAACCAATTTCAACGCCACCAAAAGACATGCAATCCAGTATGGATGCCAAGTGGCCGTTGTAATCAAAGCCTGCAGCCAGCACCACTGGAGATTGATATGTAATGCCATCAACCGTTTTGGTCGCTTTACCCCCGTTATATTTGTAAAAAGACGCTATGACAGAACGTCCCAACGATGTTTTACCGAAAAACGAACCCACGCTTACAAACACATCGTGGACAAATTCCGGATTCATGAGAAAAAGTAAGGGGCGCAGTAATTTTTGATACAACCACTTCATTGCTAAACTTTTTTAATGGCTGACCAAAGATACACTTTATAATTCATGTAATGAACCTTTTAAGTCAAAATACAATGGTAAAATTTAGCGATTGCTTTCTAAAGCTGTGCGATAAATTTCATTGCCTTCGGTATCGATAAACGACATATACGTTCTCGTTCCTAAGATGCGAACCACCATAAAGGCGTTGGTTGACTTTGCAAAAATGGCCGCCTTGGGGTCTTTGATTTCTCTCAATGCAGATCCCGCGCCCGAAACAAAGTGATGTACCGACTTGTCTTCCGGATTGATATGTTGCACATCGTGCTCGTGACCGGCTATGTAGGCAAGCACACCATACTTTTCAAGTCTCGGTTCCAAATGGGTGCGCACACTGTTGCTCTTTCCTGCCCGTGCACCGGCAGTATACAAAGGATGATGGCCAAAAACGATGATTGGTTTGTCTTGGTGTTTGCGCAAAAGATTTTCGAGCCACGCCAACTGCGCAGTGGTATCTTGGGCTCTGACAAAAGGCCCGTAAGAATCGCTCTGGTAGTAGCCGGTAGCAAAGGAATTGGTTTCCAAGTACACCAACAAGAGCGAATCCTCTCCGGCAGCTACCGTTTGGTGATAATAAATAGCGGGGAGATTCCAACTGGGATTGACTTGGTTGTAATCCATTTGTGCTTGAACATTGCCGCGGATATCGTGATTACCCAACACCGTGTACCAATTGATGGTTTGCAGGGATTGGTGACCGTAAGGTTCTTCAAAAGAGACCTTCCAATGCTCATCTTCGATGCTTTCCACTCCATCGGGATAGAAATTATCGCCGGTAGATATAATGAATGCCGGGTTTAACTGCTCTGCAAAATACGCCATGGTTTTGCCCAGCTCCGTTTGTCCATGAAGACCTTTCCTTCCCCAATCACCAAGGACAAAAAAGCATAAATCAACCGAATCAGGGGCGATAAATGAAGCAACCGTTTCCTCGGCAACACTTTTCGACAGCCCTTTAGACTTGCACCCACTAAATAAAACAAGCGTTACAACCAGTGTTGTCATTAGATAAGAAAAACACCTGTGATGCATAAAAATTCGACTGATGGTAATTTAAAATAAAATTCGATATAGTTATTGGTAAAAGTCTGCCTTTGTGCTGACCAAAAAAACGCCATATGACTTTATTAAATAGTCAGCCAATTAACTTCCTATATGGTGCAACAATCTATTAATTTGACTCTCCCAAAGCAATTTGTTTTCTTCTAGTTCATCCGGTTCACTATAATCCGTTACCACCAAAGAAACATCCTTGGTCAATTCATCCACCTGAATGGTAAATTCAAAATAGTATTCGTCATCTTCTTCGACGTCGTCCAACCAGCGAAAGCGGATGAACTTATTTTTTTTCTTGCTAATGACCCTGGCGCTTTCTTCGCTATCTCCCCAGATAAAGGTAAACACTTCAGATCGAGAGTTGACGTCATCGGAAAACCAATCTGCCAAACCACTGGGGGTCGATAAAAATGGGAATAGCATAGCGGGTGATGCTTTTACCGGAAACTCAATTTGATATTTTTCTTTTTCCATGTCTTAAAAGATATTGGCTTGCAATATAGGCACAAAATGGATTAAATCACAAGGTGCGGATAAAGACATCAAAAAAAAAGCTTTTTTAGTAATTCTCTACCTGTGCAATGTTGGCCAAAGTAGACGGCTGAAGAACTCTGATGTTTTTTACTTGAGTATCAATAAGTCCTTCCTGTTTGTAGTCCGACATCAATCGGATGAGTGTTTCCGTGGCAGTTCCTACCATATTGGCATATTCCTCACGACTGAGCTTGATGTTTAAATACCCTTCATCATTTTCACCAAATTTTGCTCTGAGCATCAGAAGCACTTCGGCCAAGCGCTGACGAACGCTCTTTTGTGCCAAGTTGGTTATCATCTTACCAGACTCCCCTAAGTCGTGACAAGCTTGTTGCATAAGCGCTAAAGAAAAACCGCTATTGGACTTTATAAAATCAAACAACACTGTTTTTGGAATAAAGCACGTTTGCGTATCTTCCAATGCCACAATCGATGCCGACATGGCCTCATTGGCTAATACAGAACGGTAACCAATAAGATCTCCAGATTTGCCCAAGCGAATGATGTGGTCTTTTCCTTCAGACCCCAAGCGGGTAAACTTCACCTTACCCTCGTATATGCAATACACACCGGAAGGCTTACTGCCTTCCCCCATGATGATTTGACCTTTCTTAAAAACCGTACAACCTTTGTGTTCTTCTATCTGATCTAGCTCTTCTGCAGATAGATACTGAAAGCAAGCGTTGTTAGACTTGCAATCTTTACAATGAACAGGAACCATTTTCGCCATAAATATGACCTTTTGGACAAAGATAGTATTGGAAATGATATGAGCAAAAAATATCTTCTCTATCTGATAAAGGCGGTAGGGCAAATTGAAATACGCGCCTATTGACGTAATATTTATAACCAGTAGGCCACTACCTAATAAATGGCACTGTTTGTAACAACTAATGCAGTTTTAAAACCTATAACCAATACCAATCGTTATTGTATTCCAATCATAGTTTGTTTTAAATTCACTTGGTGCATTTTCGGTTAGTTCATGATTCATCAAAGGCATCCAACCAACTCTATAAACCAAGGGATTACCCTTACTGTAATAAGCATAATTAAGACGAAAACCACCAATAAAAAAATTATACACAGCGTCTGATCGATTAGAGTATAAAAACGTGCCTCCAAAGCCGACTTCAACTCTATGATTGTTCCCAAAGCCATAAACAGCCTCTACACCTGTCATCCAACCGTCCATTGCAATACCATAGCCGGCAAGTCCTTTTAGAGAAAAGTGATGATTATCTTGAGAGAATACAAACCTCTCATATTCTAAGTTAATTATTGAGTAGCTAAATGGGTCTATGCTTACCGCGTTTTTATACTGTCCATTTGCAGTAAATAAAAGTGCCATAGCAAAGACAAAAGAGAAAACAATTTTTTTCATGGTTAAATCAATTTAAAGTTAGTGTATCAACGTAACGCTTCCCAAGCGCGTTTCTTGTGTTTGCAGTCCGCGTTCGTTAAACCCCGAGTAGGTGAACGTATAACTGTAAACCCCGGTGGGGCACAATTGGCCATTGGGTAGGTGGCCGTCCCATAACTTATTCGCATCCCTGCTCTCAAACACCAATGAGCCCCAGCGATTGAATATTTGCAAGGAAAAATCGGTATAAACGCACTCACCTATTGGGCCAAATGTGCGGTTGGCTTCAACGTGGCCGTTAGGTCGAAAGGCATTGGGGATGTAAACACTGCACGTACAAGGTTCTATTTCTACGTACAGGGTATCGTAATCAATGCCGCAACTGTTCTCCGCTTTCACATAGTACAAGCCACTTTCTCGAATGGATGTGGACGCCTCGGTATCGTTTGTACTCCATCTAACACTGTACCCCGGACGAAACGTTGACAATGTTAAAACCTGCTCCTCACCGTAGCAAATGCTTTCATTTTCCAAGGCAATTTCTGCTTCCGGAGGTGTTTCTGCATAAATGCGAACAGAATCTATTTCCGTACAGTTACCCCGTTCAACCTGCACATAGTACTGACCCGGCTCTTTCATGGTT
>PXCF01000058.1 GCA_003566715.1 Cryomorphaceae bacterium | reverse complement strand
AATATTCTTGTAATCGGCGATGGCGTGGAGTACGTCGTCGCTCATGTCTTGCGGGTTAGACGTGGAGAAGCGAATGCGCATATTGGGAACCGCTTCGGCCACCATTTTAAGCAAATCGGCAAAGTACACGGCGCTGGCCTTGGCAATGTCTGAAGCCTTGTCGAAGTCCTTTTTCAATCCGCCTCCGTACCAAAGATAGCTGTCCACGTTTTGTCCGAGTAGCGTTACTTCCTTATAGCCATTTTCGTAGAGATTCATGCATTCTTCCACAATGGTTTGTGGGTTGCGACTGCGTTCGCGGCCACGGGTAAAGGGCACCACGCAGAAGGTACACATGTTGTCGCACCCGCGGGTGATGGACACAAAGGCCGTGATTTTGTTTTGTCCGAGACGTACCGGATTGACGTCGGCGTAGGTTTCTTCTTTGGAGAGGATAACGTTAACCGCTTTTTGTCCGGTTTCTACCTCTTCCAGCAAATTGGGAAGATCCCGGTAGGCGTCGGGTCCAACGACTAAGTCAACCAACTTTTCTTCATCCAGCAGTTTGTCTTTCACCCGCTCTGCCATGCACCCCAGCACCCCGATTTTCAAATTCGGTTGATTGTCTTTCACTTGGTGAAAAGCCTTGAGGCGCTTGCGCACGGTTTGCTCTGCTTTATCGCGAATGGAGCATGTGTTGAGCAGCACCAAGTCGGCCTCTTCCATATTTCTCGTGGTGGAGTAGCCCTGTTTGCTGAGAATAGAGGCCACCACTTCGGAGTCGGCAAAGTTCATCTGACAGCCGTAACTCTCGATATATAGTTTTTTCCCGTTGCTGTTTTCCTCGTTAATCACCGTAGCACTGCCCTGCATGGTTTCGTCTATCACCTTATTCCCGCTGTGAAACTGTTCCATCGTCAAAAAAATTTATGCAAAAGTACGTTTTTTTGTTGGATGACGTTGACTAAGACTAAGACTTTGACCATGACCATGACCATGACTGCACGATGGTTAAGTACATGGGTAAACGCTACTATGCAGACTCGCCAAAGACAATCACTAATACGCTCAAGATATTAATAGACCACTAAAGTCTTCGTCTTTGTCTTCGTCAACGTCAAAAACCCGCCAAGTACAGTCACCATATGTCTCAATAAGTTAACCATACACTGAAGTCTTCGTCAACGTCAACGTCAAAAACACTTTTCTTTCATCCTAAAAATAATTAACCTACTTTTGTGCTCGGTTTGAAAACAAATATATGGCTAAGCGCTTTGAATCTTTTAATCGACGTCGCCTGCGATCATCGTACTTCGGTGTGGTAGTGAGTATTTCTTTGGTACTTTATCTGCTGGGCTTTTTGGCGGTGTTGGTCTATAATGCCGATAACCTATCGCGTTCGGTGAAGGAGAATTTTACCATTACCGTATTGATTCAACCGGAGGCCAACGATATGAATGTGCGACAGTACCAAAAGATGGTGGCTGCGCTCGAAGGGGTGAAATCCACTACGTTTATTTCCAAAGACGAGGCCGCGGAAACACTCATAAAAGAACTCGACGAAGATTTCTTGGAATATCTTGGCACCAATCCGTTGACCGATGCCATCGATATTTTTTTGGAGGGGGATTACGTAGAAATGGCCTTTTTAGAAACATTTAAAACGCGCTTGGCCGACGAAAACATTGTGCACGAAATACTCATCGATGAGGATTTGGCCGAACAGGTATATAGCAATTTGCAGAGAATCAGTCTTTTTCTATTGCTTGGTGTTGCCTTGCTTACGGTGATCAGCTTCTTTTTAATCAACAGCAGCATTCAACTGGCCATCTATTCCCGTCGATTCATCATTAAAACCATGCAGTTGGTAGGAGCCACGAGGGGCTTTATCCGTAGTCCATTTTTGCGCACCGGTAGTCTGCACGGCGTATTGGGCGCCATATTTGCTACATCCCTATTGTACCTGAGTTTATACTACATCAACATATGGATCCCGGAATTGGAAATTCACCAACAGTGGAACTTCTTGGCATTGGTGCCGGTAGGTCTGTTGATGATTGGTATAGGTATTTCATGGATTTGTACGTACTTTGCCGTGCGAAAATATTTAAACCTTAAGACAGACGATTTATACTATTGATATGGAAAAGAAAGAAAGCGACACAACTTTGGTTTTTGGAAAAAAGAATTACCTCGTCATGCTGGCGGGGCTGGTTTTAATCGCCCTGGGCTACATCCTTATGAGTGGTGGTGGTTCTGACGACCCCAATGTGTTTAATCCGGAAATTTTTTCGTTCAGAAGAATTCGCCTTGCGCCATTGTTGATCATCATCGGTTTTGTGGTTCAAGTTGTGGCCATATTTACGCCGAATAAATCGAGCAAATGACTTTCTTTGAAGCCATAATTCTCGGCATTATTCAGGGGTTAACAGAGTTTCTTCCGGTATCCAGCAGTGGTCACATTGAACTGGGTAAGGTTATTTTAGGTTCAGACCTCGGCGAAGAAAATCTCCTTTTTACGGTCGTGGTTCACGGTGCTACGGCACTGAGTACGCTGGTGGTGTTCAGAAAAGATGTCATAGAAATTTTATCGGATTTGTCCTTGAAAAAAATGACCCTTGGCAATCGCTTTGCCATAGGCGTTATCATTTCTATGATCCCCGCCGCCATCATTGGTTTGGCCTTAGAGGATCAGTTTGATGCCTATTTTAATGGCAACGTTTTGTTGGTGGGTAGTATGTTGTTTATCACCGGATTGCTCCTCTTTTTGGCCGATAAAGCCAAGAAAACAGAAAAGTCGGTGAATAAAACCCACGCCATCATCATCGGTATTGCTCAAGCCATTGCCATTTTACCGGGGGTATCCCGCAGCGGAGCCACCATTTCCACCTCGGTGATGCTGGGGATCGACCGAGAAAAGGCTGCCCGTTTTTCGTTTTTGATGGTGATTCCACTTATTCTCGGGAAAATGTTGCTCGATGTTCGCAGTATGATCAAAGGCGATATTTCTCAGGAATCGGTTTCGGTGGCCGCGTTAAGCGTAGGTTTTATTGCTTCATTTATCGTTGGAATCATTGCCTGTAAGTGGATGATTGCCTTAGTGAAGCGCGCCAATCTCAAGTACTTTGCGTATTATTGTTTTGCCGTGGGAGCGTTGTCATTGATTTATGTGATGACGACCTAATCATTTTCTGAAAATCCCAAGGCGTAAAACGCACTAATCACTATTAAATTACGTTTCAATTAACATTACGTTGTTGTAGGGGTAAGCCTTGTGCTTACCCTATTTTAGGGTAAGCACAAGGCTTACCCCTACATCGTTAAATTGATAATACAACAATTCCGGTTTTGCGATACGGTCTGCTGGTACTTCTTTGTGGGGCTTCACTCGTGTTGTGGGCACAAAACGATGATCCCAATGGTTGGCGGGAAAAGGTCTTGCAGCCTACCGGCGATACTATTGTGCTTGATACGCTGTCCATCCATCCGGATTTCTTTGAGTTGTCAACCGTTTCAGGCAAACCAATAGATAGCGTCAATTACGCCTTTATTTTTGAGAAAAATGCCATTTGGCTTTCCGAAGACATCAATGACTCAGTGGTGGTGCGTTACCGGGTTTTGCCGGTCGATTTCTCCTCTCCGTTTTTAAAAAAGCCAATCGCTCTATACCAAACGGGCGCCATTGATGACCGGCAACTTTATCGAATGAAAACCACCGACAATAGCGTGGTGCCTTTTCAAGGTCTTACCCGTTCGGGGTCGATATCGCGTGGGGTGCGCGTGGGAAACGCCCAAGATCCGGTGCTCAATTCTACCCTTGATCTTCAGTTGTCCGGCGAAATAGGCGAAGGAACCATTTTGCGAGCGTCGATTACCGATAACAACCTCCCCGTACAAGGCGATGGCGCCAGTAGACAGGTGCGGGAATTTGACCGTGTCTTTATCGAAATTGAAAACGAAACTTTTGGTACCATCACCGCAGGTGACTACAACATTGGCAATGACCGTGATTATTTCCTTTCTTTTGAAAAACGCATCTCTGGCGGGGGACTGAAAACGTCCCAAACCATCGACGATAAAGGAACTAAAGTAAACGCGGAGGTCAATGGTGCTCTGGCCAGAGGCAAATTTGCCCGCAATACCTTCCAAGCCGAAGAGGGCAATCAGGGGCCGTATAAATTGGTGGGGAACGACAACGAGTTGTTTATTATCATCATTTCCGGTAGTGAACGGGTGTACATCGACGGAGTGCTTATGGAGCGCGGGGAAGACAACGACTATATCATTGATTACAATACGGGGGAGCTGACATTTACTGCTTTACAACCCATCACCAAAGATCGACGAATAGCGATAGAGTTTCAGTACGTGGAGCAAAATTATCTCCGCTCGGTATTTTACGGTGGCGCAGAAGTAGAAAGCGATAAATGGCGCGTAGGTTTTAATATGTTTAGCGAACAAGATGCCCCCAATCAATCCATGTTTCAAACCCTATCTGACGAGCAAAAACAAGCGCTGTCTGAAATAGGCCCCAACATTGATGACGCCGTATTTCCTTCCTTCAATGAGGTTGAGTTTACGCCCGATCGCGTTTTGTACCGGATGACCGACTCCTTAGGTGTGGATTCGGTATTTGTGTATTCTACCAACCCGGAAGATCGCCTGTTTGCCGTGACCTTTACCCGTGTTGGACAAGGACGAGGTAATTACGTGGTCGATCGCAACTTAGCCAATGGTCGGGTGTTTCGCTGGGTGGCGCCGCAAAATGGACAGCCCCAGGGGGAGTTTGAACCCATCATCCGGTTGGTTACGCCCAAGCAATTGCAGGTTGCCACTT
>PXCF01000068.1 GCA_003566715.1 Cryomorphaceae bacterium | reverse complement strand
GAACCACGAAGGAGTCACAAAGAACCACAAAGAACTTTCAGAATGTATTAATCTTCGTGAAGCTTTGTGCCTTCTTTGTGCAACTTTGTGGAATAGCTTCTGCTCGGTTATTACACAAAGAACCACGAAGGAGTCACAAAGAACCACAAAGAACTTTCAGAATGTATTAATCTTCGTGAAGCTTTGTGCCTTCTTTGTGCAACTTTGTGGTATAGCTTCTGCTCGGTTGTGTTAACACATCACTCATTCGCCCTATACCCCGCGTCCAATTCCTTCGCAAATCGTCTGATGCAACTGCGTAGCCGACCATAATCGTCGACATTGGCGCATTGGGTTTGTTCCTTTTTCAAAGTGGTTTCCATCCTCAATTCGTAACTGTTCTTGGATGTTTTCCATATTTCCATTTTCCCCAAGACGTGCTGTGCTTTGGGATCGAGGATGAAGAGTTTAAACGACGGGTGGTCTTCGTCGTCAAACAAAGAGGCGTATACGTGAATACGGTGAAACTCCAAGCGCATCACATCGGTCATCCAGTATCCACTCTTCATCCAAGCATCGGGGAGTTCTCGCTTTTCAAAGGCATAGACTGCTTGTTTGATAATGGCTTCTGCCGAGAAAAACTTTTTACGCATGTTGTAGAGCTGCACCAACTCCTGCTGTCCCTCCCAAAAATCGGGAAACTGATTGGTCAGCTGCAACAGATACTCCTCTGCCCTTGGCAAGTCACCGAGGCGATAGCGAGCAATTCGCGCACAGTCCCAAAGGATGTCTCTATCGTACACGGAGCTGCCCACGTTTGGCAAGTACGCATCATATAGCTTTAATGCCTTTAACGGCTCTTCTTTTTCTAAATAACACGTTCCCAACAACGCGATATATTGCGCATGGTCCGGTCGTTTTTTGAGCATTTTACGCAGTAAAAAAGAAGCCTCCTGCCACTCTTCAATGGCCATGAGCGCAGCAGCTTTGTCGTGCATGATAGATAAATCCTCCGGCGCCAATTGTCGTGCGCGATTGAGTTTGTTCAGTGCCTTTCGGTACTCGTTTCTCACCAAATACATCTGTGCAAACTGATGAAAAAATCGCGCTGAATTTTGACCACTGGACTCGGCGACGATAAATGCCTTTTCGGCGAGAAAAAAACGCTCCAGCCGCAACAAAGCATAGGCTACCATGACCTGTTCGTCTGCCTCTAAACTGTCGATGGAGATTAAATATTCAGCCACAGACTCATAGGATTTTTTTTCAAAGAGCTGTGTAACCGATTGCGCTGTAACGCCTACCGGCATCATCCATGCCAGTAAAACAAAAACCCCGAGTATGTTGCGTACATTCAAACTTTTTCTGTTTAGCTATGTCCACTATCTTTGAAAAAAATCACCAAATGGACACCACAAAGTTACACGTTTCTGCCTTGCAAATGCATCTTGAATGGGAAAATCCCGAACGCAATCTACAACGCATCGACGAGTTTCTGTCAAAATTAACGCCAAAAACCCAACTGGCGTTACTTCCCGAGATGTTTACTACGGGCTTTAGCATGACGCCAAAATCCTTCGCCCAGAGCATGAATGGAGCGTGGGTCAACTGGATGAAAGATCGGGCAAAGGAACACGACATACACCTCAGTGGCTCCTTAATCATAGAAGATGCCGGCAATTACGTCAACCGATTCATTTGCGCCACCAACACGGGTACCATCTTGCCCGTATACGACAAACGCCACCTTTTCACCATGGCCAACGAGCAGGCTCACTACCACCCCGGCAACAAACGCTTGATTTGGGACATTCACGGATGGCGTGTATTCCCGCAAATATGCTACGACCTACGCTTCCCCGTGTGGAGTAGAAACGACTTGGATTACGATTTGGCACTTTACCCGGCCAATTGGCCCAAGCGCCGCGACTACCCTTGGAAAACGCTCCTCCGTGCCCGCGCCATCGAAAATCAAGCCTACGTCATTGGTGTCAATCGCGTGGGTGAAGATGGCAATGGCGTTGACCACAATGGCTGCTCGGCCATTATCGACCCCATCGGCGAACCCGTCACCCTGATTGACGAACACCAAGAAGGCTGGCTACACGGAAGTTTGTGCAAAGACCATTTGAAGAATATGAGAAAAAAATTTCCCTTCCTAAACGACAGGGATGATTTTGGATTGACGATTTAGGATTTTTGATTTCAGATTTAGGCCTCTGGGATTAACCACTAACACAAAACAGCTCTTCGCCCCTAACATGAGCAGCTATTGTTACATTGTATTTGCTGAGCACAGGGAAGTTATTGGACTTTTAGCCCAGCCAAAGCGATTAAAATGATTCTGTGACCATAAGATAATAAGCCACACTATTTCTCCCCCAGCCTATATCAAATCGAATATTGAGTCGCTCAGCAGGATCGACCAAAAAGCGCAAGCCAGTTCCAAAGCTGTATTTTAAGGTTTGCCAGGAAACATCAGACGACGGACCAAATACTTCGCCAACACCCACAAAGCCAACACCGCCTAAGCGTTTATAAATAGGAAATCGGTATTCGCTCTGTCCGCCAACAAAATGGTGGTCGCGAAAACGATTTCTGGCGTAACCTCGAAGTAAGTCTTCATTGCCTGCCATAGCCATATCGAGAAAAGGCACATCGCCGAATTGGAATATTCCGCGGTATTGAAATGCCAGAATATGCTTGGGCATCACTTGCACATACCACTGGGCCAGTGATTGAATGCTAAAAAAGTCAAAGGTGGAGCCGAGTTGTCTGAGATACTGGTAGGTTGAAATCTCTAACAATCGTCCCTTATAAGCATTGATAACATTATCGCGTGAGTCGTTTGTTACGACACCACCAACAGCGACACCTCTTACATCTTGAGCGCCCAACACGCTACCCGATTGCAAAATACCTCCGGGTTCCAATTGAAAATTGTATTCTCTGGTGGCGTGAAAGTCAAACCCCGCAAACCACCTCTTGGCAACTTTTTTCATAAACAACGACTTAAAACTAAACAAGTCGTAGCTGTAGCGCTCCATATCGCTTTCTGGTGCTTGGTTACCTATTCCGTAGAAGCGATCCGGAAAATTTCTAAACCGAAACTCTCCTTTTAACAAGTAATTTTCGTTTCTGGTAAAAATATTCCAAGTTGACCAGAGATCAAACTGTTGGTTTTGGGTATAATCAGCCAGGGTTTGAACATAGGAGAGTCTGGTCGTCTCCTCCTCTTCTGAGCGTGCTTTAAGCTTGAAGTAATATACCAATGAAGCTCCGGCTGCCCATCTGGTGTCGGGGGTATAATAGAGCAAGGGCACAATGGCCAAACCTTGGGACCGATAAGCTATGGTATCTTGATATGGCCTATACCCCAAGGCTTTTAAAACCGGATGTTGAGAAAAGACATTTAAGCTGCTCAGACAACAGATTAAGGTGATGACCTTACTTATCAGGCCTATTCTGAGCGGAAGATTTGGGCTCAAGTTTGGTAATCGAAATGTTAAAAACCAATCGTTTTAAAATGTGTACTCTAAGGATAACTGCGCACCAAGAGGATAGTTGACAGCCTGACCATTAGCGACACGATAGAATATCTGAGCGTTGATAAAGAAATTGTTTTTCAATAGCATTTTCCATCCAATTTTTGGTAAAAAGAGATGATTATCAAATTCACCTGTGTTGGTCATATTTAAAATTTCTCTATTGGGAAAATCATTGATAAAGTCGTAATTGGTTAATTGGTGTTCCCACTCTACAAAAAAGAACGACTTAGACTTGAATTTATCTTTAAAGATGGCCTTGAGTGGGTCAAACTGGGTAATGTTGTATCTCAAATAATATCCACCGCCACTTCCGGCTGCATTTTCTTCACCGGTGAGGTTGGTGCGTTGTGAACGAAACTGAGCGACAAGTCCAATCTCTGTTTGTTTACCAACAAAATAACCTGCGTTTGCTCTGAAAGAGAAACGAGTAAAATATTGATTTTCGTCTTCAGGTAAAATGCTATAATAACCGGAAATACCAGCGCCAACTCCAAAGTTCCATTTGGGACTGAATATATCTTTGTCAATATTTTGACAAGTAGCTGTCTGAGGAGCCCCTAAAAATAAGGCTAAGAGCAAGATAGCAGCAAATGACTTTAAATCAACCATAATTCCATCGTTTAAATACAGCATTCATTACATGACATTTGTAAACATACTGTAAAAATTCCAATCGGCGTTTACGCACGGACACTATTTACTGATGACCAACTTTTTAATGATGGTGCCATCGCGATTGTGAATTTGCAACATATACACACCGGATGACAAATCACCGCGCTCAAATCTTTGATGATATAGACCTTCGTGGTTTTGAAGCAAAGCTTTCCAAATGGCCTTACCATGGATATCAACAAGTCGCAAATCAACATCATCAACATAAGGCTGGTCAAACGAAAACTCAAATGAACCCAACGAAGGATTGGGATACAATAAAACGGGGTATTGTTTATAAAAATTACCAACACCTACATTTTCAGCCCATACCTTTTTACAAATGGAATCAGAATCACATTTATTCAATGCCTTTAAGCACACTTCGAAACTATCTGTTGCCGGAAACTGAAATGCTACGCTATCTCCTACAGCAGTCCCTAACCCGGCAAAATCCCATACCAGTGAGTCGGCATTTAAACTGGTACTTACAAAGGAAACGGTATGGCTGATGCGATCCCATCTAAAATTGGCTTCAATTGAGTCCAATAACAAAGGAACAACCGGCGTACGAGTGGTAGAGCACACCCCATTGTTGTAGTGAATGGCGCCATTAAAAATCCTATCACTACAGCAATAATCAAAGGGTTGACAAAGCCCAATTCCCGACTCTATAGTCATGTTGGCATCTGAATAGGTG
>PXCF01000103.1 GCA_003566715.1 Cryomorphaceae bacterium | reverse complement strand
GGGGTAAACCCACATACATCCCATTCGATTTCCCACTCGGTGACGTTTCCAAAGCTTTCCCAGCTAATGAATGCACCTCCGGGGTACAAGGAATCAACATCTTCGTTGAATACACCGGTACAAGGCAATGGATCAAACTGGTAAACTCCGGGGTCAGGCGTTGTTGTACGAGCAACACCTTCAATATCCGTAGGAACATCTGCCAAAACATTGGCTCCTAAAGCTTTGACAGAACCAACAGTGGGGCGGTAGAAGTCCACACCCACACCTAAAAATCCGGGATCTGCTTCAGCTCCATTTACATCAAAACCAGCGGTTTGCCAATCTGAAAACGTATTGACGTTAGCGCCTTGGAAACCAAAGGTTACACTGTTCATTGAAGGAGAGAAGTAAACGTTGTTGTCAAAATCAATACTCGCACCTGTGTTGGTATTGTAGTTAAAGAATCCTGGCGCCGAAGATCTGTCTAAATAGAAAATGTTGTTTTTAACCTCAACATTATTTTGTGCACCACTACAAAACCACAAGCGCGTGGCTGAACTCGAAGTAGCATTTGGCTGATCGACCACTACGGTGTTGTGGTATACTTTCCAGTGGTTGTTCAGAGCACCAATGAAATACATAGCGTATATCACACCTCCGTTATTGATATTGTAAACCAAATTGTTGGCCATTATACTTGGCTCCGTTGCCGTTGCCGTTGCACTAGACAAGTAGATCGGGAAAGCCGCATTGGTTGTTGTCGTATTCTGTGTATTGTTGTCGTGGATGCGGTTATTGGTTATCACGTTGGCCGCATGACCTTGTGTCAAGAAAATACCGTAGAATGTACTTAAAGTGGTTCTATTGGCACGGTTAAAGGTGTTGCCGTCAACCACCAAACTATCCTGACTGCGGAAGTATGATCCGTAAAGGTAAAAGTCTTCAAATACACTGTTGATGACTTGATTGCCCACATTGCGCTGTGCTGAACTCTGTCCACTAATAGTAATACCGTAGTACCCACCTTTGTGATAGTTGTTGATAAAGGTGTTGTGATCACCTACATCACCGCCTAAAGTTCCAGAGGTTGGACTGCCACTCATAACAACATTAGAGAAGTTTAGTGATGTAGAGTTGTCTTCGGTGGTAAAGCTACAGCTACTAAACACGTTGTGCGATGCTTGATTCGTCATGTAAAGCACCCAACCAAAGCTGGCTCCATTTGCTTCAACATTCAAACTGTCTACTGTCACGTAGCTGGTTCCGTTGAAGGTGATGGTATTTCTATCCCCTGAACCTTGCGCTGAGTATGACAAGGTATTGCCATTACCGTTGATGGTTATTCGGTTGGCATTAGATGCGCCTGTGATAGACCCTAATTCAAATTGTTCGTTGTAAGGACCGTTTTGCACATTAATATTTACAGCTCCGCAGACGCCAAAGGCATTGAGTGCATCTGCTAAGTCCGTAAAACTCGCAAAGTTGGTCGCTGAGGGGAGCGAAAACTGATCCAACGTAAACGTACCCGCTAGTCCGGAACGGAATCCCAAAAGCTCAATTACGTCATTTCCGGCGTCGATGTCCGGTCCTGGCGCGATACTGTCTACCGTCACTTCGATGTCGTATATCACACCGGAAGCCACTGTAAAGGAGCCCATATTAACAGCAATCAAGTTTCCAGGGAAGAACGAATCAACCACCATAATGGGTGTTTGAGGGACGTTATTAATTGTCCAACTCATGTAAACTGTATCTATGGTATCGGTAGCAAAACTACCAATCTCAACAATTACATCCGTTGTGCCGGGACAACCTGCATCGGGCTCAATAAAGCGCACGATACCAATATCAGCTCCAACAGGTGGCTCAAACTGATACGCTCCGGGATCTGGTGCGGGCGTACGTGGATCTCCGTCGATATCCGTAGGCACATCGGCCAATACATTTTGGCCTAAAAACTTAATGGCTGCCGCAGATGGACGAAGAAAATCGTTTCCGGTTCCCCCGATAAATAAGGGGTCAAACTCAATGCCATTTACGTCAAATCCGGCAGTCTGCCAGGCAGCAAATGTCGATATATTACCACCATTGAAACCAAAATCATAATTGGTGGCCCCGGCAGGTACGAAGTAGTTGTTGTTGTTGATATCTACAGAATTACCGGAATTAGTAAAGTAGACCATAAACTTGGGCGGTGTATTGCCTCTATCCAGATAAAAAATGTTGTTCTTTATCTCCATATTGCTTTGGGCACCCGTTACGAATACCATGCGGGTTGCAGAGCTGGAGGTCGACGTCGGGTCGTCAACTACAACCGTATTGTGCAGAATACGCCAGTGATCATTCAGCGCTCCAAGCAAATAAACCGCATAGATAATTCCACCATTATTGACATTATATACAAGGTTATTCGCCAACACATTGTAAGACGCTGCATTTGCCGCACCTGCACTACTCATGTAAATGGGATAACTGGCAGCAGTTGAGTTGGTCACCCCGGTAGCAAAGTCATGTAGACGGTTGCCCATAATGCGCGCGTTGTTGATGCCGGTTGTAAAAAACAACCCGTAAGTTGTTGAGTTATTATCTCTATTCTCGCGACTGATGACATTGTTTTCAATAATCAATGAATCTTGTGCACGGGCATAAATACCGTACAACGAATAATCTTCCATCAACGAATTTTTAATAACGTTACCAACATTTGGCGACGCTGCAGAAGTACCGTTTAAGGTAAACATGTAGTAGCCCCCAATGTGATGGTTATTATCAAAGGTATTGTAGTTACCAGCATTACCAAGCGTAGTGGCAGATGTCGGACTGTTACTCATTACCACGCTTGAGAAAAATGTGGATGTACTGGTTGTACTGGTTTCAAAAACACAATTTTTAAACGTATTGTGGTCTGCTCCTTGAGTCAATTGCAAAACCCAGCCGTGTGATGTTCCGTTTGCTTTAATAACCAAACTGTCAAACGTAAACCAATCTGCACCATTCATAGTGAGTGTTGTACGCTCATTGGTTCCTGGCGCGGAGAATTCGAGTGTATTGCCATTTCCATTAACCGTAATGGTATTTACAGAAGAGGCGCCAACCACTTCTTCAAACACAATACGCTCATTATACGGCCCCGAATTGGGCACCACGTTGGCAATAACCGGTCCGCAGATACCATTGGCGTCTAGGAAATTGGCGAAGTCGGTGAACGATTGAAAGTTGGTGCCACCGGTAGTTGTTGCACTATTGATGGTGTATGTTCCGCTGATGGCCGGCGTGAGCGATACAGAAAGCGTATCATTGAAGTTGACCGTATCGGCTTGGTTGTTGGGAAGCGAGGTCCATGCAACGATATTGGTTGTTGTGTTGGCTAAAAAGTTATGTGAACCCAGTGTAATATTGATAAAGGATTGCCCCAATCCACCGATGGTATCCAAGGTAGTGCTAACCATTTGACCAGGCTGCGGCACTCCGTTTAACGTCCAATTAACTTGAACTGAGTCAATAATATTAATACCAAAGTTTTGTACACGAACCACGACATCTTCCACACCAGGACAAAAAGCTACCGGTGCTACCAATTGAGAAATACCGGCATCGTTGTTCGAAGTAGGTGCACTAAAAATTTCGATCTCACGGAAGTTGGGGTTTGACTGTTGTCCTGAGCCCGTCATCTGTAAAGAAGTAATCCGCATGCGATTGGTGGTCAATCGCGGAATGGTTACCGAATTGATACACTGCTGGGGCAGATTGGAAAACGTGTGGTGGTTTTGCCACGTTGTTCCATCCCAAAACTGGATTAGGCCACCGGTTAAAGAACGGGAAGTTGCATTGGCATGGTGAATCACGATTTCATCGAATGACTCAACATTGGGCCAGTTCCACTCAATAAAGTCTTGTCCGGGGGGTCTACCGGTCGGATTGCCACCTGTGCTAATCCACACCAATTGAGTTCCACAAACCCCGTAATTTTGATCATTAAACACCGAACAGGGTCCGGTACTACAGTTACTGGCTGTTACTGTTGCATTGGGCGCTACGTTTGTTTGGGCAAAAGAAAAGCCAAACAAAAACACACCTAAAATACTAAAAATTAAATCTTTCGGACTTAAATTGTAAGCATTTAAGCTTTTAGATAATCGTTTTTTCATCTGATATTTTTTTTGTTAAAGAAGAGTTTGTAAATATAGAGGGTTCTGTTAGCCAAAACGGGAATTGTTTATCTGTTTTAACTTTATTTTAATAGAAAAAATTTGATTATTTGCTTTCTGTGACAGTTTTTGTAAACTGTTTATATTATATACTAAAATAAATTATCATTGATTACATGATTTTCTATGTTATTTTATATGTTTTTTATTACAAAATATATATTCATGCTTACGATTAACGCAAATCTAAGCAGCACCGTTGCATTCTGTAAAAGCTAAGGTCTCTTCCGTAGCATATATTCAAAAAAAAAGCGCCTCTGAACGAGGCGCCTTTTATATAAAAATGAAGTTTTAGGTTATTTATTTATTATCACTCGTTTGGTTATGATGCCATCGCGATTGTTTACGCGAAGCATATACGATCCGGATGCCAAATCGCCTCGATCGAAGCGCCTTGCATAAGGGCCACTAAAGGCCTCTAGGTGCTCCATCCAAATTGATTTGCCACTGAGGTCAAGTAGCTCAAGGGTTACATCACTGGCAAACGGCTGGTTGAACATCAACTCAAACTGTCCGCCACTCGGGTTGGGGTACAATTTTAAGCTACCGGATAAACTGTGCTCTTCAACGGAGATATTCTCAGACCAAACCGTCTTACAGATGGTATCAATATCACAAACACCGTAGGCAATCAAGCACACTTGGAAGCTGTCGGTTTGTGCAAACTGATGAACAACCGTATCCGTGGTATAGGTGGTTCCTTCAATCT
>PXCF01000142.1 GCA_003566715.1 Cryomorphaceae bacterium | reverse complement strand
ATGGAGCACAGCGGAATCTGTTCGGCTTTTCTATCGCCATTCGGACACTCAGAGGATCAACGCAGTTAATCCTTTCCATTTTGGTGAACAAAAAAAGCCGTAGTCAGTGTCAGCGCAAGGCAAACCACTACGAGATATTTCCTTATTCACTTTTTCTCGAACAAGTTTGTATTGTTTTGTGTATATAGTATGTGCTAGTGAAAACAACTTTGGCAGTTCGGAAGCATGGTGATTTAAGTGTGTGTTTGTGGTGGATGATTTCCGAACTGCCTTTTTCTATGTTATTCTTTTTCCTGCTTTCTGTGCGTTGATGAATTCAGCGATATCCGCCATTATTTTTTTATTAAAAGTCTCTTCATTACCGGCGTATTCCATTGGTGAACCCGTTTCTGCTGTTTGAAATAGATGGTTGATATCGTCATAAATTTTCATTTCAACTTGCTTATTACCTGATTCGGTGATGATGCGTTGAATGGCGGTAGGGTTGTCTTCCCACCATACCTGTAGGTCTTTTTTGCCATTGATAATGAGGGTGGGAACATTGATTTGGCCGTAGTAATGCTCAGGGTCAAATTTTATGAAAAAATGAAACCAGGGGGTGATGACGTTCTCGCGTATGCTCTTCTTGGTTTCCACAATGCGTTGTAATTTATCTTCATCGTTTTCTTTTTCGGCTTCAACCATCAACTTATTGAAATACTCATTTATTTTTATGGCTGCTGACTCAAGGTCCTCGCTATTTACGAGAAAGTTATAGATGTCGGTATTGAGGCTGTTAATTTCGTCTCTTTTGCTTCTTGTGGCGCCTTGTGTTTTCAGTATATCGTCTGACTGTTTGCGAAGCAGTTCAGGAATGGGCACCCCTGGTCCGGCAGCTAAGATAATGAAGTTGGGATTGATGAACTCAGCATTGAGAATGGCTGCCACCATAGCGCCTTCGGAGTGTCCATAAACCCCAATGCGCCTATTGTCGATGTTTTTGTGTTTGGCAATCATTTGCACAATCAGTGCAGCGTCAGAAGCGAAGTCTCGTGATGTGGCCGTCAGAAAGTCGCCGCCGGATTCACCCACACCACGCTCGTCGTATCTGAATACCGCAATGCCTTGTCGACTGAGATAATCTGCCAATACCAAGAATGGGCGGTGCCCGAGAATTTCTGAGTCGCGGTTTTGAGGACCACTCCCGGTGACGAGGATGACCACCGGCGCTTTCTTTACGTTGTTGGGTAAAGTAAGGGTGCCGTGGATGGTATCACCTTGTTCGTTGACCACAAATAAAAATTCTTCCTCGTACGGAAAGGGCGGTTCGGGGTCTTGCACTTTTTTCTCTCGTTCAATAGCGCCTTCAGCGCGCTTGAATGAAATGGGGAAGGCCATGCCGCCCTGCATCCATCGTGCTTCTAAATCGTCGTCTTCAACAAATGTAGCCGTAAGGACAATACCCATCGATTCATTCGTGCAGGTCAGCTCACCATCAACCACAACCACCGATGTGAAGGGTAAGTCGTAAGCCCCTTGGTCGGGACTGTCAAAGGTGCCGGAGTACGGACCACTCTCAGACGGAGTGATGTGGATATTGATGCGCATTTCCATTGTGCCAACATCTAATTTGCCTTTCCAGCTTCCGCTGAAATCTTGTCCGTGCGCATGAGTATTGAATAAAACAATACTTACGATGAGGGTAGTGTAAAACAAAAATATTTTCATGAAATTTTTCTCGTTAATAATCAATGATACTATGACAAACAAAAGTAAGTGTTCTGTCTAAATTGAGGTGTCGGTAAAAAGATATTTTTGCGTAGGTTTGTGGCAATATTTAATAACGCTAAATCACCATGCTATCTAACTTAGACCCCATTGTTAAACAGGAAACCTCTCGTTGGGGGCTCACCTTAGCGGCCATCAATGTTGGCTTTTACCTAGTGGCTTATCTATTTGCCAGAGATTTGTTTGTCAATTTTTTTGTGACGGGCACGTTATTTATTGTAAATATCGTCATTTTGATTGTGGCTGTACGTGCGGTAAAAAAGGCCAAAGAAGGATTTGTGACCTTTAAGGAAGCTTTTTCTGTAGCCTTTTTAACATCGTTGATTTACTCTTTGATCAGTACAACTTTTGTGATTTTACTTTTTAACGTGATTGACCCCCAGGCCGCGGATGAGATTCAAGAAAAGGTCATTGAAAACACCGTTGCCATGGCAGAGCGCTTTGGAGGAGATGTTTCTGATATAGATGAATTGGTTAAATCTTTGGAAGAAAACAATCAATTTGGAACCAGTACGCAAGTAAGAGGTTTTTTCACCGGTTTGTTGTTCTCTGCCATTTTAGCGTTGATCATTGCCGCCTTTATGAAAAAAGATCGTCCTATTTATGAGTGATGTATCCGTAGTCATACCGCTGTTTAATGAAGAAGAGTCGCTGCCGGAATTGAGCGATTGGATATACCGTGTGGCCGACGAACATCAATTGGCCATTGAAGTGGTGCTAGTGGACGACGGAAGTAGCGATAATTCTTGGTCGGTGATCAAAGACTTATCCTCGAAAAATGACCGCATTAAGGCCGTTCGCTTTCGCCGCAATCACGGCAAGAGTGCCGCGCTTAACGCCGGGTTTAAAGTGGCAGAAGGGGAGGTGGTTATCACCATGGATGCAGACTTACAAGACAGTCCGGATGAAATCCCGGAACTTCGCCGTATGATTATTGAAGACGGCTTCGATTTGGTTTCAGGTTGGAAGAGAAAGCGTTACGACCCCATCACCAAAACGATTCCCACGAAATTGTTTAATTGGGCCACGCGAAAAATCTCCGGTATTCATCTACACGATTTCAACTGTGGTTTAAAAGCTTATAGGAAGGAAGTGGTCAAAAACATCGATGTCTACGGAGAGTTACATCGCTATATTCCATTTTTATCGCGAAATGCGGGTTTTACTAAGATTGGAGAAAAGGTTGTTCAGCACCGTGCGCGTAAATATGGCACGACCAAGTTCGGATTAGAGCGTTTCATCAATGGCTTTCTCGATTTGGTCACGTTGGCATTCGTATCGAAATTCAGTAAACGCCCCATGCACTTTTTTGGCGGTTTGGGTACCTTGATGTTTTTATTTGGCTTCTTTTCGGCTCTATTGATTGGTGCTGGCAAACTATACGCACTAGCGCAAGGACAAAGCGCCATTCTGGTAACTGATAATCCTTGGTTTTACATTGCCTTAATTAGCATGGTCATGGGCACACAGCTTTTTTTAGCTGGTTTTATTGCCGAAATTGTTATTAGAAATAGCCAACGAAAAAGCGAGTACGCAATAGGGGAAACGTGTAATATAGATCGATGAGTCATACATATCACCGCGTGTGTTTTTTGAATTTCAAATCCAATCACTAAATGTCAGCAGTTTTAGTAATCAGTGATTACGCAAATATTGTTTCTGCACGACCTGAGGCTGAGTTATTCATTTCACTTCATCACCGTGGCCATAAATTGGTTTTGCTGGTACCTGAAAATTCTCCCTGGGTTTCGAGGTTTCAAGCAGAAGGAATGACAATTGAAACTTATAAAATTAAGGGGAGAAAACATCCGGATGAAATAGCTTTCATCCGTTTTTGTATTGATAAATACAGTGCATCGTCCATTTTGCTTTTCAATAATCGAGCGGTAGTTAATGGAATAAAAGCAGCAGCGGATAAGTCTTTAAAGGTTGTTGTTTATCGAGGATCGGTAGGTAATGTTCACTGGTATGATCCGACCTCCTATTTGAAAGTGCTTCACCCAAGAGTGGATGCAATTTTGTGTTTACATGATGCTGTTAAGACACATCTCGACAAGCAAATGGTTTTTGTTAAAAAAAGGACTTATGTTATGCGCAAAGGACACAATCCTCAATGGTATGATGGAATTAAAGCCATCAGTCGTGAGGAGATAGGTGTGCCAGAAGAAGCCTTTTTGTGTATTTATGTTGGAAATGTACGTCGAGTAAAAGGACTAAAATATTTATTGCAAGCGACAAATACCTTGGCTAAAAATCCTAGAGCGCACCTGTTGTTGGTTGGTTTAGGGATGGAAAAGCCGGAATACATTAATCAACTCAAAGAGAGTTTGATGTCTGATCGTATTCATCAACTGGGTTTTCGATCAGACGCACTGAGATTAATAGCTGCTTCAGATGTTTTGGTTCTACCATCTTTGCGCTCAGAAGCGCTCACCAAAGCAGTTCAAGAAGCTATGCATCTCGGCGTTTGTCCGGTTATTACAGGTATTCCGGGAAATAAAGGATTGGTTGAAGAAGGCGTTAGCGGCAGGGTTGTTCCTATTAAAAAAGCCGACATTTTAGGAGATGTTTTATTGGAATGCAGTAATAATCCAGAAAAAACCCAACACATGGGTAAACAAGCACAGTCGCACATTCGACAATGGCTTTCCCACCAACAAACCATCAACATGGCTGAAACATTTTTAGCCGATATAAATCGTAGATAATAAATGGTATTCCATTTGCGAAAGAGAGTGTAACTTTGATAAAATTTTGAACATATGCGTTATTTGTTAATTTTCTTATTCATGGGCCTGTCACAAGTTTCTAAAGCCCAAGAAGTCAATTGGATTTCTCTTTCTGAATTAGAAGCAGCGGTTAAGAAAGATCCCAAGCCCATTATCGTTGACATGTACACCACCTGGTGTGGACCATGCAAGATGATGGACAAGAACACATTCAACAACCCTAAAGTAGCGGCTTACATCAACAAGCACTTTCATGCGGTGAAGTTTAATGCGGAGGGCAACGAAGAAGTCACCTTTCGCGGACAAACATTTTCTAATGAAAAATACGATCCTGCAAAGAGTGGAAGAAATGCCACCCATCCATTTGCGGGCAATTTTGCCGTAAAAGGTCGATTGGCTTATCCTACAACCGCATATCTCGACAGCGACTTGAATATGCTGACCCAGCCGATTCAGGGGTATTTAACGCCTGATCGCATCGAACCGATTTTAAAATATTTTGGTTCCGGTGCCTACCAAAACACCGAATGGGAGGCCTTCGAAAAATCCATGAAGAAGGAGTGGTAAATAGCTTGTTTTAATTGGTTTATTATATGTATCTTTGCGCCCCCTTATACAGGGGGCATTTTTATTGTTTAACAAATACCAGATGTTATGGCTAACACCTATGAGGCTGTTTTCATTTTACATCCCGTCTTATCTGATGATCAGGTAAGGGAGACAGTCGAAAAGTTTGAGGGCATCCTAAAAACCAAAGGAGCCAAGCTCAATCACCGTGAGAACTGGGGGCTAAAGAAATTGGCTTACCCCATTCAGAAGAAAAAAAGTGGTTTCTACACCCTTTTAGAATTTGATGCTTCAGGCGAAGTTATCGACGAATTTGAGCTTCAGCTTCGTCGTGACGAGCGCGTCATGCGTTACTTGACCGTTAAGCTCGACAAGCACGCTAAAGACTTCGCAGAAAAGCGTCGTCAGAAAATGAATGCTAACGCTTAAAAGAATCATCCGATATGAGTACAGAATTGGACAATGTAGCAGGCAAGACCAACCAGTCTGAGATCCGCTACTTACAGCCCTTGACCATCGATACCGGCAACAACCAAAAGTTTTGTCGTTTCAAGCGTTACGGAATCAAGCACATCGATCACAAGAATGCCGACTTCTTGTTGCGTTTCCTCAACGACCAAGGTAAAATTTTACCACGTCGCATCACGGGAACTTCATTGAAATACCAACGTAAACTTTCAGTAGCCGTTAAGCGTGCTCGTCACCTTGCGCTATTGCCTTACGTAGCTGATAACCTTAAATAAAAACACGATGGACATCATTTTAAAAACCGATGTGGAAAACCTTGGGTTTAAAGACGAAATCGTGACCGTTAAGCACGGCTACGCTCGCAATTACCTTATTCCACAAGGTATCGCCGAATTGGCTACCGAATCTGCGCGCAAAGTTTTGGCTGAAAACCTCAAGCAAAAAGCGCACAAAGAGCAGAAGTTGATCGAAGAGGCAAAGAAAAAAGCCGAAGGCATCAAAGGCTTCGAATTGAAAATTGCTTCGAAAGTGGGTTCAGGCAACAAGTTGTTTGGGTCTATTAACAATCAGAACATTGCTGATGCACTGAGTGATAACGGTTTCCAAGTGGATAAGAAATTTATCCAAGTTCCTGGAAATACCATTAAAGCACTTGGTTCATACACCGCAAAAATTCGCCTTCACCGCGAAGTTTCAATTGATTTTGAATTCGAGGTAGTAGCAGCGAAGTAATACATACATACAACTTATCCGTTGTATCTACTTAAATTAACTGCATGATGAGAAATTGTCATGCAGTTTTTTTATGCCCATATTTTTAAATCGATCATCTCCATACTAAGACAATGTTGATAAAATGGCTTAGCTGTTAAAAAAACTGTGAAAAACTGCTTGTTTTTAACCGGGGTGTAGTTAGCTTTTCGGTGGTGTGCGCCGTATATTTGTAGATGAACGGGAATATAATAGACTTCAGACAGCCATGCTTGATTTGAGGTTTTAATGCCTGATTAACAGCTTGTAATATTTCAAAACACATATTAAAATGAGTGAAAACAAGGAATACGGTGCCAGTAGTATCCAGATACTAGAAGGTCTGGAGGCAGTACGTAAGCGTCCGGCCATGTACATCGGTGATGTTGGTGTAAAAGGACTTCATCACCTCGTATACGAGGTGGTCGATAACTCCATCGATGAAGCGATGGCCGGTTACTGCGACAGCATTGAAGTTGTTATTCATGAAAATGACTCCATCACGGTTAAGGACAACGGTAGAGGTATTCCCGTTGATATGCACGAGAAAGAAAAGCGTTCGGCACTGGAGGTGGTTATGACGGTTTTACATGCCGGTGGTAAATTTGATAAAGATTCTTATAAAGTATCCGGTGGTCTCCACGGGGTAGGGGTTAGTTGTGTCAACGCGCTTTCTACCCATCTAAAGGCATCGGTGTTTCGTGACGGTAAACAATACGAGCAGGAATTCGCCATCGGCGTTCCCCAGTACCCCGTTCGCGAAGTTGGTTCTACCGAACACCGAGGTACGCACGTCACCTTTACACCTGATGCGTCTATATTCCATGATACCGTTTATCAATTTAGTATTCTCGAGTCGCGTTTGCGTGAACTGTCTTTCTTGAATAAAGGCATACATATCACCCTTACCGACGAACGAGAAAAAGACGAGGATGGCAACTTCCGCGAGTCAAAGTTCTATTCAGAAAAAGGTTTGATTGAGTTTGTTGAGTTTGTTGATCAATCTCGAGAAAAAATCATTCCTGCGGTCATTCATATGGAAGGCGAACGTGCCGGTATCCCCGTCGAGGTGGCCATGCATTACAACACAACTTACAGCGAAAACATCTTTTCGTATGTAAACAATATTAACACCCACGAAGGAGGAACGCACCTAACCGGTTTCCGTAGAGCACTTACCCGTACGCTGAAAAAATATGCGGATGAAAGTGGACTTTTAACCAAGGAGAAGGTTGAGGTAGCCGGTGATGACTTTCGTGAAGGTTTAACGGCGGTTATTTCGGTCAAAGTTATGGAGCCTCAGTTCGAGGGACAAACCAAGACCAAACTGGGTAACAGTGAGGTGTCTGGTTCTGTTGATCAATTGGTAGGGGAAATGTTAACCAACTTCCTTGAAGAAAACCCCAACGATGCCAAAATCATTGTTCAGAAGGTCATCTTGGCAGCAAAAGCACGTGTTGCGGCGCGTAAAGCACGTGAGATGGTTCAACGTAAAAACGTGATGAGTGGGGCGGGGTTACCCGGTAAATTATCGGATTGTTCGGAAACTGATCCCGCTATTTGTGAGATATTCCTCGTAGAGGGTGACTCGGCAGGTGGTACAGCCAAGCAAGGTCGCGACCGTAATTTTCAAGCCATTCTTCCGCTTCGAGGAAAAATCCTCAACGTGGAGAAAGCGATGTCGCACAAGGTCTTTGAAAATGAAGAAATCAGAAATATCTACACGGCACTCGGTGTTAGTGTAGGAACAGAGGAGGATGCAAAGGCTCTCAATACGGCCAAATTGCGATACCATAAAATTGTTATCATGTGTGATGCCGACGTGGATGGTTCGCATATTGCTACCCTTATTTTGACGTTTTTCTTCCGTTATATGAAAGAACTTATCGAAAACGGTTACATCTATATTGCCGCACCTCCGTTGTATTTGCTCAAGAAAGGAAGTAAGCAAACATATGCATGGAATGAGCAGCAACGCGAAGCCATTGCACGCGAATTGGGTGGTGAAAATGAAACAGGTGTTGGTGTGCAACGCTACAAAGGTCTGGGAGAAATGAATGCGGAACAACTTTGGGATACCACCATGAATCCTGAGAACCGCACACTTCGACGTGTGACTATTGATAGCGCTGCGGAAGCCGATAGAATTTTCTCCATGTTGATGGGAGACGATGTTCCGCCAAGAAGAGAGTTTATTGAGAAGAATGCTAAGTATGCCAAGATTGATGCCTAGTGATTCTTTTTTCACACAACTGTACGGTCGTGTTTAGCATGTCTGTACAGTTGTATTAATTTTCTCTCCGCGAGATATATACAACTACAAAAAAAGGCGAAATGCTCATCTAAGCATTTCGCCTTTTTTTTATGCAGTTATTTGCTAATTAAAACGTAGAAAAACGGCTGTTAATCATCGTAATGGTGATGAGCGGAGGGCCGTTGGGATCTGCAGGATCAACTTCTTCTTCCAATTCGTACATGACTGTCCAAATACCGAAGCCGGTGGCAAACTCAGCAGCCGGGTGTGTTTTGGGTAGAGCTATCCGAATGGGGGTTTCCATGGAGCCAAGAACATCGCTGGCTTGAAACTCCCTTCCAAAAAGATTAACGTCTTCTAATTTAACGCCAAGAATTTCTTTGGGCTCTCCAATGATCACGTAGCGGTGTTTGTATTTCTCACCATCACTAAAGATAAATACCGAATCATTGGGGAACGGATTGATGAATGCGCTGACGTCATCGGCATTACTCAAAAAGTTATTGATGGTGGGAACCGTAAAATTGGGGCCCTGGTCAAAATTCTCCGCAGGGATTTCGGCAGCTAAATATGAAGCGACATAAAAATTGCGTCGATTCACATTTTCAAAGAACTGAACCCGTGCATTGACAATGACAGAATCCCCACGTACCCTTGTCAAGTGATTGACTGCTGCCAACGGCAAGTCGATCGGCGCCAATTGCTCGTAAAAAGATATATTTGTGTAAGGTTGAGGCTGAAAGACTTCTTGGTTTAAATAGAAGTCACTGGGATCCATTAAACCGGGAAATAAATTGTCTAATCTATTGTAGTCGGCATGGAAAAAGTCGCTGCTGGCGTCAGGGATATGAACCAAATATAAAAATTCGTCACTTTCATACATTTCGGCAAACCTGAGTATGCTTTCAGCAGCCACCGATTTGGCCTTCACTTGACCGGCATTGATGATGGCACTGTATAGTTTGCGAGGTGTATCAAGTTGATCAATCGGATCTCCACCGGGCGTAAATAAACTACCGTTGCCTCCATTTTCATCGTCGTCACTGCGACATTGATTAAACATAGCAACCGATGCTATAAGGACGCTCCAAAATGCTAAACGTTTCATTCGTATGTTGTTTGATTAAAAGTTAATTAGCGTGTAAAACGATATCTAACCGTATGGGTTTCATTCGCCGTATTGCGACTGATATTGAGCGATAATTGAGACTCTGTTACTTCGTAGTTAAACTCAAACTGACGGGGAAGGGTGCCAATGATCATCGTTTCATTGTCGCTGAGCTCCCAAGTTTGGCTGCTATTGAAAAGAGTTCTTTCAATGACCGCAAATGAATAATTGAGTGTGTCGCCATTGCTCAGTTCTAAGCGCTCGTCTGACACCTCTTTAAACCCGGCAAAATCAATGGTTTGTGGATCTAAGTTAAATCTCCACTGACGGTTGGCGTCAACCAAGTCGTAATTTTGCGTGGTTTGAACGGTTATACCGCCACCCAAATAATTTGTTTTTACGGTTTGCTCTTCAAATGAACTAAGTGTCCAGATGCCTTCAATTTCTTTGGCATCGTCACTTGAGCATGCAGAAAAGCCAAGCAGTAAGGCAAATGCCATAAAAGAAGAGATTTTTTTCATTTTCTTTCGTCTGTAGGTTACAAAGAATAAACGCTTTAAAGACCAAAAAATTGGGTGGATTAAAGCTCACGTCGATTTTAAATTATTACGTACAAATATACATGCCAACAATCAATCCACTAAAAGAAAATTTTTCTCGCTTCTCGAAAGGTGTTGGCGTGGGCATTGACAATATCGGGTAGATGTTTACTGTAGCCGCCTCCCATACTCACTGCAACAGGAATACTGTATTTGTGGGCATATTCAAATACAATTTGATCTCTTTGTCGACAGCCATCAATACTCAACCCTAAACGGCCCAGTTTGTCGGAAGCCAAAACATCTACCCCCGCTTGAAAATAAATAACATCCGGATCTACTTTTTTGCGTAGAATGCGGAGGGTTTCATACAGCATACTGAGATAGGTTTCGTCGTCGGTGTCGTCCGGTAAAGGGATGTCTAAATCCGAAACTTCCTTGTGTAGGGGATAGTTTTTTTCGCCGTGCATGCTGAAGGTAAATACTTCTGGCGTGTGTGCAAAGATTTCTGCGGTACCGTTGCCTTGATGCACGTCCAGGTCAATCACCAATGCTTTCTTAATCATTCCTTTGTCAAGCCCGTGGGCGGCAGAAATAGCAATATCGTTTAGCAGACAAAAGCCTTCCGCGCGGTTTGTATAAGCGTGATGGGTACCTCCGGCAATGTTTAACGAGCAGCCATATGTTTTGGCGTGGTAAAGATTTTGTATGCTGCCACCGGCTATGGTTATTTCTCGATCTACCAGCGCTTTACTCAATGGAAAACCCGAACGTCTTTGTTCGCTTTTTGTCAACTGAAGTGCTCGGAGTCTTTGCCAATAGGCTTTGTCATGTACACGTAAGATATCTTCAACTTCAGCCGGTGAAGGCACAAAGAAATTATCTTCCGTAGCTGTTCCATCATAAGTTAACTGTCGAGGCAATAACCCGTACTTCTCCATAGGAAACCGATGTCCCTCCGGAAGTGGGTGCTCATAGTTTTTGGCAAAAGCAATGGTTAACATGTATGATTATACACGAAGCGATGCAGCAAAGTTTTCTTCGAGAGCCGATTGAATGCGTTGTATGCTTTTTTCTATCTGCTTATCCGTAAGGGTCTTGTTTTCGTCTTGCAGCACAAATGACAAAGCATAGGAAATCTTGCCTTCCGGTATGTTTTTTCCTTTGTAAACGTCAAAGAGGTTAACTGTTTTTAGCAATTGTCGTTCGGCTTTTTGGGCAGCAGCTACGAGGTCCACATATTTGATATCTTCGGGAAGCACCAAGGCCAAATCACGTCTTACCGCCGGATAACGGGGAATGTTCTGAAATGTTAGCTTGCGCGAATTTATGTGGTCTTCTATCAGTGTCCAATTCATCTCGGCAACAAATGCTTCCTGACTGAGGTCGAGTTTTTTTCTTAGGTCGGGGTTCACCACACCGATATCTGCCAACCATCGATTTTGGTGAAATAGAGCAATACCGCCTTCCAAAAGTGGGTTGGTACAAGGACGGTAGTCGATAACATCCATCCCCCACGATTCTAAAAAGTGATGCAGCGTTCCGCTGAGGTGAAACACACGGCTATCTTGTGCTGGGGTCAGCCAATTTTCTTCAATGGTTGCTCCGGTCATAAGGAGAGTCAAGCGGGCGTCTTCCTGAAATCCATGACTGGTTTTTTGGTAAACATTTCCCCATTCAAACAACTTTAGATGGCGATTTTTGCGGTTGACATTATAGGCGGCATTTTCCACCAACCCCGGAATCAGACTCATGCGCATGATCCCCAAATCAGTACTTAGAGGGTTGAGTATATTGACTGCGCCGTCTGTCGCAAAACTGCTTTTGGTCAACGAATTGTTGACACATTCGCTAAATCCTCGTCCACAGAGCTTTTGACTTACGGTATCTTCAATATGAGTGCGATTATTTGGGCGTTTTTGTGGTACGCTGATGGTCATTTTGCCACTCACTTCCACATTGTTAAACCCGTAAATGCGAAGCACTTCTTCGATGAGGTCTGCTTCTCTCGTAACATCTGCGCGATAAGCGGGAACTTCAACCACCACTTTGTTGGCTACTTCGCGTTTTATTTTAATATCTAGAAAACTCAATATTTCTTTGATGGTCGGTTCGGGGATATTTTTTCCAATCAGTGCCTGGACTTTTTCGAAGCGCAAAGTAATTTCTTTAGGAAGCACGGGCTTGGGGTAAACATCATCGATGTTCATGGTGATTTTTCCCCCGCCAATCGATTTGATCAGTAAGGCAGCACGGCGAAGCGCGTAGATGCTCATTTCCGGGTCAACGCCGCGCTCGTATCGAAATGAGGCATCGGTATTCAATCCGTGCCGACGAGCTGTTTTACGCACACTTACGGCGTTAAACAAGGCGCTTTCCAGAAAAATATCGGTGGTGTTGTTGTCCACTTCTGCTCGTTCACCACCAAATACACCAGCCAAAACAAGTGGGCCTTGTTCGTCGCAAATACACAAATCTTCTTCGTGTAACGTTCGTTCAACATCGTCAAGCGTGGTAAGTTTGTTGCCGGCAGACATGGTTTGTACAATGATGTGTTGGCCGGCAATCTTTTTGGCGTCAAAAGCGTGGAGTGGGTGACCTGTTTCGTGAAGCACGAAGTTGGTAACGTCCACAACCTGGTTAATTGGACGAAGTCCGATGGATTTCAATCGTGCCTGCATCCACGCGGGTGATTCGGTCATTTTAATACCGGAAATTCGCAGACCGGCGTAGCGCATACACCGATCGCTATCTTTAATGGTTATTTTGATGGGTTCGGTGGTGTCTGATACCACAAAATCTGCTGTTGATTTTAGGTTGAGAGGGACGTGCACCTGATGTCTACTGCGCAAAGCTGCGTTAAGGTCGCGGGCCACGCCGTAATGACACATGGCGTCACTTCTGTTGGGGGTTAGTCCAATTTCCAATACATCGTCGTTAAAGACCTTGAAAAGTTCTGACGCCGGTGTTCCGGGAGTGGCCGCTTCTTTAAGCACCATGATGCCGTCGTGAGACTGCCCTAAGCCCAATTCGTCTTCTGCACAAATCATCCCCATAGATACCTCTCCACGGATTTTACCCTTCTTAATTTTTAGGGGGTCCCCATCGTTGGGATAGATGGTAGCGCCAACAGTAGCCACCAGTACATACTGTCCTTCCGCCACATTGGGGGCACCGCATACAATTTGCACAGGGTCGCTTTCACCAATGTCTACGGTGGTCAAGGACAAACGATCGGCATTGGGGTGCTTGCCACAGGTTAAAACGTGCCCAACAACCACGCCTTCTAAGTTCCCGGGAATGGAAGTAAACGATTCAACGCCTTCAACTTCAAGTCCGATATCCGTTAGAATCTCAGCAGCATCTTCTAGTGAAATATCTGTGGGAAAATAATCTTTAAGCCAGCTGTATGCGATCTTCATGTATGTGTTTTATTTGTGGTAAAAAAACGCTTGGTATTGCGATTTAAACGCCGTCCTTTTTGAGTTTCTTGTATTTAAATCTTGTACCCGCAGTATTGCCAAGGCGCTTTTTCTTGTTTTCTTCGTAGTCGGAATATCCGCCCTCGAAGTAATATACCTGTGCATCGCCTTCAAAGGCCAAGATGTGGGTACAGACACGGTCGAGGAACCAGCGGTCGTGACTGATGATGACCGCACAACCGGCGAAGTTATCCAAGGCCTCTTCAAGAGCTCTCAGGGTGTTGATGTCAAGGTCGTTGGTAGGCTCATCGAGGAGGAGTACGTTGCCGCCTTCTTTTAATGCCATGGCCAAGTGTAAGCGGTTACGCTCTCCACCGGAGAGGACACCTACTTGTTTGCTTTGGTCTTGTCCGGCAAAATTAAATCGACTCAAGTAGGCACGGGCATTAACGCGTCGGCCGCCGAGTTCAAACTCTTCTTCGCCGTCGGCAATGATTTGGTGGATGGACTTGTCGGCTACTAATTTTTCGTGCGACTGGTCGACATAGGCGATTTTTACGGTTTCGCCAATGCTGAATGTTCCTTCATCCGGTTTTTCTTGTCCCATAATCATGCGGAAAATGGTGGTCTTACCGGCACCATTTGGGCCAACAATACCAACGATTCCGGCAGGAGGAAGGTTGAAGTTTAAATTCTCATACAAGAGTTTGTCACCAAATGCCTTTTTCACATCTTTGGCTTCAATGACGTTGGTGCCCAATCGCGGACCGGGTGGGATAAAAATTTCCAGCTTTTGTTCTTGCTCTCTTTCTTCTTGACTGAGTAGTTTTTCGTAGTTGCTCAATCTGGCTTTTGATTTGGCCTGTCTTCCTTTGGGATTCATGCGTACCCATTCGAGTTCTCGTTCGAGGGTTTTGCGTTTCTTGCTGGCCTGCTTTTCTTCCTGCGCCAATCGCTTAGACTTTTGGTCAAGCCAGCTTGAGTAGTTGCCTTTCCAGGGAATGCCTTCACCGCGATCCAGTTCGAGAATCCATCCGGCTACATTATCGAGGAAATAGCGGTCGTGCGTTACGGCAATAACGGTTCCTTTATACTGCTGCAAGTGTTGTTCCAACCAATGCACCGACTCTGCGTCTAAGTGGTTGGTGGGCTCATCGAGTAGCAGGATTTCCGGATTGGAAATCAACAATCGACAAAGGGCTACGCGTCGGCGTTCCCCACCGGAGAGCACGCTGACGGGGGTGTCGCTTTCCGGACAATTCAAGGCGCTCATGGCACGTTCGAGCTCGGTGTCCAATTCCCAGGCGTTTGATGCGTCAATTTTATCTTGCAACTCGGCCTGACGGTTCATGAGCTTTTCCATTTTGTCGGGATTCTCATAAACCTCGGGCAGTCCAAAGTCGTCGTTTATTTTGTTGTATTCTTCCAAAAGTGCTACGGTTTCTGCGGCGCCTTCACGTACCACTTCAATAACCGTTTTACTTTCATCTAACTGAGGTTCTTGCTCGAGATATCCCACTTTATACCCCGGAGAAAAAACCACATCGCCTTGATAGTTTTTGTCAATACCAGCAATGATTTTTAAAAGCGTTGATTTACCTGAGCCGTTGAGACCGAGAATCCCGATTTTAGCCCCATAGTAAAAACTTAGGTAAATATCTTTTAGTACGGTTTTATTACTTGAGCTGTAGGTCTTAGTGACCCCGCTCATGGAGAAAATGACCTTTTTATCGTCAGACATAGTGTATCTTTTATTAGAATGGGCAAATATACTTATTGTATAGGCGATAATACCAAAAACCAATCATCATTTTTGAGTGTGCAGTATCCATTGATTTTAGCCGCTTTTATATAAAAAAAGAGCTGCATAAAACAGCAGCTCTTTTGTAGATAAACGAAGGGAATTTTAAAGTCCAATATCCCCCAACACATTGCCGTTAAATGTGTTATTGCCATCATCGTCAAATATGGCACTGCTTCCACCTGATAGACCGTATCCGGCACTGTAGTTTAAACTACAGTTACCCATCTTAAACCTCGAATCTGACGAAAGATATATATTGGCGTCATACAAGCTGTTTGCGCCGCCATAACTGACATCTACGTACTGAAATTCATTGTTGGGATTGTTGGATCCGTTGAATCTTATGCATTCGAAGAAGCCCTCAACTTGCTGAGTGCCTTCAATAGTAATGCGCTCCGATATTGTGCCGATACATTTCAGTGAGCCGTTGCTCCTAACCGTGATTCTTGCGCCGGATGCCATTTTGATTTTCGTGCCGGGGGCAATCTCTACATCGCCGTCTAGATTGGTTCTGCCATGCTTTTCGTAGTAGCCATTAATTTTTGGAATGGTAAAAGAATTTGGAATGGTTCTACTGCCTACACGAACGAAATTTGTACCGTTGCTTTCGTGGAACATACTGGTCTCGTTAAAGTTTTCGGATTGAAAAAAGTTGCTCAATTCCACAGGGTACAGTGCACAGTCTCTAAACACGTTATTACTAAAGCTTGGAATAATTGCATCGCTTCCACTGACAACTAATCCATTGCGTTGACTTACTGCAAACGTGGAGTTTTCCACGCTCAAACGACTGTTGCTCGATAAAAACACCAAGCCATCCCTCCGGCTGTCTGCACCTCCATTGTAAATTCCGGTATAGATTATTTTATTATTGGGGTTGTTGCTTCCATTAAATCGAATGTAGTTCCAAAACCCCGGGATATCTTGTTCGCCTTTGATAATGATAGAGTCTTGTGATGTTCCGCTCATATCAAGAGAGCCATCTGAGCGGACAGTGATTTGCGCACCTGATTTCATTAAAATTCGAACACCTGGTTCGATGGTTACCGCAGCATCAATTCTAACGTGACCATCTACCACATAATCGTAAAGTTGATCAGACTGGTAGATGTTTTCAAAAGTGGTAGGAACATCGATGGTTCCGGATAGCTCTTCCGGGTCACCTTCTTCATATTCGCAACTACCGTCATCTTCTTCAGCGCTTTCATCGAAATTTATAGCTGCAGGGTCTGTACAGCCATCGTTGCTCGAACATGATTGAATGATAAATGCAGTCAAAAGTATGGACGCTAAAAAAAGTTTACTTGGCAATTGTTTTTTCATGACTTGATTTGTTTGGTTTTTGCAAACATATGATATGTAAACTATTTTTATAAAAATAAAAATCATAAGTTACTTAAAAACAAATATTAAAACAATTTAAACACGATCTAGGTATGTGACTATTTTTAATATGAACTTGGTGTAAAAAAAAAGAGCCACACAATTGTGCGGCTCTTTAAGCTTTAAGTATAAAAACAACTAGAGGTCTATGTCGTCTAGCACATTGCCGTTAAATGTGTTGTTTCCGTCGTCTTCATAAATGGCGCTATTGCTTCCGGAAATACCATTTCTTGCACTAAAGTTAATGCTGGAATTCCCCATTTTGAATCGAGATGCGGACGAAAGGAATATGGTGGCAGGATATATATTTGACCCGCCTCCATAACTGACGTCTACATATTGAAACTCGTTGTTGGTGTTGTTGGAGTTGTTGAAGCGGATACATTCAAAAAATCCTTCAACTGGTTGCGTGCCTTCGATGGTAATGCGTTCGGATGATGTGCCAATGCATTTTAACGATGCATTGCTTTCTACAGTAATCCTTGCACTAGCAGCCATTTTAATTGTGGTGCCCGCCTCAACAACAACTTCTCCATTAAAACGTATTCTTCCGTGAGCTTCGTATGGGCCGCTTAATTTTGGAATGGTGAACGATTGTTGGATGGTACGACTCCCAATTCTTACGGAATTATTGGCATTGCCTTGAGTGAAGTCAGAACTCTCATCAAAATTAATGGCTTGAGAAAAATTATCCAATGAAACTGGATGAAGGTTGCAGTTTTTTACATTATTGTCTTTAAAGTCGGGGATGTTTCCATCTTCAGAATTTAAACGAATACCGAAGCGTTCACTTTTTGAAAAAGTAGAATTCATAAATGTTACACGACTGTTTCCGCCTAGAGAAATCATAGCGTCACGTGTGTTCGACCCACCGCCGTTATGAACACTGGTATAAATCATCTTATTGTTAGGGTTATTACTGCCATCAAATAAAATGTAGTCCCAGTATCCGTGAACATCCTGCTCGCCGGTCATAAAGATGGTGTCTTGCTCAGTACCGGTCATATCAAGAGAACCGCCGGAACGAACAAATACACGAGCGCCCGGCTTCATCAGAAATCTAACGCCCGGCTCTACGGTTACCGCAGCATTGATGGTTAAGGAACCTTGAATAATGTAGTCCACCAATTCGCTCGGTTCAAAAATGTCTTCGAGTAATAAAGGTGAATCAATGGTTCCGGACAAGACAACGGGTTCACCAGAATCGCCGTTGTCGTTACCATTGTTGTTTTCTTCATACTCGCAACTACCGTCATCTTCTTCTGCGTCTTGATCATAGTTGATGGCAGCTGGATCGGTGCAGCCTTCTTTTTTGGAGCATGAGCTAATTAAAAATAAAGGCGTAATTAACGTAAGCATGAATAGCTTACTCAGTAAAATCTTTTTCATTTTAGTTTGTTTTTGGAATGTTTGGGCAAATATATATCATTAACATTAATTAATAATAAAAAAAATACAACATATTGTATTTAAGTTTTATTGCTTACTGTATATAAAGTAAAATGTCAAAAATTTTGCGTTCTAACAATTTGGTGAATTGTATGGAATTTAGGTAGAACTGTTGTCATGTGAATAGTAATTTTGTCAGCCAAACATCAACATGTAAATTATCGTTGCTTTGATTATAGATTTTTCCCAAAGTATTGAAGAACTCAGTTTTTCTGCAGATTTAAAACATATTAATTTGTATGTTGATGAACTTGCGCATAAAGGTGAAGCGACACTTCAAAGCAGTGGCAGCACAGGGAAACCTAAGTCCATTACCTTTACTGCCAACCAAGTTAAAGCCAGTGTTGAAAGAACAATGAAAGCCCTTGGTGTAGAAGGCGGATCTGCAGCATTGGTTTTGCCTCCGGAAACAACAGGAGGGAGAATGTTGCTCTATCGTGCACTTCTCTACAAAATGCGTTTACACATATATAAACCATCTATTGTTTTTAACGATATGGCCCCCGTTGACTTAATCTCGGTAACGCCTGCACAGTGGCAATCCAACAAATCGTTTTTATCCAAGTGCGCAAAGGTGCTCATCGGCGGAGGGGTGCTCGATGAAGGGGGTGTTTTTCCCGAGCATGTTTTTCACAGTTATGGTATGACAGAAACGCTTTCGAATGTAGCGCTGATGCAACCAGCAAAAGAGCGTGTTTTTAAAGCTTTAGCTGGTGTTCGGTTTTCTCTTTCCGAGCAAAACACCTTGGTGATTCACGATCGTGTGCTGGGTATAAACGGATTGGTAACCAATGACGTGGTCGAACTTATCGACGAGCACCGCTTTGTGTTTGTTCGTCGGGCCGATAAGGTGATCAACAGTGGGGGAGTAAAGATTCATATCAAAGATTGGTACGATGCCTGGAATGATTTATCAGATATCGAGGTTCAACTGGTTGGCATGGCTGATAAGCAGTTTGGCGAAGTGCCGGTGTTATTGGTTCTCGAAACATCAGATGTGTTCAAAGTGCAAAAAAATATTAAACAACTCCCCAAGCACTGGCATCCCAAGCGTCTATTTGTTGTAAGTCAGTGGGCTTACACAACATCAGGTAAGCCAAAAATATTTCTCTATCCAGAAGATATTTCGGAACTTGCAAGCCTAATAATTGATCTAAAAAAATAAGCATTTATGTCTGCAAAATTGACGTCTGAAAAAGCCATTGAATTAGAAAATAAATACGGTGCACATAATTATCATCCACTCCCTGTAGTCATCGACAAAGGGGAAGGTGTTTACGTATGGGACTTGGAAGGAAAGAAGTATTTCGACTTTCTCAGTGCTTACTCAGCGGTTAATCAAGGACATTGTCACCCCGATATCATCAAGGCATTAAGCGATCAAGCACAAACCTTGACCTTGACATCAAGAGCATTCTACAATAGCGTGCTGGGGCCTTACGAAAAATACATCACCGAACTCTTTGGTTATGACAAGGTGCTGCCCATGAATTCTGGCGTGGAAGGTGGTGAAACGGCCGTAAAGCTGGCGCGAAAATGGGCGTACGAGAAAAAAGGCATTGAAGAAAATAAAGCCCGAGTGGTTTTTGTACACGGCAATTTCTGGGGACGAACCCTTGCCGCCATTAGTTCATCAGACGACCCGAGTAGTTACAAGGGTTTCGGTCCCTATATGCCCGGTTACGACATCATAGACTACAACGATTTAGATGCTTTAGACAAGGCATTAAAAGACCCCAATGTGGCAGCCTTTATGGTAGAGCCCATTCAAGGAGAAGCTGGTGTTGTGGTTCCCGATGAAGGGTATTTGGCCGGCGTGCGTAAACTTTGTACCAAGCACAATGTTCTCTTTATTGCAGATGAGGTGCAAACAGGTATTGCGCGCACAGGAAAACGCTTGGCCACTGATTACGAGGATGCCCGACCGGACATCGTTATTCTCGGTAAAGCGCTTTCGGGGGGAGTTCTTCCAGTTTCCGCCGTATTAGCCGATGACGAGATCATGATGTGTATCCGTCCGGGAGAACATGGCAGTACCTACGGAGGTAATCCGCTGGCTTGTGCCGTTGCCATGGAAGCGTTGAAAGTAGTTGAGCGCGAAAATCTTGCAGAAAATGCCTTTCGCTTGGGTGAACTCTTCCGTCAAGAGATGCAAAAGTTGGTGGAAGAAACAGAATTGGTCACCTTGGTGCGCGGTAAAGGTTTGCTCAATGCCATCGTCATTGATGATGAGGAGAGCAGCGATACCGCTTGGAACATTTGTATGGCATTGCGCGATAATGGACTCCTTGCCAAACCAACGCACGGAAACATTATCCGTTTTGCACCGCCATTGGTTATCACCCGTGATCAGCTGATGGAATGTGTGGCCATCATTCGCAAAACCATACTGAATTTTAAAAAATAACATCAGGTATTTTACCATAAAACCATGGATTTAAAAAAAGCTCACGAGAGCGGATTGCTGTTTTCAGAATATGTTGAAAAATGGCCGGATGAAATTCTCAAAACATCCGATACAGAATTGGGACGTTACGTAAAAATTAATCTATCTCGAAACAATCGTTGGGTCAACAGAAAACCTTGGCGCAACTTTGATGCGTGGCAAGAGCTCCCCGGTACAGGTATTGAAGAGGAGTGGCTGGTTTTAACCGAATATTGGTGCGGTGACGCCGCGCACATTATACCGGTTATTGAAGACGTAGCTGCCGTTTGTGGTGTCCAACCTCGCTATATTTTTCGCGATGAGAACCTCGAAGTCATGGATCAGTTTACCACCAATGGTGCACGAAGTATTCCCAAGTTGATTCGTATGACACCCACCTTTGAGGTAATTAATACTTGGGGCCCAAGACCTGAAATCGCTCAGGCTACTTACGAACAACTAAAAGCCACTACCAGCAATATCCACATGATTTTGGAAGAAATGCAAAAGTGGTACAACGAGAATAAGGGCCTGCGAACGTTGAATGAATTGGTGGATTTATTAAAACAATAGGTATCTTAAAACTTGTTTTTACTCCTTCTCACACTTACTTTTGTCGTCGATTAAATTTAACTTGACTAAACGCAATTATACATGAATCTTCACGAATATCAAGGAAAGGAAATCCTCAGCACATTTGGTGTAAACATCCAACGCGGAATTGTAGCCAGCACGCCCGAAGAAGCGGTAGAAGCGGCTAAAAAGCTCAATGCAGAAACTGGTACCGAATGGTACGTTGTTAAAGCACAAATACACGCCGGTGGTCGCGGAAAAGGCGGCGGTGTAAAATTGGCCAAATCCCTTGATGAAGTTCGTGAAATTGCCGGAAATATTATTGGTATGCAGTTGGTGACCCCACAAACCTCTAAAGAAGGTAAACCGGTACACCAAGTGCTCATCGCTGAAGATGTTTACTACCCCGGAGAAAGTGAAACCAGCGAAATCTACATGTCTGTGTTGCTCGATCGCCAGAATGGCCGCAACATTATTATGTACTCTACCGAAGGTGGAATGGACATCGAAGAGGTAGCTGAGAAAACGCCGGAGCTCATCTTTACTGAGGAGGTAGATCCTCGTACGGGACTGCAAGGTTTCCAAGCGCGTAAAATTGCCTTTAACCTAGGACTAAGCGGAAAGGCGTTCAAAGAAATGGTGAAGTTTGTCACCGCACTTTACAACGCCTACGACGGTATCGATGCCGGACTATTTGAAATCAACCCGGTGTTGAAAACATCAGACGATAAAATTCTTGCGGTTGACGCTAAAGTAACCCTCGACGATAACGGACTTTTCCGTCACCCGGATTACGCCGCTATGCGCGATAAGCGCGAAGAAGACCCTACAGAAGTTGAAGCTGGTGAAGTTGGTCTAAACTTCGTTAAGCTCGACGGAAATGTTGGGTGTATGGTAAACGGTGCCGGTTTGGCAATGGCCACGATGGACATCATTAAAATGGCCGGTGGTAATCCTGCCAACTTCCTCGACGTAGGTGGTACGGCTGATGCTGCTCGTGTAGAAAAAGCCTTCCGCATCATCCTTAAAGACGAGAACGTAAAAGCCATTTTGGTGAATATCTTTGGCGGTATCGTTCGCTGCGATCGCGTGGCACAAGGAATCGTAGACGCCTACAAAAACATTGGCGATATCGGTATTCCTATCATCGTGCGCTTGCAAGGAACCAACGCTGAAGAAGCCAAGCAAATCATTGACGACAGTGGACTTAAAGTACACTCTGCCATCATGCTGAAAGAAGCGGCAGACTTGGTTGGAGAGCTTGTCTAAAATTATTTTTTCACATACTCAGGAGGGATTAGTCCCTCCTTTTTTATTTCCACTATGACCGCAAACGTAACTTACTCCGGTGACCTTCGCTGTACACTCACCCACCAAGCGTCGGGTGAAAAGGTGATTAGCGATGCCCCCGTCGATAACCACGGCAAGGGACAAGCGTTTAGTCCTACGGATATGGTGGCTGCCTCTTTGGCCTCGTGTATGCTCACGGTAATGGGTATTTATGCAGAGTCAAAGCAAATTGACATGATCGGCGCGTCGGCCTCTGTCAAAAAAACCATGGCTTCTGACCCAAGACGCATTTCAAAGGTGGAAGTGGATATTCGTTTACCCAAACAAATCAATCCGTCTTTGAGAGGTCGCTTAGAGCAAATTGGACGAAACTGTCCGGTTGCCAAAAGCCTTCACCCGGAATTGGAACAACTCGTTACCTTTTCTTGGGATTTGTAAACACTGTATCAACTTTAAAAACAACAATTAAATGTCTGTTTCTCAACTTTCACCCCAATCCGTTTGGACTTACTTCGAACAACTCAACGCCATTCCCCGCGCCTCTAAGAAGGAGGAGGAGGTATTGGCTTGGGTAAAAGCGTTTGCTGATGAGCACGGATTAACCCACAAGCAAGACAGTGTGGGCAATATTGTGATTTACAAACCGGCCACTGCGGGAAAGGAGGGAAGTCCCAAAGTAGTGATGCAAGGGCACGTAGATATGGTTCACCAAAAGAACGCCGATACGGAGTTTGACTTCGATACGGAAGGCATTCGTATGAAAATTGAAGGCGACTGGGTAAAGGCAGAGGGGACGACTTTGGGCGCCGACAACGGTATGGCCGTGGCGACCATGATGGCCATTCTCGCATCTAAAGATATTGCTCATCCTGCATTAGAAGCCTTGTTTACGGTTGACGAAGAAGCGGGTATGACAGGCGCACAGCATTTATCTGAGGATTTACTCTCGGGAGAAATTCTCCTGAACATGGATACCGAAGAAGACGATGAGTTTACCATTGGCAGTGCCGGCGGTGTGGATACCACCACCAATTACTATTACGACAAAGAAGAATTGGGTGATGGATTTAGCGGTTATAACGTGGTGTTGCACGGACTGCAAGGTGGACACAGTGGTATGGAAATTCACTTGGGGTTGGGGAACGCCAATATTCTCTTAGCCCAGCTCATCTTAGAAGCTGCGCCCAATATTCGCTTGGTTTCATTTGACGGAGGGAGTTTGCGTAACGCGATTCCTCGTGAGGCCAGTGCCATCATTGCTTTACCAGAGAGTAAGGCCGAGGCGTTGATTGAGAAAATACAACAAGTCTTTGACGCCATGAAAGGTATCTACGCCAAGACCGACCCCAATATGACCTTGAGTATTCAACCGGCCTTGGGGATAAAATTGGCCGCAGAGTACAACGAGTCTCTTAACATGCTCAACAGCATTGCTGGCTGCCCCAATGGCGTTTTTCGCCTTAGTCCGGAAGTACCCGGACTCACAGAGACTTCGTCCAATTTGGCCCGCGTTGTCATCAAAGACGGTCACTTTACTACCTTGAGCTTACAGCGCTCGTCAATAGATGCTGCCCGCGATTTTGCTGGTAAAACCGTGGGCTCTGCATTTGCTGCCATTGGTGCCGAGGTTGAGCACAGTGGACAATACCCCGGATGGCAGCCCAAAAGCGATTCCAAGGTTGTGAACTTGATGAAGGACGCCTACGAAGCCAACTTTGACGCTTCACCACGTATTACCATCTGTCATGCCGGACTAGAGTGTGGTTTGATTGGCAAGCACTATCCCAATCTGGACATGATTTCCTACGGCCCCACCATCCGAGGTGCGCACTCACCCGACGAGCGCGTGTCTATCTCCTCGGTACAGAAGTTTTGGAAGTTGACGTTGGATACGTTGGAGCGTTTGTAAGACACGTCTCTTTACAAAATTTTTACTGCAGTTTTTAGTTCTGTGCTGGAACTTTTTGTAGACGATATAAGCGCAAATAATACGCTGCGTTTTTGGTTTTTGATTAATTAATTGTGTAACAACCAAGTCGTAAAGCTATTCCACAAAGTTTCACAAAGAAGGCACTAAGTTTCACGAAGTTTTTCTCTGTGGTCCTTTGTGACTTCTTAGCGGTTCTTTGTGTAACAACCTTGTAAAGCTATTCCACAAAGTTGCACAAAGAAGGCACAAAGTTTCACGAAGATTTATCTCTGTGGTCCTTTGTGACTCCTTCGTGGTTCTTTGTGTAATAATCAATTCGTAGAGCTATTCCACAAAGTTGCACAAAGAAGGCACAAAGTTTCACGAAGATTAATACATTCTGAAAGTTCTCTGTGGTCCTCTGTGACTCCTCCGTGGTTCTCTGTGTAACAACCAAGCCAGCTTTACCACAAAGTTGCACAAAGTTGCACAAAGAAGGCACAAAGTTTCACGAAGTTTTATCTCCGTGGCCCTTTGTGCCTCCTTTGTGGTTCGTTGTGTAATATCCTTGTCGGGAAGTCACTAAAGTTCTCAGACATCAACCATCACCTTATAGCTCGGATCTTTTTCAATGTTGACGTCAATGATTTTATCGGCGTTTTTGAGGAGTTTTTGACAGTCAGGACTGAGGTGGCGTAATCGTACGGTTTTGCCTAACTTGCGGTAGCGCTCGGTGACTTTGTTTAGAGCCTCGATGGCCGACATATCCACCACGCGACTCTCCTCAAAGTCAATGATGACCACTTCAGGGTCGTTTTGTGGATCAAATTTTTCGTTGAAGGCGGCAATGGAGCCAAAGAAAAGTGGTCCGTAAATCTGGTAGTGCTTAGCACCGTCTTCATCCAGCATTTTTCGTGCGCGAATGCGCTTGGCGTTGTCCCAGGCAAAGACTAAGGCAGCAATAATCACACCTACTAGTACGGCCAAGGCCAAGTTATGCAAGACGGCGGTAATCAGGGTAACCAAAACCATAACGATGATATCCGACTGAGGCATGCGCTTAAACGTACGTAAACTGGCCCATTCAAATGTGCCGATGGAAACCATAATCATCAGCCCGGTAAGGGCGGCCATGGGGACTTGCTCGATGAGGTTTGCGCCAAACATGATGAACACGAGCAGCATGATGGCGGCAACAATTCCCGAGAGGCGTGCACGGGCGCCGTTGGAAATATTGATTAAGCTTTGGCCAATCATTGCGCAGCCACCCATTCCGGAAAAGAAGCCGGAGGTAATATTGGCCAAGCCCTGAGCAACGGATTCTCTATTACCACTGCCACGTGTTTCGGTGATTTCGTCAATGATGTTGAGGGTCAAGAGACTCTCGATCAATCCAACACCGGCAACAATAGCTGCGTAAGGAAATATAAGTGCAAGCGTTTCCCAGGTGTAGGCAATGCTGGGAATGTTAAAAGGTGGAAATCCGCCCTTAATCGAAGCCAAATCACCAACGGTTTGGGTATCAATACCGGCAAAAAATACGATAGCAAACACAACCAATATGGCAGCTAATGAGGACGGGATGATTTTTGTGATTTTGGGAAGCCCCCAAATGATGAGCATGGTGAGTAGTACCAAGCCTAGCAATATGTAAAGAGTAGCTCCGCTCAACCAATTTCCGCTTGCATCTTTAAATTGAACCAACTGCGATTTGAAAATAATGATGGCCAAGCCGTTGACAAAACCGAAAATAACGGGCTGTGGCACCAAACGCATAAACTTACCCAACTTTAAAAAACCCGCGGCCATTTGAAGAATTCCGGCTAAAATCACGGTAGCAAAAATATACTCAGGACCATGGGAAACAGCTAATGCAACCAACACGACGGCAATCGCTCCCGTGGCACCGGAAATCATACCTGGCCTACCTCCAAAAATAGAGGTCACCAAGCCCATAACAAATGCCGCGTACAGCCCGGTGAGCGGTGATAACCCGGCAATCAAGGCAAAGGCAACCGCTTCCGGTACCAATGCCATTGCAACAGTCAAGCCGGAAAGAATTTCTGTTTTGTAGTCAACTTGTTGTTTCGTGTCAAATAAGTTTAGAACTTTCATGGCGTTGATGTTGGTTAAGTGTTTTTTCTAAAAAAAAACGACGAGCACACTGCCCGTCATTTAAAAGTATTCACTGATATAAATGCTTATTTACGCTTGACCACTTTTTCTACAGCCGTCACCACGTTACCGGATTTCAATCCGTATTTTTCCATGAGTGCATCCGGTGTGCCGCTTTCGCCAAAGCTATCGTTTACGGCAACCATCTCTATTGGCGTAGGGTGTTTGCGTGCCAGTAAGCCGGCAATGGACTCGCCCAATCCGCCAAAAATTTGGTGCTCTTCGGCGGTAACGGCGCAACCTGTTTTGGCAATGCTTTTTAGCACGGCCTCTTCGTCGAGAGGTTTGATGGTGTGGATGTTGACTACTTCAGCACTGATGCCTTTTTTCTCTAATTCTTCGGCGGCTAGAAGACTTTCCCATACCAGGTGCCCGGTGGCAAAAATAGACACGTCGGTACCTTCTTTAAGTACGATGGCTTTGCCAATCTCAAACGGCATATCTTCCGGGGTGAAGTTGGCCACTTTCGGGCGACCAAAGCGCAGGTAAACCGGTCCTTCGTGTTCGGCAATGGCCAAGGTTGCCGCTTTGGTTTGGTTGTAATCACAGGGATTGATGACCACCATGCCGGGAAGCATTTTCATCAAACCAATGTCTTCTAGTATCTGGTGCGTGGCTCCGTCTTCACCCAAGGTAATTCCGGCGTGAGAGGCACATATTTTTACATTTTTACCGGAGTAGGCGATGCTCTGACGAATCTGGTCGTACACGCGACCGGTGGAAAAGTTGGCAAAGGTTCCGGTGAAGGGGATGTTTCCGCCAATGGTCAAACCGGCAGCAATGCCCATCATATTGGCCTCGGCAATACCCACTTGATAAAATCGATCAGGGAATTCACTTTGGAAGGCATCCATTTTTAGTGAACCGGTGAGGTCGGCACATAGGGCCACCACGCGCGGATTGTTTTTTCCAAGTTCTAATAATCCGGCGCCAAAGCCCGAACGTGTGTCTTTTGATCCCTGGTCTTTATAAATCATGGTATGGTTATATTGAAGTGTCTTTCGGCCGCGAAAATACAAAACGTCGAACAACATTTGTGCGCAGATTGGCACCTTTTTCCATATCTATGATGAGGTCTTTCCTGCGGTACTGTTTCGGAGGAAATGATTGATGACTCTCTCGACAAAATGTTCGATACTGATCCAAAGCAATGGTGCCACGCGCATAAATAAATCCGACGGCTGATTCGGATCGTTTACTCGGAGAAATTTGTCCCAAAAGGACCATTGCTTCCCTAGCTTCAGCGGTGTAGAGTGCTTCCAGTTGGTCTAAGGATTCAATGGCAGTTACGGGTGTGTGTACGCCATCTTCCAAATCTTCATACAGATCAAAGAGGTCGTCGAGTAATTGCAGGGCAATACCGGCTTGATGTGCAAAGGCTTCTTCGCTTTTATTGGGTAGGTGGTGAAGAAAGTGCAGAAACAAAACGTTGGTTGTGCCGCCTTTGTCTTGGGTAATTTGCCAAAGTTTCTCAAAGTCCAAAGTCTTACCCAATTGGCGTTTACTCTGTTCTTGCGCTTCTAAAGCGGTGAAGAGTTTATTGAGAAACAGCTCAGGATTGGGGTGGATGGCCATCGCTTCTTTGTAGAGCGCTCTGCATACGCTTTCCGTGGCGTTTTCCGGATTGTGCACTACGTCGTTAGCAAAGAGGTTTTTCAATGCCTCTAGCGGATATTGATGTTCATCGGTTAAGTCATCGCACAACGCCGTAGCGGCACCGAGTAAAATCAGCGATTGGCGTTCGTTTTTTCTCAAAGACTTTCCCCGGCAAACGACGTAGGGGTAACTGCCGGCCACGGCAAATAGAGCCAGAGAAAACATGCGCTTATGGGCATGTTTGTCGAGTCGTGCTGCACGTTGCTTCAGCATCTTTTTGGCCGGATAGATATGTCGGACAACATACAGCGCAAAGTGCAGCAAATCGAACATTATACCTGAATTACCCCGGTGTTGTATGATCGTTCAATGGGGGCGTGGTTGGCCATTTCTATCCCCATGCTGATCCACTTTCTGGTATCAAGTGGGTCGATGATGGCGTCAACCCACAAACGAGCGGCAGCGTAATAGGGCGAGGTTTGCCTGTCGTAATTGCCCTGAATTCTATCGAGTAGTTCTTTTTCTTTTTCCTCGGTGATGGTTTCACCTTTGGCTTTGAGTGAGGCTTTTTCAATTTGCAGCAACACCTTGGCCGCTTGCGAACCACCCATCACGGCCAATTTGGCGTTGGGCCACGCAGCGATCAAGCGCGGGTCGTAGGCCTTTCCACACATGGCGTAGTTACCGGCTCCGTAGGAGTTGCCAACAATGATGGTGAATTTTGGTACCACGGAGTTGCTCACGGCATTGACCATTTTTGCACCGTCCTTGATGATGCCGCCGTGTTCTGAGCGTGAGCCGACCATAAATCCGGTAACGTCTTGTAAGAAGACCAACGGAATTTTTTTCTGGTTGCAGTTGGCAATAAAACGGGTGGCTTTATCGGCAGAGTCGGAGTAGATGACGCCACCAAACTGCATTTCCCCTTTTTTGTTTTTTTGTACTTCGCGGTTGTTGGCAACTATACCTACAGCCCAGCCATCGATGCGTCCGTATCCGGTAATGATGGTTTTGCCGTAGCCTTCTTTGTACTCTTCAAATTCGCTGTTGTCCACCAAGCGATCAATAATGGCACGGGTGGAGAATGGCTTGGCATTTTCGGGGTGTAAAATGCCGTAAATATCGTTGGGATCTTCGGCGGGTGCGGTTGGCTTTATGCGATTGAATCCGGCCTTTTGGGCGTCACCCATTTTGTCTACTATGTTTTGAATGGTGGTCAATGCTGATTTGTCATCGGGTGACTTGTAGTCGGTAACCCCGGAAATCTCGCAATGGGTAGTCGCCCCACCAAGCGTTTCGTTGTCGACATCTTCACCAATGGCGGCTTTTACCAAATATGATCCGGCCAAGAAGATGGATCCGGTTTTATCTACGATTAGCGCTTCGTCGCTCATAATAGGTAAGTAGGCCCCTCCTGCAACACAACTGCCCATAACCGCGGCAATTTGTGTAATGCCCATGGACGACATCATGGCGTTGTTGCGAAAGATGCGACCAAAGTTTTCCTTGTCGGGGAAAATTTCGTCTTGCATGGGTAAATACACCCCGGCGCTGTCTACCAGATAGATGATGGGAATGCGGTTTTCCATGGCAATCTCCTGAGCGCGAAGATTTTTTTTCCCGGTAATGGGAAACCAAGCACCGGCTTTTACCGTGGCGTCGTTGGCCACCACCAAGCACATGCGTCCTTTAACGTAACCCAAAACCACTACCACGCCACCGGAGGGACAACCGCCGTGTTCGGTGTACATATCTTCACCGGCAAAGGCGCCAATTTCGATTTGATCGCGGTTTTTGTCGAGCAAAAAGGCCACGCGTTCACGGGCGGTCAGTTTACCCTGACTGTGTAGTTTGTCAATTTTCTTTTTACCTCCACCTTCAGACACTTTGTTCCATCGCTGCTTAAGCTCTGAAACCATCAGGCGAAGCTGGTCTTCGTTTTTGTTGAAGTTAATGTCTTTTTTGATGTTTTCCGTTTTGCTCATGTCTTGAAATGCTTTGTTCATTTTATGTGTTAGTCGTTATAGAGCGACTATTCACAATCTTCCATTGTAAACGTAGAAACCACCTGATAGGGGGCCTCCGGTCGATCAAATGAATGCTTTAGTAAATAAAAGGTATTGGTGTTTTCTTCCACACTTACCATGATAATGTCGGGAAAACCGTTACCGGTGATGTCGCCGTACCAATATAAATCGGGAACGCCACATTCGCCAATGGAAGTTAGCATGTTCAACACGTCTTGTCTCTTGTTATCGGTAAAGAGATGTAGTCGGTAATTGTCAATTTTCGGACAGTCGCCATCCAGACTTTTTACATTTCCCAAGGCACTCATGTGTACCCCTCTGCCTAGCAATCGCCTTTGTCCGGGCATAACCTGTCTGCCGGCAGTTCTTAGTTCATCTTCTATGCTTTTAAAGTTTTCAGCAACCGACAGCTCTTGGTTGGCGCCAATAAGAAAGAGAGATCTTAGGTCGCTGTTGGTTTGAATATCAAACTCCATCAACTTGCTCAACCTGTTTTTACTTAAGCAAACGGTTATTTCTACCGGCTTTACAGTGATGTTGTTATTTTTTTCATTGGGAACAAAGGCGTACCAAAACCCACTGGGATTAACATGTGACAAGTTCCCGCAGTGGTTATAGGTTTCCAGTAAAAGATTGAGTTCAATACTCGTTTCGCGTTTAATGGTATCCGTTACTTCAACGGCCTGCTCCTCCGATACAACGCGTCCAATAATCTCCAGATACCCATCCCAAACATAGCCCACTTTGCCTTTTATTTCGGTCTTTCTCCAAAAACCGGGCATGCCATCAACCGTAAGTTCGCCATAGGTTTTTGCCTCAATTTCGATGACGTCATTGGTAAGTAGCCTTCCGATTACTTTTCCTTTCGTGGAAGGTTCCGAGCGAACGTTTAATCCCGAGGGTGCTGTCACTTTGCAAGTCAGGCTTTGAGCAAATAAGACCTGACCAGCTAAAAGGAGGGAAAAGGTGAGAAGTAAGCGCATAGGTAGGTGTTTGTGTGGCGAATTTACAACCAAAAAATCAGCCCGTTACTTTGATGAGGTAGTAGTTCTTTTTTCCGCGTTGCACAATGAGATATTCGTTGTGAAGTAAATCATCGTTACTGAGTGCAGTGTCTTCCGATATTTTCTCTTTATTTACCGAAATGGCATTGGCTTTTAGCATTTTCCTCGCCTCGGATTTACTGGGAAGAATGGATGTTTTACTGGCCAATAGTTCTACGGGGCCTTCTACTAAGTCAGTTGCATTTACGGAGAAAGAAGGTACACTATCAAAGACTTCCAGCAAGGTGCGTTTGTCTAAGCTGCGCAATTCTTCTTGCCCGGATTTTCCAAACAACACGTTGCTCGCTTTTTGTGCTTGCATCAAGTCTTCTTTGCTGTGCACACGACTGGTCATTTCTTCGGCCAGTGCTTTTTGCAAAATGCGCAGGTGGGGTGCTTCTTGGTGCTGGACAGTCAATGCGTCTATTTCTTCTTTATTTTTCAGTGAAAAAATGGGCGTAAAGTTTACCACATCTTCGTCGGACACGTTGATCCAAAACTGGTAGAACTGGTAAGGCGAGGTCTTGTTGCGATCCAACCAAATGTTTCCCCCTTCAGACTTACCAAATTTGGAGCCATCAGCTTTGGTAATGAGTGGTGATGTTAGTGCAAAGGCATCTCCGCCGCCCATTCGTCTGATGAGTTCAGTTCCGGTGGTAATGTTGCCCCATTGATCGCTACCTCCCATTTGTAACCTACAGTTTTTGGTGGTCAACAAGTGGTAAAAGTCGTACCCCTGAATGAGTTGGTAGCTAAACTCGGCGAAGGAAATTCCGCTTTCGAGGCGGTTTTTAACCGAGTCTTTAGCCATCATATAGTTGATGCTGATGTGTTTGCCTACATCGCGAATGAAGTCTAAAAAGTTGTAGTCTTTAAACCAGTCGTAGTTGTTGACGATCTCGGCCTTGTTTTCGCCGTCTTCAAAATTGAGAAATTGTTGAAGCTGTTTTTTCTGTGCATTGAGGTTATGCTCAATCACATCGGTACCGAGTAGTTGACGCTCTTTTACTTTTCCTGAAGGGTCACCAACACGACCAGTGGCACCACCTACCAAAACCAATGGTTTATGCCCGCAACGCTGAAAATGGGTCAAGAGCATGACGGGAACCAAGTTGCCAATATGTAGAGAATCTGCGGTGGGGTCAAACCCAACGTAACCAACCGTAGATGATTTACTGAGTTGATCTTCCGTGCCTGGGGTCATGTCGTGTAACATCCCTCTCCAGCGTAATTCTTCAATGAAATTTGTGTGCATGTGTCCCATTTTTTTGCTCCGCAAAAGTAGGGATGCCAAAGGAGAATCCCTATTGGTGTTTTATTCGTGATATAAATATGTCATCTTTAATAATGGGATTTTTTATTTTGCGCCTAAATGACAGAAAAACAAGTGTTTAGCAAGGTTGTTTTCGGCCAAAATGTCGTACATTGTCAGTCTTTACGCATTGGAATGTAAATTGACGGAGTTGAAGAAAAAGAAAATATTATGACAACAAATAATTTAACCATTAAGACGCAGGAAATACTTCAGCAAGCACAGGTATTGGCTCAGTCGGAAAATCATCAATCGGTAGAAAACGTTCACGTATTAACGAGTGCACTACAGCACGATAAAGATGTCATTCCTTTTCTTTTCGGAAAACTGGGGGTGCAATTGCCCGTATTGATCAATGTATTGAGTAAAAGCGTGTCGTCTCTTCCCAAAGTAACCGGCGGCGATACTTATTTTTCTAGGGGTGCGGGGGATGCGATCAGTAAAGCCCAAGCAGAGGCTAAGAAAAATGCCGATGATTATGTTGCGGTAGAACACTTGGTGTTGGGTATTCTCCTTGCATCGGATACGGCTGCCACCATACTAAAAGATGCCGGCGTAACCGAAAAAGGCTTGCGCGCAGCCATTGCCGAGCTTCGCAAAGGCGAGAAGGTAAAGTCGGCCTCGGTAGAGGAATCGTATAACGCATTAAATAAATACGCCAAAAATTTGAATCAATTGGCGCGAGACGGAAAGTTGGATCCTGTGATTGGTCGCGAAGACGAAATTCGGCGCGTATTGCAAATATTGTCTCGTCGCACCAAAAACAATCCCATCCTCATCGGTGAACCTGGCGTGGGTAAAACCGCCATTGCCGAGGGGATGGCGCATCGTATCATCAATGGCGATATTCCGGAAAACCTCAAAGACAAGCAGATATTTGCCTTAGATATGGGCGCGCTGATTGCCGGAGCCAAATACAAGGGCGAGTTTGAAGAGCGCCTAAAGGCCGTAGTGAAAGAAGTGACCAGTGGTGAGGGTAACATCATTCTCTTCATCGACGAAATCCACACCTTGGTAGGAGCAGGTGGGGGAGAGGGCGCCATGGATGCGGCCAATATTTTAAAACCGGCATTGGCCAGGGGCGAGCTACGTGCTGTGGGTGCTACGACTTTGGCGGAGTACCAGAAGTTCTTTGAAAAGGACAAGGCTTTAGAGCGCCGTTTCCAAAAAGTCTTGGTAGAAGAGCCGGATACCGAATCGGCCATTTCCATCTTACGCGGCATCAAAGAAAAATACGAAACCCACCACAAGGTGCGCATTCTCGATGAGGCCATTATTGCTTCGGTGGAGTTTTCCGAGCGCTATATCACCGAGCGCTTTTTGCCCGACAAAGCCATTGACCTCATCGATGAGGCGGCTTCGCGTTTGCGCTTGGAAATTAACTCTAAGCCCGAAGACATCGATCAGCTTGACCGAAAGATTCGCCAGTTGGAGATTGAGCAAGCGGCCATTAAGCGTGAGAAGGACGAAAAGAAATTGGCGGTGATCCGAGAGGAATTGGCCAATCTCAACGAAAAACGAAATGCGCTGAACAGTCGATGGGAAATGGAAAAGGGCAAGGTTGATCAGTTGCAACGACTGAAAGAGGAGGTGGAGAACTTGCGCTTAGAAGCCGATAGAGCTGAACGTGATGGTGATTACGCCAAGGTAGCTGAGCTGCGTTACGGTCGTATTAAAGATGCTGAGGAACATCAGAAAGCACTCGAAGTAGAGTTAAAGTCGCAAGTCACCAGCCGTATGATTAAGGAGGAGGTGACGGCGGAAGACATCGCCGAAACGGTTTCACGTTGGACGGGCATACCGGTGCAGAAAATGCTGCAAAGCGAGCGGGAGAAATTGCTCTTGTTGGAAGACCATTTGCGCAAGCGCGTGGTGGGACAAGAAGAGGCTCTCTTAGCCGTATCCGAGGCAGTACGTCGCAGTCGTGCAGGACTACAAGATGAACACCGTCCCATAGGCTCCTTTATATTTATGGGAACTACCGGAGTAGGTAAAACAGAGCTGGCCAAGACCCTGGCAGAGTATCTCTTTAACGAAGAAAAGGCGTTGATCCGCATTGATATGAGTGAATACCAGGAGCGCCATGCCGTGAGCCGATTGATTGGTTCACCTCCTGGGTACGTAGGATATGACGAAGGTGGTCAACTGACCGAGGCCGTTCGTCACCGACCTTATTCCGTGGTTCTTTTTGACGAAATTGAAAAGGCACACCCGGATGTGTTTAATACACTCTTGCAGGTATTAGACGACGGACGCCTTACCGACAACAAAGGCCGAACCGTCAACTTTAAGAATACCATCATCATCATGACTTCTAACTTGGGGTCTGATTTACTCAACGATTTGATGAAAGATATGAATGAAGGCAATCGCTATGAAGTGATGGAAAACGCGCGTGAGCAAGTCATAGATGTGCTGAAGAAGCACATGCGACCGGAGTTCATCAACCGCATCGACGAGACGGTAGTATTTGCGCCACTGGGTGAGCATCAGATGGAAAACATTGTACGTATACAGTTGGAGCACCTAAAAACTCAGTTGAAGAGGAACCACATCACTATGGAAGCCTCGCCCGAAGCGGTGGCCTACTTGGCAAGTGTGAGTTACGACCCGCAGTACGGTGCACGTCCGGTGAAGCGAACCATCCTCAAGCGCGTCACCAATGAGTTGTCTAAGGAAATCCTCAAGGGTAACGTAACCGACGACAGTGTGATTATGTTGGATTACGACGAAGGTCAATTGATATTCAAAGAGGTGAAATAAAAAAAGGCCGGTCATTTGACCGGCCTTTTTTGATGCTTATTTAAAAGCTTACTTATTAACGATAACAGATTTTACTGTTGATCCTTTATCGTTGCGTATGCGTAGCATATAGGCTCCGGAGGCAAGAGCACCTTTTTCAAATGTATGCGCGAATTCACCGCTAAAGTTTTCGGTCATTTGCGTGTATACAACCTTCCCAGCCATATCGACAATCTCAATCAGCACATCGCTGATGTAGTCTTGAGTGAAGGACAGTGTGAATTGTCCTTGGTTGGGGTTAGGGAAGAGCTTTAAGTTATTGATGTGGAAAGTTTCCACGCCAATTCCATTTACGGTAACCGTTTCACAAGTATTATCGCTTGCACAGAAGTTAGACACTTCTAAGCATACGGTAAAGTCACCTTTATCAGGGAAAGCGATGGTAACTGTATCACCAGTAGCGGTTCCCAGAGGACCGAAATCCCAAGTTGCATTGGTGCCCGCAGGTATAGAAGTATTGATAAACTCAACCTCAAGGTTAGGTAACTCCGTGTAGCTAAAAGAAGCTACGGGTACGGAGTCGGCACTAATATCCACTTGTGTGCGGTTCGGGCTACAAGCCACGGCGCCTAAAATTTCAACGGTGTAATCTTCAACTTCTCCCCAAGTAAATGTTCCGCAAGGATTTACATTGCTTGCTAAACTTGTTTCAACCGTTATCACACGCATGGTGGTGGTCAATCCAGGAGTAGCACTCATTGGGATGGTGATGTTACCGGTAACCACGCCGTATTGGTGTGGACTTTCAACCAATACCTCTTCTCCCGGATCGGTGAAATCACCGTTGCCATTAAAGTCGATGAAGACCTTAGTCGAGTGGGTCCAGTTGCCACCGGAACAACCTTGTACGTCGATGCTGATAGGAATGGTTTGACCGAGATTAACAGCAGTAGTTGCACTGTCTGTATAATCGGTATACTGCTGGCCGCAACCAATAGGTGATGTTTGATTGATGCTTCCAAAAGTTACATTCTGAATATATCCATAGGTAGTTGATGTAGCATTTGCAGAGCAGTAAGTTCGATTACCTGGTGTGTTTGGCACGGAGTCGTAGCCAATCCATAAGTTAGGTAACTGAGAAGCGGCTACGGTAATGGTATCGTTTCCGCTAAGTCTGGTTCCACCGGTAGCTACATCGTACCAACCATAAGACACCAACTGAGGTAAATGAATACCAAATACAGTTACGGAATCGTCGCCGGCACAGAAAGGCAGGTTGTCGAAACGCGGTTCAGCCGGAATAAGTCGAATGTCATTCACAGAGGCGGTATCGTTAAGACTGTCTTCATCGTTGGGTAAATCAACCCACGCAACGATATCAAAGATGCCGCCACGAGAGAAGTCAGCCGAACCTACAGTGACGACTTCTGATGAGTCTTTTGCCAAATTACCACTGTAGGTAAAGTTGATGGTTTGACTGAAGTCTCCGGAGATTTCTACCGTAATAGGTACGGAGGTTATGGGGAAGAATCCATTGTTGCGGAGTTCAACTTGAATGTCCATGGGGTCTTCACCACAATCGCGATCTTTTGGTTGAACGATACCCAATAGGGCTGCATCGTTGGCTTTAGGCGTACAGATGGTTACCGGTCCGGTCCATGTACTGGTATCGCCATTACATACTTCGGCCACAAATACGTGGTAGCAGGTGTTTGATGAAAACCCGGTTACTTCAAACATGCTGTCTGTTGTTGCTACCACTTGTGTTCCAATGGCAGATCCAGGTAGGAATCCAACAGCCCCCCATTCAATCACCCAGTCGTTTTCAAATGAACCCCAGCTGAAGAAGCCGCTTGAAGAGGTGATGCTGTCAATGCCTAAGCTAAATGGACCTGCACAAGGCGTAGGAACAAACTCAATGGCACCTAAATCGGGCGTGGTTGTTCTGGCAACGCCAAAGAAGTCGTTAGGGACATCGCTCAAAAGGTTGATACCTTGACCACTGAAGGCAGGTGTACCCGGAGCATAGTCAAAGTTTGCCGGATCAACAAACAACGGTGGTGCTTCAACACCGTTAACGTCAAAACCTTGGGTTTGCCAGTCGGTCAAAGTACTGTAGTTGGTAGTTCCTAAGCGGCCAACATCACCGTTTGGTACGTAGACGCCGTTGTAATCACTTCCAATTGCATTAGTTGCCGTGGGGAAATTAAGTCCGATTACTGTACCACTCTTATCTGCTGAGATGATGTTATTGATAAACTCTGAGTCGGCGGTATTACCGGAGCTGTAAACGGCCCAAGTGGTCGTAGAAGCTGCGGTGGCATCCATGATGATGGAGTTGTGGTAATAACGCCAATGGTTATTAGTAAACGCGTAGATTCCGTAGGCATTTCCATCTCCGTTAATATCGTGAATCAAGTTATTGGAAAACAAGTTGCTATTACCTGCTGTTCCCGATGCACCTATAAAGAAAACAGCGTATTGCGCAGAGGTAACGTTGTTGCAGTTGCCACAGCTGTTGTAGATTCGGTTACCATCAATGATGTTGTTGGTAAATCCTGTGGTAAAGTAAATACCATAGAATGTAACGAAGCCGGAGATAAATCGGTCTCCACGAGTGATGTCATTACCTTTAACGACCAGACTGTCTTGAGCACGTAGGTACATGCCGTAGAATCTAAAGTCGGTAATGGTATTGTCAATAAACTGGTTACCGACACCTTGCTCAGCAGCATTGTTGGCCATGGCAGTCACACCATAATAGCCACCAAAAATGTGGTTATTTTCAAAAACGTTGTAAGAACCGGCTACAGCGCCACCAAATGGAATCGCGTTATTGGCCTGGGCGCTCATAATGATCCCACCGTAGTTGGTGTTGGTTGCCGTTGTGTCAACAATGATTTCGCTGTTTTTAATGGTATTGTGTTGTGCATTGTTGGTCAACCACACACCCCAGCCAAAATCTGTGTTGCCTGTCGATAGACCTACAATCTTCAAGCTGTCGATGGTCAAATAGGAGGTTCCGCTAAGGGCTAAGGTATAACGCTCGTTTCCATCGGTAGCGGCAAACTGTAGTTCGGTGCCATTTCCATTAATGGTTATGGTATTTGCAGCGGAAGTACCGTTGATATTTCCGAAGAAGATTTGTTCGTTATAAGGTCCGGTACCCGAAACCACATTAATAACCACTGCGCTGTCTACGCCACCACAATTGAGCGCATCAACCAAGTCGGTAAAACTGGTAAAGTTGGTTGGTGAAGGAGCGGCAAGTTGATTGATGGTATACGTTCCGCGAAGTGGATCACCGGCAATGGTGATTTTGATTGGGTCAGAAATGGTGGTGTCACCTTGACAAGCACTCTTCAATCTGTAGAATCGGTCGTCGTTACTGGTGGCTGTGTATTGTGGGTTGGTGGCACCACTGATATCGTTCCAAGTAGTGCTATCTGCCGATACTTGCCATTGATATGACTGGGTAATTCCCATAGACATGTTAGGCGCTGTGATGGTGGAAGGCACACCGGGACAAACTTGAGGCTCGCTGGCTTGAAGTGCACCGATAGTGACAGGAGATGTACAAGTGTCGGCAATAATAACAACCGTGTAATCTTCCGTTTCCCCCCATGTATATGTACCACAAGGCGTAACACTGGCTGCAGCACCTGTTTCAACAGTCACCACACGCATAATCGTGGGGCCGGGAACAATATTGGTGGTAGGGATGGTGATGTTACCCGTGATGACACCATATTGGTGCGGACTTTCAACAAATACCTCTTCACCCGGATCAAGGAAGCTACCGTTTTGGTTGAAATCAATCCATACTTTGGTCGAGTGTGTCCAGGTACCACCACTACATCCTTGTACGTCAATGGATATTGGATATGTAACCGATGCAATGAGGTTGGTTGAGCTCGAATCTGTATAGTCGGTATATTGTTGACCACAACCAACAGGTGACAATTGGTTTATGGAACCCAGTTCAACTTGCTGAATGTAGCCAAATGTGGTTGAGGTTGCAGTTGATGGACAATAACAATCAGCGATGGGCTTCAACACCACCAATTTAGACGTAGAGGTAGCCGATTGATTGTTACAAGTGACAATACATCTGAAGTGCGTAGGGGCTGTGATGTTTGTAGATAGTCCGGGTAGTGTGTCATTTGGTAAGTTGGTCCAAGTTGTTCCGTCAGGAGAAGATTGCCACTGGAATGTTTGTCCGGTTCCACCCGTTGCACCGGAAAGAGATAGGTTAACCAATTCCGCAGGACAAACACTGTCTTGGCCGGTTGTGGTGCCTGCTGTTGGTGGTGCAGTACAAGGGCCGGAAGTGATGACAAATTGTGCGTTTGGCCTGTTTTGAGGACTTAAGTTGCTGGTTGCTGTATTGCTACAAATACCTAAAGCATCCATTCGGTATGTTCTTGATGTTCCTGTCGGAAGGTTTTCCGTCCATTGAACGGAGGCATTTCCGCTGCCAGTAAAACTAGAATTTTGACTACATACCTCAATGATGATGTTTGAAACACCATCCCACATAAAAGGACTGGTAAATGTATGCGTGTTCCAACCGGTAGAAGCTGGAGGGGGAAATGCGGTTGAGGAAAATACCGTCGTCATTCCCGTAACCCAACCTGTAGACAAGTCATTGGTCGCATCATTTTTAATTTTGATTTCAAAATCATTTAGTGTTGGTAGGGAGTTCAAATTGGTGATGTTGAACGAAATGGAAGAAATCAATCCGGCAGTTGCGCCAGCTGCTGTAAGCTCAGAAGCGCGATAAATAAACTGCGTGCGGTTCCCCCAGTACCAGTTGCCGTAAGGCGTGGGATAGCCTGTCGCGGTATTGGCTGTAGTGCCCGTACCGATGGTATAGGTGGTTTGTGCATTTAGGTCTGCAAGTCCTACAAATGAAAAAACACAGAATAGAGAATAAAGCGTGCCTTTTCTAAAGTAATTGATCCACATAAAAAAAGTGTTTTAGTTTAAACAATAAAGTCAAAATCGACTTTAATAAATCATTATGCAAATATCGACATTTTTGTAAAAAAATGGTAATTTTTTATTGAAAAATTAATGTTTTATGAAAATTAACATATCAGCCTAGCATACAAATTGCTTACGAAAAATAAAAGCAAGTTCAACAAGTTGTTTTGAAGCAATTTATACACAATAAAAAATTGTAATTCTGTCGATTAAGTACTACGCAGACAGTCACTTATATATTCGTAAAATACGCGGTTACGATTTTATGCGCTGTATTTTGATATTTAATTTCATAAATAGTATGCTCATCAGCGGACTTAGGATATTAAAAAAGGCAAATGGGGCATATACGAACGCGTTTACTCCCAAAATAGTAGATTGATATGCGCCGCAGGTATTCCAAGGAATGAGCGGGGAGGTGACGGTTCCGGCATCTTCAAGGGTTCTCGTCATGTTTTCCGGGGAGAGATTGCGCTCTGCGAAACTTCCGGCAAACATCCTACCGGGTATAACAATGGCCAAGTATTGGTCGGAGGCGCTAACATTTACGGTAATGGCGCTACCGGCAGTAGCGGCCACCGTTGCTACATCGCTGCTCTTTTCACTGATCAAAGCACGAGTCATCCTCTTTAAAAAGCCACAGGCTTCCATGATGCCTCCAAAAAACATGGCGGCCAATATCAACCAAATGGTGTTGAGCATACCGGCCATGCCTCCCGTTGAAAGCAGCTCCTCCATGTCTTTGTTGCTGGTGAGCGGTTGATATTGTGTAAGCAGTGCGTCGTGGATGGCGTTGTACAGTCCGGTTCCTACTAATGACTCACGCTGAAAAATGACCATACAAGCAATGCCGGCAAAGATGCCAAAACTCAACGCGGGTATGGCGGGAACTTTTCTGGCAATCAATACAATGGTGGCTACTGGTGCCAAAAATATCCACGGATTGAGATTGTAGATGTTGGGGAGTTTTTCCCGCATCTCTAACGACGTTGAAGCGTCACTCCCGTAAAAAAGAGAAATCACTAGGTATATGACCAGAGCTATGATAAATGTGGGGATGGTGGTTATGCTTAAATATTTGATATGCTTGATAACGTCGACGTTGCCCATGGCTGCAGCAAGGTTGGTGGTATCTGAAAGTGGAGACAACTTATCTCCGAAGTAAGCGCCACTTATAATTGCCCCGGCAGTGATGTAAATGGGAATTCCCAGCGGTTCGCTCATAGCCATCAACGCGATGCCAATGGTAGCGGTAGTCGACCAACTACTGCCGGTAACCAATGCAACAATGGCGCAGATAATGGCCGATACCGGTAGGAAATATGTGGGATGCATCAGGGCCGTTCCGTAATAAATCATGGCCGGAACAATCCCTCCGGCCATCCAGCTACCGGCCAGGGCGCCAATAAGAAGTAAGATGATGATGGCTTGAGAGGTGGAGGCAATATTGCGCTCTACGGATACCATCATGTCTTGCCAGTGAACACCGCGAAACCATCCCAGTGCAGCAGCGATCAATCCACACGTAATGAGTATCATTTGGTTGCTGCCGTCTTGCGCCGCATCACCAACGTGTCGGATATTAAAAAACAGTGCAATCAGTAAAACAATCAGTGGCAACAAAGCCTGCCAGAGGGGTAAAGGTTTTTTCGTGTTCAATATGATGGACGTCAATTAGTGCCGTCCAAAGGTACATTCCGTCGTTTATGTCGGCAAACGGATGGGTTAATCAAATCAAAACAACACATAGAATGGCACTCATAAGGGTGGCTATGGCCCATTTGCCCCGTCTTTGTGCACACGCTTCAAGTAGACAAATAGTGAAGGTAAAGAATAACAGGTAAAAATAGAGCGACAATGGTGGTGTCTGTAAAACAGCCATTGGCCAAGCATTGATGTACTTCACAACAGTATTGGGAAACCTGAACGCATAATCCATACCGAGGGTGATAAACGCTGGAAGGTCTAGCATGGCACCAAAAATCAAGGTGATAATGGAGGTAATCATGATGATAGAAATCAATGGGATGATGAGTAAATTAGCCAGTAAGAAATAGGTGGGGAATTGCTGGAAGTAATAAAAGGTGAATGGCATGGTTAGTAACTGTGCAGCGAGAGAAACACTCATGATTTCCCAGATGTACATCAGCCACTTGGAACCCGGTGTCCACATCGATAGAATAAGCGGTTGATACCGTACAATGCCAAAAACCGCTGCGTAGCTCAATTGAAAGCCCGGAGAGAACAACAGCGATGGCTCAAGTATCAACAATAAAAGTGCAGAAGTGCACAAGGTGTTATATATGCCAGTTATTCGGCCCAAATTGCGCCCAATGGTGATGAGGCTAAACATGGTTGATGCCCGCCATACACTGGGCGATAAACCGGTTAACAGCGCGTATAACCAGAGCGCGGCAATGATCAACGCGCTGCGAAGTACTTGTTGCTTGGGGTTGGTGATGCGGTTTAATACGACAGACATCAATAGAAAAATCACGCCCACGTGAAGTCCGCTTACGGCTAAAATATGTACCACCCCGGCGTTGGCGTAGGACTGTTGTAAATCTTTGTCTAATTTTCGTTTATCGCCGAGAACAAGCGCCTTCATCACTTGTGTGCTGTACGCGTGCATTGTCCATGATTCGATAACGATTCCCAGATGGTCACGCCACCGGCTTAGTACAGAGCGAGATTCGCGGTAGCCAATGTGTTGCCACTTCTCGCTGCTCACATAACTGCGATGATAAATGCCTTTTTTATTGTAAAATCCCTCTGCGTCAAAGGTTTGTTCTGGGGCGTTGACGATGCTGTCAAACCGAGTGTTGATCAATAAGAGGTCCCCTTCTTTTAGAGATAAAGCGTCTTGACTTTTTTCTATATAAAGCAACACTCGGCCGGCATCAGGTGTTAATGTGTTTTCGTTTTTTTGCCCTAATACATCAGCTTCAACACCAAGGCTTTTGGGTTTTTCTTCGGGGGTTTGCGTGAGCCTGATAAGCACGGCGTCTCCGCTTTTGGTAGGAGAAAAGTAAATGCTATTTTGAGCGGGAGATATCAGGATTAATCCCAATATAAAGAACGCCAAAAAAGTGAAAAAACCTTTTTTGGTGAGCTTTGTAAAAGAGGCAAGGGCCGCGGAAAAAAGAGCCGTACAACTTACAGTGATGCGCGTGAAATCACTGATGGGAACACCATAGTTATGTCCCAGGAGAACCCCTAAACATAGGGCTATGAGAATTTTTATTAACCAATTCCCTGATCTCTTCACGGCTATAAAACAGTTCTTTTAAATTTATTAATTCTGAATTTTCGTAGTAAAAGTACAAAATATCTTTGAAAGAAAATCCTGAATTTGACATGTTAATGGCGCCGTCTTGTGATAACCCTACGCCGTGGCCGTAGCCGCGACCTTTCAGTATGTAGTTTTGACCGCTTTCATGCACATCAAAAAACGTAGATCGAAGGTTGAATCTGTGTCTTATATGCGTCAACTTTAAGCTCTTGCCATTGTATGTGAAATAGGCTTTGCGATTGGGTTGCGTAAAGTTTTTCCACGCATCAATCAAGCCACTGTCTTGTGCATGGGTATTTAATTGTCGAGCCAAATAGGACAATATTTCGTTTTTGTTGATGGTTTTTTCCCAGCGAAACGAGGTTTGATTGACGCTAAATGGATCGGGCCTGCTGCGCAGGTAGGGGATATCATTGGACCAAACATCACCTGCATTGGCTGTTTGTCCGCCGCTATTGGCGTGAAAGAGTGTAGAAAGGGGATAACCAAATCTATCAACCAGGATGCTGTCAGAGGTGGCCTTGGTTGCTTCGAGAATCATTGCGCTGTTTTTTAGGTAGGCGCGACTATGATACACTTGAGAACTAACGTCGTCGCGGAGGTTATAGCCTTCGTTGATGTGTTTTTTGAGATTTTTCATGGCGAAAGTTCGCGCGATGACGGCCTGTGCTTTGAAAAACTCAGACTCAGGAAAAGCTCCTCCTTCCGATTCAATCACTCCGGCCACATACTTTTCAAAGTGCACTTGATTAACCACCGTTAGCTTGTTGTGGGATTTTGATATAAAAACGTGCAGCACATCTTGATACCAGCGTTCATTTTTTCCCACGCCCGAGATGATGAAAGATGGGTCGATGTCGTCTTTGCTGGGGACCAACCAAAGCTCGGAGAGGACAATGATTCCAAATGCTTTTGACGAAAGCGCAATATTGTTACCTTGTTGCTTGATATGCATGAGTTTGATTGCATCGGAATCTGCAATACACCAAACAGTATCAATGGCAAATCCGTTGGGTTCGGCTGCCAGTATGGTGTAGTGACCTTCTTTGATGCTAACCATTATATCACTTGGTTCATTACCTAACCGCACGCGTATGTCCATTTGCCCGAAGGCTTCGGTCACCGAAAAAAGGATAAAGGATATCGCTAATATGTCTCGAATGTGATTCATAGAAATGAGTCTCGGGTATTGTGGTGCAACGCTATGATGTTATCGGCCGCTCGCTCGGAGGCTCCATGGCCACCCAGCTTCTCCCGAATGAATTTATAATCATTGAGCATGTCCTTTCTATTCTCCGTTTCAAGAATCTTGGCAAGTTCAGTTTTTAGCGCATCAGCATTCAGGTTGTGTTGAATCAGTTCTTTGACGACTTCGCGATCCGCAATCAAGTTTACCAGCGAAATAAATGGCACTTTTATAAAAAACTTGGCAAGTTGATAAGTGGTTGGACTGGTGAGGTAACACACGATTTGCGGAACACCAATTAAAGCTGTTTCTAGGGTGGCGGTTCCGCTGGTTACTAATGCCGCATCACTTTCAGCAAGTAAGTCGTAACTGTTTTTTTCCGACAAAACAACTTGATCGTTCAAATAAGGTTGGTAAACATCTTTGCTTTGAGAGGGGGCGCGACTGATAAAAAACGTCGCTTTAGGAAAGTGTTTCACCACTTCTAACATGCGGGGTAAAATGCTGTTTATTTCTTGCTGTCTGCTACCTGGTAATAGGGCAATCGATGGACTGTCCTCAATGTCAATAGCCGACGGATTCCATTTAAGATGGTCGAGTAGCGGGTGCCCCACATAGGTGACATCCATATCGTGTTTAGCAAAAAAATCGGTTTCAAACGGTAGTATCACCAACATTAAATCGGTGGTTCGTTTTAAAGCTTTTACCCGATTTTCTTTCCAAGCCCATATCTGTGGTGCTATATACCAAGCCACTTTTATTCCATGTTCTTTGGCAAACTTGGCGATGCGCATATTAAATCCAGGATAGTCGATAAGCACGAGTACCTGTGGATTGTGCTCGAGGATATCTTTTTTACACTGCTTTAATCGCCTGCTTATGGTGCGAATGTTTTTGATGACCTCAATGAAGCCCATAAAGGCCATCTCGCGATAGTGTACAACCAGTTCGCTTTTGGCAGCTTTCTGCATCTTTTCTCCACCCCAAAGGCGAAACGTAGCATTTGGCTGTTTGGCTTTTATGGCGTGGATGAGATTTGCACCGTGCAGATCACCCGAAGCTTCTCCGGCAATGATGTAATAATCACATGGCATATTTGTAGAATAGGATGATGACAAATATGGAAACAGTGCCGTAGAGAACCCCCCTTGAAAAGAGTTCTTTGTCGAATCTCAAGGCGAGGAAAAACAAGCCAACATTAACAATGACACTGGCGCTTAAAAGCCTGATGTTTAAAAAACGAACAAGTTCGCCGTAAGCTCCGGCTTCCGAGATGTTGTAACCGTGAATCTTTGAAAACACAAACATAGAAATAGGGGGGATGATCATGGCAATCAAAAATCCTAAAACAAAAGGTGCACTGAGCACCAATGGTCTGCCATCAGGGGTGTGCGAATGTTTCATGGTGATTACTTTATGCTAAAGTCCCATTCCAACATGGCGGGAAGGTAAGATCCGGCGGTTAAATCAATGCCAACAGGCACCACACTGATGTAGTTTTTTGCCAATGCCCACTCATCGGTGTCTTCTCCGTAGTCAAAATTGACAAAGGTTCCCGTCAACCAGTAGTACTTTCTACCGCGAGGATCGGTGCGTACATCGATTTCCTCTTCCCAGTTCGCACGTGCTTGTCGACAAATGCGAATGCCTCTGTAGCGTTCGGAGCTGGCTCGGGGAATATTCACGTTCAAACAAACACCATCGGGTAACCCTTTTTCCAAAACCGTTTCGCAAATACTTTTTATGAATGGTCGAGCAGGATTGAAGTCGGCCTCCCAAGAGTAATCAAGCAATGAAAAACCAATGGAAGGAATGCCTTCGAGAGCGCCCTCAACGGCTGCCGACATCGTGCCGGAGTAGATGACATTGATGGATGAGTTGCTGCCGTGATTGATCCCAGAAATAATCATGTCAGGTTTTCGGTCAAGAATGGCATTGATGGCCAATTTGACACAGTCTACCGGCGTGCCACTGCAACTGTATTCCTGTTGGGGGGCATTGTCTTCTATGATGATGGGGTCACATCGCAAAGTGCTGTTAATGGTAATGGCGTGTCCCATTCCCGATTGCGGACTATCAGGCGCTACAACCACAACATCGCCCAATTCATTGGCAATGGAGATCAGTGTTCTAATGCCGGGAGCCGTGATTCCGTCGTCGTTGCAGACCAAAATAAATGGGCGTTTGCTTGTCATACTAACTTTTTCACAAAACTACAATCAGACCGTCTTTCTATCGTAGGAGACGGCATATTATTTGCTAAATTTGTCCACAATAAAATCAACAAAATATACAAAAAATGATTGTCATTCTTTTAGCATTTATGTTAATTGGTTTTTTGGTTCAAAACCGGTTAAAATCTAAATTTAAAAAATACAGCAATGTTCCTTTGCAAACAGGATTGAGTGGTAGAGAAATTGCCATTAAAATGTTGCAAGACAATGGCATTACCGATGTGGAAGTGCTTTCAACACCAGGTAAACTGACCGACCACTACGATCCTCGCAACAAAACAGTGAACCTAAGTCCGGAAGTTTATAATGGCCGCTCGGTTGCCGCTGCTGCCGTTGCTACACACGAATGTGGACATGCACTTCAGCACGCGCAAGCCTATAAGTGGTTAGAATTCCGTTCAGCGATGGTGCCGGCCGTGAGTTTTAGTTCTCGTGCCATGAGCTTTATATTTCTCTTTATGATTCTCGGCATGGGGGTTACCAGCGCCTTTAATTTTGAAACTGTCATCTGGGTGATGATCATTCTTCAGGCTATTGTTACCGCTTTCACCTTGGTTACTCTACCGGTAGAATACGATGCGTCTGACCGCGCGTTGGTTTATTTGCAACAAAGCGGTGTGGCCGGTACATTGGAGACCACACAAGCCCAAGACGCACTTAGATGGGCGGCCAATACTTACTTGGTAGCGGCATTGGCATCGTTGACGCAGTTGGCGTATTACATAATGTTATTGGTCGCGAGAGATTAGCACTTACAATAAATGTATAGAGGCATAGCATGGCTATGCCTCTATTATAGACATTTTTTCAAAGAAAAAATAAACGACGATCCCACACCCTCGGTGCTTTCCACGCGGATGTTTTGTTTGTGGGCTTCAATGATGTGTTTGACGATGGCAAGTCCCAATCCGGATCCGCCGGCATCACGGGTACGAGATTTGTCTACTCGGTAGAAGCGTTCGAAGATTCGTGGTAGGTCATTTTTGGGGATACCTAAGCCGTTATCAGAAACGTAAATCTCAATGCTGTTGCTTCTTTCCGTAAATCCTATTTCTACATAACTATCAGGTAACTTGGAGTATTTGATGGCGTTGTTGATTAAATTGACCAATATTTGTTCAATGCGCTTGATGTCGGCCATCACCATAAGTGGAGGGTCAATATTGGTTTTAACCTTAACGTCAACCCCGTGTTCTTTTGCTAAATCCTCCATTTGCTCGACCACATCAAGGACCAAAGCATGTACATCAATGGCTTTTAGATGAATGTCTAAGGCGCCTGATTCGAGTTTTGTGATAAAATCTAAATCTTTGATGATGCTAATGATGCGCTCAATACTCTTATTGGCACGCTTGAGATATTTTTCGGTTATTTCCGGATCGTCGGTGGCCCCATCTAGTAGGGTTAGGAGGTAGCCTTGAATGTTGAAGATGGGCGTCTTAAGTTCGTGGCTGACGTTGCCAATAAACTCTCTTCTGTAGCGTTCACGATCTTTTAGAACTTTGATTTCTTTCTTTTGTAAGCGCTCAATGGACTTTACACTGTTTTCTAATTCTATGATGACGTTTTTGGGGTCATGCTCCGTGTTTGGGCTAATTTTGCACAAGATATTTTTTAAACGTTCAAATACAGTTATCCTAAGGGCCAACAAGGAGATAATGTAAATGAACACAACCACACCCAAGTAGAAAGCATGGAGGGGAAGTTGAAACATCCAACTTCCCAGTAAGAGGAGCAAACCACTCAATAGCGAAATGAAAAGGGCAATGGAGGAAGGTTTGTTCATCGGGTGATAACGTTTTAAAAACCATCAATCAATGAGAAGCCACTAATTGAGATTGGTTTTAGGTAAGGATGCGCAAGTTACGCCAATTCAAACTTATACCCAACGCCTTTGATGGTGTGAATGTATTTGTCACCAATCTTTTCTCTGATCTTTCTCACGTGTACATCAATGGTTCGGTCTCCCACCACCACATCTCTGCCCCATACAGTCTCAAGGATTTCCTCTCGTGTAAATACTTTGCCGGGTTTTGATGCTAATAAGCTAAGGGTTTCAAATTCTTTGCGTGGCATGGCAATCTTTTCGCCATCTTTCCGCACTTGATATTTTTCCAGATTGATTTCAAGTCCGTTGAATTCCATTGAGCCCTCTCTTGCTGGGCCGCCATTGGTTTGCAATCTCCTGAGAAGGGCTTTTATGCGGCTCACCAATATTTTTGGCTTGATGGGCTTGCTGATGTAGTCGTCGGCACCCGCGTCAAATCCTGCTACCTGACTGTAATCTTCTCCGCGAGCAGTAAGAAAAGCGATGAGGGTGTGCTTGATTTCCGGAATGTTTCTGATTTGCTCACAGGTTTCTATTCCATCGAGACCGGGCATCATGACATCCAATAGAATGAGATGGGGTTTGAAGGCTTTGGCTATTTCAATGGCATCCTGGCCATTGCTGGCAGTTTGCACTTGAAAGTCTTCCTTTTTAAGATTATAGCCAACAAACTCCAGAATATCCGGTTCATCGTCTACCAATAATATACGGTGTGTGTTCATGTCTTAATTATTTGGTAACATACAAAGAAATAAAATGAAAAATTACTTTGTGAATGACCAATCTTTTTTTGTGTTTATCTGCGGTAAAAGGTTGAAAACAAATAATCTTTGCTGTTTTCAATAACCTTAAAATCACCTTGTAAACATAGTGATATGCACCGTATGGCGTGTTTCTAAATTGTTATTAATTACTCTTGTTGGTGTCTTTAGACTCACTGTGGAGCTTTTTGTAGTAGGGTTCAATCACGTTTTCCCTGCTGCTTTCCCAAATGTTTTTTTTAACGTTGTAACTCACTTCATTGTTTGGGAACTCGATGTACTCTTCGTCTCCAGAGTTTTCAGGGTAGTAAGGTTTTAAATCCCGACCGTAAACCATGCGCTCAAACAGCATATCGAGTTTGTCTATCAGCTCTTCTTTTTCCATCTTCCAGGTTCGAAATACCTCTTTGTATTCTTTTACCACACCATATTCGTATCTAAACTTTCCTCCAGTTGCCACGTATTTTTCCGAAATACTAGGTGCGCGCCTTATCGTAGAAAAGTAAATGTAATAGGTGTTTTTTTTGGGGTAAAAGTGAATCAGCTCGTACTTATCTAGTTCTTTTTTATAGTGCTCGTCAAAAATGCTGTCAAATCTGGTATTAAAATCTGCTTTGTCGGGTATTTTTCCTAAGTATCTAATTATTTTTTCTATAACTTCTCGTTGCTCATCTTCATTTAAATGTTTGTCGGCTCTGTAAGAAATCGGAGAGCATCCTGCTGTTAGGATGCACAAAGTGAGGAAGATTTTTAAGGGTTTTAAGATCATTTGGTCTTTTTGGTTGTTTGTTTACGGATAACTACTCTAAGAAAAAATGCATAAGCTGAGCAAAATGTTCAACTTATGCATCAAAAATTAAACCATGAAATGATCATTTTTTGAAAAAAGCAGCTTCAAATTTTAATATTTACGCGGCTAGTATTCGGCGTTTACCGGATCGAACTCGGTCCAACCGGCTGTCCAGTTTTCGGAACCAAACCCACCAATAAAGTTAACGCTGGTGTCAAAAAAGCCTGCGCGATTGGATTCATTGAATTTGGCGTGGCTAAAGTCAGCACCGGATGTAAGCGTTCCGTTGGTAACCGCAAAGTTGGGGTTAGATGTATAGTTGATTGCCAATTGGTTTGGTCCGTAAAACAGGTTTGGTTCAATGCCTAAGTTGGTGTAGATAGACAATTCGCTTTCGCTTTGTGGGCCTACTATGGTGGTGTTGGCAGTCTCCCAGTAAGACTGAACATCTGCTACATCGACACCGCTACCTGCGCGATACTTGTTATCTGCATTGGGTGTCACCATGATGTTGTTTTCCAATACGCCAATGTTCTTAGCCGTATAGTTTTCGTAAACCGAAGGTTGGTTCATTCGCAGCCCACGAGGAAAACCGGTAAAAACGGAATTAAATATCGATATTGCTGTGCGACGTCTCAGGTCGATGGCATGCGCAAAGTTGTTGTTGCTTACGCGGTTTCCTACGCGAATGGGACCGAAAACAGTGACGTTTGAGAAGGTGCCAGTGGTATATGGTTCCACATCGTTGTCGTTAGGGCCATTGTCGCACTCAAACGCATTGGATTCTGACTGGTCTGCAAACCCAGGATAACGAACTACCAAACCATACTGAACATTGCCGCTCCAACCGAAGTCACAGTCAAAGTCGTCATCCCACATGGCGTGTGAGACAAAGTACTTTCCATCTACGGTACCTCCAAACCACTCAAATCCATCGTCACCACCATATGAAACCATGTTGTATTCCATAACGGTGCCGCGACCTACACCACCCATAGTGATGGAGTTGGTTTCGTTGTTGGGGGTCAATTCAATACCGCCAAATTCAACGCGAACATATTTTAAAATGCCACTGCTTTCATTGTCGTTGGCCGTACTGTTGGTTGTACCAAAGTTTACCTCAGGTGTAATGCCTTCTATAGCCGGGTTGTTTTGGTTGACATTGGCATTACCGAGAATGACCAAACCGCCCCAGTCTCCGCGGTCTCTTACACCTACTTCTTGATTAGAAGTAAATACAATGGGCTGAGAAGCAGTTCCCTCAGCCATGATTTTCCCCCCTTTGTCAATGACCAGTGTACCGCGCGTGCGTTTGTCGCCAAAAATAACGGTCCCTGGTTCAATGGTGAGTGTCTTGCCATCACGAACAAAAACTTGACCTTTTAGAAGGTACTTTTCTTCTTTTTTCAACGTCATGTTGTCAAGGTTACCCGTTAACTCCACCATTTCTGAGTTGTTACCGTTCCCTCCGTTTGAGTCGTCGTCTTTTTTACAGCCCGACAACAAAATAGCTACTGAAGCAGCTAAAGCGAAAAATCGAATGTTGATTTTCATGTTAGATTAAATTAATTGATACAAATAGTGAATTACACTTAGTTTAGTCGTATGGTGAACGACAATGTGGTTAATGAGCCTACTTGGTAAGCAATGACTTCGTGGTCTTTGTTGTCAATAACTTCGTTGCGGTCGGAGTCTTGGTAGAAACTGAAGGCATAGTTGAGAATGTTCTGTACGCCAAACTTCATATCAACGATTTTATTTAATTGCTTACTCAAAGAGAAGTCAAGGGCGTGACGAGGCAGTTCGTAAATGGTAGGGAAGTTGTCATCTCCTACCGCAAAGATGCGTGGACCAAACACGTTGTATTGCAAAGCCAAATCAAGGTGCTTCTTGTTGTCGTTGTAGTAAAGTCCGGTGTTGATGATATACGGCGATTGTCCTTCTAGTGGACGAATTTGTGTTTGTGCTACCGCGGTTTCGCCCAGATCGACCATGCTGATGATGTAACTGGCGTTTAGGTTAACCGAGAAATTGTCAAACACGGTTCCGGGTGCTCTGTCACGCATGGATAAGCGAACTTCCATTTCGGCTCCATAGTTCTGTGCCCAATCGGCATTCATATAGGAGAATGACGGTTGCTCGCTGGTAATCACTGAGCGGTTTTCTATGGGGTTGTCGAAGTATTTGTAGAAAACGCCCAGACTGACGACTTCACCAACGCGGGGATAATACTCCCAGCGGGTGTCTAAGTTTTGTATGACTGCCATTTGCAAGTTTTGATCACCGTAGCGAACGGCCTGCAGCTTGTAATCGTAAAATAGAAACGGTGCCAACTCTCTAAACTCCGGACGGTTTACCGTGGTCATGGCACTAAATCTCACCTGACTTTTCGGCGATGCCATGTAAGATGCGTTGAAGAATGGCAATGTTGCAAGTATGGGATTGAACACTTCTACATCGTTGAAATTGTCATTTGACAAGAGCTGCTGCATGTTGTATTCACCTCTTAACCCCCCAGAGAAGTTGAAGCGTTTCCACGGGTAAACGACCTTTATGTAGGCGGCATTGAGAAAGTTGCTGGCGGTATAAGAGTCGATGGGCCGTGTACCTTCTTCGAGAACCAAGCCATTTTCGTGGTTGATGTTTTCCGGGGCAAAAATGTCGGAAAGGGGGAGGCGGATGATTTCTTCTTGAATTTCCGGAGCATTGAATCCCGGGTAGAGGTATGAGAAGTACCTACTGGTAAATGTTCTTGCGCGGTAATCGCCATAGTAGCCCATTTTTATTTCTCTCACTTGGTTGCCTTTTCGACCAATTTCACGGGTGTAATTGAACCCCCAATTGTTGGATGTTTCGCTGAGATTACCCCAGTATCTACCGGTTTCAAAAATGTTGGAAGAGGGGGGGAGCATCATCATAAATGGATCCTCGTCGGCAGCGTCTAAGTTTCTTAGCGTCCTAAATCGCCTGAGGTCGGGTTCGTTTTCTCCCAAGTAGCTAAAGCCCACCACCCAGTCGTAACGGTGTTTGTCACCCAAGTAGTGAATACCCTCAAGTTGGCCGCTGTAAATGGTGCGACTGCGAAACCCCAATAGGTAGTTTCTCCACTCGTCATCCGGACGTTGTAGGAAGTTGCGACCACTGCGAATGATGGTTTCATTTTCTCCAATCTGCGCAAACATATTGGAAAACTTATAGGTGTTTCTTGCATCAGAATACGTCCAGTTTGACAAGACATTTACACTGTTGTCTTTGCTGTATTGCATGTCGTTGTACTGTTCCCAAGGCAAGATGTCTTGTGTTTGATCAACCCATTCAAAATATCGGTTAAAGGAACGCTTGTATTGAACTTGACTTTGACTGAGTCCTATAAAGGTGTAAGATGATAAAGGATTGCCATTGATGTTGTACTTCCTTCCCAAACTAACGCCTACTCCCATGTCTGGCATAGCCGTTCTCTTCAGCGGTTCAAAATTGTTGGGTAATTGACGAGCCAATTCCGCTTTTTCCGGTGAACGATTGTTTAGACCCTGGTAATCGAAGGTAGAGGGAAAGTTAGATGGTAGTGAACGAAAGCCATTGTCGAAGCCCATGAAATCGGTCGAAGACCCTTGGCTTTGGAAGTGTGGTCTAAACGTAGTTGCTTCACGATAACCCACATCAAAGTGTAGTTTGGTGAATGACTCGGTCACTTCGCTGCGCGTGGTGATTTTGATGATTCCCCCCGCAAAGTCCCCCGGCATATCGGGTGCACCGGATTTGTAAACCATCATTCGGTCAATGGCACCACTGGAGAGTAAGTCAAACGCAAACGTACGCTTGTCGACCTCTGTACTAGGCGCGATGACGTTATTGATCAATACGTTGTTGTATCGTTCACTGATGCCGCGTATCATCACAAAGCGATTGGAAACAATGGTTACGCCTGGTACCCGCTGCATGGCTTGGGCTGCATTTCCGTCTTGTGACTTTTGTATTTGTTGCATGGAGATGCCAGACACCACCTCTTTGGCATCTTTGGTTGCCATAACCAAAGCTTTTTCCGTATTGTAAACACGTTCTGCGGTCACCGTTGCACCAGCTAACGAAGAGGTGGATTCATTCAGCGTGTTGATTGGGAGTAGGTTTAGACCGGGCTTTATTTCCACCACTTTTTCAACGGTTTCGTACCCTAGATAAGATACGGATACCGTGTATTTGCCAGCCACAATTCTGTCGATTTGAAAGAAACCGTCAAGGTTGGTGGATGATCCGTAAATATTGTCGTTGTTTTTTACGAGTATATTCACCCCGATTAACGGTTGTTTATCCGTGTCGGTTAAGGTACCGGACAAGGAAGCGTTTTGTCCGTGAATGCAAAATCCAAAAAACAAAAAAACGAAAACAAAATAGCGCATGTGGCAATGTTTAATATCACCACAAATTTTTCATCATCTACAATTCATATGAATGAACGTATTATTAAGTGTAAGAGAAATATTATTACAGGATTTTATTAAAATTATAAATCTTTTAAATCTATTAAAATCAGTAGATTTGCTTTTTTAATACGAATAAAACTGTTTATTTCAATGTGAACACTTACTTAACAATAGCGTCATAATTGCGATTGGGTAACTTATTGAAATGATCAAGAAGCATTATTATCTTACTGATAGACAGTATGAAAATTTTATTGTATTTATTTTTTGT
>PXCF01000143.1 GCA_003566715.1 Cryomorphaceae bacterium | reverse complement strand
CATAGATGCGCATAGTGTTCGCGTTGCTCATGTTTTTTTTACCACATAGGATCATAGGGCACATAGATGCACATAGTGTTCGCGTTGCTCATGTTTTTTTTACCACATAGGATCATAGGGCACATAGATGCGCATAGTGTTCGCGTTGCTCATGTATTTTTTTTACCACATAGGATCATAGGGCACATAGATGCACATAGTGTTCGCGATGCTCACGGTTTTTTACCACATAGGATTATAGGGCACATAGATGCACATAGTGTTCGCGTTGCTCACGGTTTTACTATATAGGAGCGCATAGTGTTCGCGTTGCTCATGTTGAGAGTTTTATAGAAGGTAGAGATAACATAGCGCTTTTCTGAAATCACATAGTCCGTAAATTAGCCAAAAAAAAAACATGCGATTACTTTTTACTTTTTTCATCACGGCTTTTCTCCATTTAAGCCATGCGCAAATTACCTCTGACAAGGCCGTGGAAGTGGTACAAAACCAGTTGGAGGCATATAACGCCAAGGACTTGGAAGCGTTTGTGGCGGTGTTTCACCCGGAAGCGGAGTTGTATAATCTGGGCAATGATACGCCTATTGCGAAGGGAGCGGATGAGCTACACAGTGTTTATGGTCGGTTGTTTGAGCAATCGCCCAATTTGCGCAGTGACGTGGTATCGCGAACGGTTATTGGCAATAAAGTGATGGATTATGAGGTAATCACCGGCAGGAATAACCAGAGCGAACCGCTGTACTTGGTGGCGATCTACGAGGTGGAAGAAGGCCTTATATGCCGTTGTTATTTCGTGAGGAAATAAAAAAGAGGTGCAACGGGCACCTCTTTTCTTTATGACATCTTATCCTTTTACTAGAAGAATACGCTAAACCCAAGGCGTGGCGACAACAAGTCAGCGCCAAAATTAATGGTATTAGTAGAAGCACTATTGTCGCCAATAGAAACAACTTGGCTGCTAAAACCAATCAAGCCGACACTAAAATCTAAAGCGATTCTATCGGTAAAGAAGTATGCAAATCCCGGTGCAAGCTCAAAGCTAAAAATATTGGAGCTTACATTTTCACCAGGTGAAGAGAACACCCCGCTTAAACCCGCTTGTCCAAAGAACGAAAACTTATCCGTGTAGGGGATGTAGTAGCGGGCAAAAGCGCCGATGCCAAATGCATCAGTTGACATGTCGTCCATGCCAAAATCATCATTAAAGCCTAATGATCCTGATCCGTAGGCCAAAGAAAGACCAACGACAAAATTGTCTTGAATGAAGTAACCACCGGCAAGGCTTATCCCGAAAGAACTGCTTGATGCATCATCGCCGGATGTGGAGGTAAAATTCAGTCCTCCCGTGGCTAAGATGCTTCCTTCTTGAAGCTGTGCGTTGGCCATCATTCCACCTGTGCAGAATGCCACAATCAATAATAACTTTTTCATGTTTATTGTTTTAAAGATTAATACTTGCAAGTTATAAAATGATTACAATACGACGAGATTAAAGGACAGCTTACTTATAAAAAAGCACTTGTTAAAAAGTTAACAGAAAAAAAGTTAATGACAACTCAAGTTTATTGTGTATTACTCCCCCCAGCAGTATTCATTCCAGCCTTCCTCCGGAGGATAGATTTCTTTGCCTCTTTTAGCCGCTTCGTAGTCGGGAAGGTAAAGTGTGTGCCACCAGTGCTGTTGCGGTGCACGCCATTGCATAAAGTGCGAGTTGTAAGTGCATTTCGACATGCCGTCGAAGTGAATAAGGCCATCGCGGTACTGGAAGGTGAGTAAGGCATTGTAGCAAACAAAAAATGTGGCAATGATCACCGCTGCAATGGCGACTTTTAAATTGGTGAAACTCCACGAAAGCAACGAAAGTAAGCCCAAGCTCAATACGGGGTATAGGTCAATCATTACCCGTTGACCGAATGAGCCGCCGTACCACCAGCACCACCAACTAAAGGTTACGTAAATGAATAATGCGGTAAACAAGGCGATTCCAACTCCCAGCCTACGATAACGCCGGATAAAAAACCCAAGGCCGAGCAGCATAAATATGCCCAGGGGGGTATAAATCAACCAGCCTTTGCGGTAAGAAAACAGTCCGTTGAATATTTGGGGATTCGTCCAAAAAAATCCTTCATCGCCATAACTGTAGAGAAACCATTTTCCGTAGAATAATTTCCAGAAAAACATCTGCGGCAAGAAGAATAAAAAGATGATGATGGCTGCGCGTATAATCAATTTCGGACTGAGCTCACGAAGCATGGCCTTAAAGGGATGGTAACGCAGTCCTACGATAAATGGCAATAAAGTAAACAGCCCGCTGACCGGGCGAATGAGTATCATCAAACCCAAAATGGCGGCTACGGCGTTAAAACATCTATTGTTTTTGCTTTCCCACCAACGTATGCTTTGATCGAGCAGCAAAGCCACGAGAATAAAGTTCATGCTATGGGTCAGTGCGGTTTCTTCGGAGGTGTAATAGAGAAGGTTGGTGCCCAGTAATAGCAGAGCCGCTCCGGTGATTTTTACCGGAAGGGAAAAGCCAAAGCTGTCCCACACGCGTTGTAGCGCCCACCAGCCCCAAAACAAGTACAGAAACAGCGAAAAGTGAATGGCCAAGTGATACGGCGGAGAAATGCCGTCGGCTTTATAACCAAGGGGTTTGGTCAGCATTTGTGCCGTTATGTAGGCGGGAAACCATACGACCGACATTCCCATGGTCATTTTCAACGGTATCGTGTCGAAGTAATAACCCAGTTGGTTGTGATCTTCTTCTGAATTCCACAAAAAGGCTTGGGACTCTTGATGGAAAAAGCCCATCGGGAGATAACTGTAATACAGGGTGACGTCCCACTCTATAGCCGTGCGGGTTTTCCAGCGTTGTTCACTAAAGGTTGACATCAGCGATATCAACGTCAGCAATATGGCCAGTGTGATTTGCGAGCGCTTGGTCGACATCGGTTTTATGGTTTGTCGATCAAGCGACGGAGCTCGTTGAGTTCGGCTTTTATCTGTCGAAAGGCATCGTTCCAATCACCGTTGTCGGACGCTTCAATGCCGTCGGAAATATGGTGGGAGAAACGCCAAATCTCGATGACATCACGCACGGCCAGTGGGTACGGTGCATAAGTAGGGTTGGATGACGACAGTATAAACGAGCCAGACTTTTGCCAATCACCGGAGATATATTTGAGTACAATCCCTTCGTGCCGACTCACCACGATGTAGCGTTGGTTGTCTTTTATGCTCGACCAATCGTCTACATAAGCGCCTACCACAATGGCGCCATCTTGAATGGGCGGCATAGAGTCTCCGTGAATGTGAAAGGCGCGGTAGGTTTTGTTTTTAGACAGAAATGGCAGTTTGATATGGGGCAGTTCGCTCAAGAAATCAGGATCGCCATAACCGCCGGTGTACCCTGCTTTGGCACGTTCCGGCACCAGAGCAATTAGTTCTTCGTCTTGCTCATTGATGGTAGTGGTTAATACGCGGAGGTTTTTACCAGTGATGTCGCTGTTCGCCCCGCGGGCCAACGCGTCTAAATCACTTGCAGATAATCCGCTCAAATCGCGTTTGATGAGGTCGTCAATGGGCAGGGAAAAATCTTCCGATAAGCGAATGAGTGTGGCAATCCCCGGTTCGGCAGAGCCAATTTCGTAAGCGCTCAGTGCCGATCTGCTCAAGCCAAAGCGCTGCGCCAACTCGTCTTGCGACCAGCCTTTGCGTTTGCGCAGTATTTTTAAATTTTGGGGAAGGTGATTCTTACTCATAGCGATGACAAATGTACAAGTTGGGAAGATATCACGAAACTGCAATTGCTTACACACTGCTCCCTATCTTTGCAGCGAATTTTTCCATGACGTATGATTTACATTCAACGAAAAGAGCGCTTTAGTGCGGCTCACCAATTGTACAATCCCCAGTGGGATGAAGCAAAAAACGACGAGGTCTTTGGTAAATGCGCCAATAAGAATTTTCACGGCCACAATTTTACTTTAACGGTTACCGTAAAGGGAGAAATCAACCCGGATACCGGATTTGTGATGAACTTAGTGGACCTCAAGCACATCATCAAAGAGCACATCATAGAAGCCGTCGATCACAAGAACCTTAACCACGATGTTCCGTTTATGAAAGGTAAGTTTACCTCTACGGAAGTACTAGCGATGGAGTTTTGGAAGATTCTCCAGCCATTGGTTCGCGATTTTGGTGCGCATATGCACTGTGTGCGTTTAGATGAAACTGAAAACAACTCGGTGGAATATTACGGAGATTGACGTTTTATACCCTCGGTTGTTATCTACTTTTTTGCGTAATTTGCCACCATTAACCAATAAAAATGAATAACACCTCTCAGATATGAAGGCATATATTTTTCCCGGTCAAGGCTCACAATTTTCCGGTATGGGAAAGGAGTTGTACGACACCAACGAAAAAGCAAAGCAATTATTCGAAACCGCCAATGAGGTATTGGGTTTTCGCATCACCGACGTCATGTTCAATGGCACCGACGAAGAATTGCGTCAAACGAATGTCACCCAGCCTGCGGTATTCATTCACTCCGTTGTGGCTGCTATGTGTCACGATGGCAATGCCCCCGATATGGTGGCGGGTCATTCTTTGGGAGAATTCTCTGCTTTGGTGGTCAACGGAACACTTTCTTTTGAAGATGCTTTGTCGCTGGTAGCCGTTCGTGCAGGCGCCATGCAAAAAGCCTGTGAAGCTGAGCCGTCAACCATGGCAGCGGTCCTTGGCCTCGAAGATCAAGTGGTGGAAGATGTCTGTGCCAAAACCGAGGGCGTGGTGGTGCCGGCCAATTTCAATTGTCCCGGACAGCTGGTAATCTCCGGAGCAACGGAAGCGGTTAAGGCTGCATGTGAAAATATGACGGAGGCGGGTGCTCGTCGTGCCATTTTGTTGCCGGTTGGCGGCGCATTTCACTCGCCATTGATGGCCTCAGCCCGCGAAGAACTCGCCGAAAAGATTGCCGCAACGACCTTTAACACACCCACTTGTCCGGTTTACCAAAACGTTGTTGCAGCGGCCGTTTCCAATCCGGAGGAGATTAAAGAAAACCTTATTGCGCAGTTGACCGGGGCGGTTCGATGGACGCAAAGTGTACAGGCCATGATTGCCGATGGCGCCGACTCGTTTACCGAGTTTGGTCCCGGAAAAGTATTGCAAGGCTTGGTGCGCAAGATAGACCGAAACGTCAACGTGGACGGAATACAATAAATAGATGAGTAAAACCTACCGTGCTGCTTGGTCGGCACCTTCAAACATTGCCTTTATCAAGTATTGGGGCAAATATCCCGGACAAATTCCGGCCAATGCGAGCTTGAGCATGAGCTTAGACGCGTGTTCTACCCATACAGAGGTCGTGGCTGAAACAATTCCCTTTTGCGATTTCCCGGAGATTGTTTTCAAATTTGAAGGAAAAGAAAAGCCGTCGTTTTTACCCAAAATCGAACAGTTCATTCGCGCTATTTTACCCGAAATGAAATGGCTGACCGAGTGCCGATTGATTATTGATTCGCGCAATACGTTTCCACATTCCAGTGGCATCGCCTCCTCAGCGTCTGCCTTTGCAGCTTTGGCACTGTGCCTAACCGATATTGAGCAGCAATGGCAAGGTAACAGTCAAAATGCGGGTTTTTTTCGCACAGCTTCGCATCGGGCACGATTGGGTAGTGGCAGTGCCGCGCGATCGGTTTACGGTGGTTATACCGTGTGGGGAAAACCCCCCGTTATCGCCGGCAGCAGTCAGCAGTTTGCCGTGCCCTTCGACGATGAAATAAACAATGAACTGGCCGATTTACACGACGATGTGCTGTTGATCGACGTAGGCGAAAAATCTGTGTCGAGCACGGCCGGTCACGGATTAATGAACGGTCACCCCTACGCAGAGGCACGTTTTATACGAGCAGCCGACAATCTTCATCAACTTACGGTGGCCATGCGCTCGGGAGATGTGGAACATTTTTTCGACATTTTGGAAGAGGAGGCCCTGGGCTTACACGCCTTGATGATGGCGTCACAGCCCAATTACATTCTCATGCGCCCCAATACATTGGCAGCGATTGAGCGCATTCGTCAAGTAAGACGCAGCGAACATTTACCCGTAGGGTTTACCTTAGACGCCGGTGCCAACGTGCACGTTATTTATCCGCACACAGCCGAACAATCTGTCTCTAAATTCGTTAAAGCAGAATTAAAGTCTCTGTGTGCAAATGAATTGTATATTTGCGATCGCATCGGACAGGGGCCAAAACCGAACCGGCATGAACAATGACTCACTCTTTTACGCTAAGATTCTCCTCTTTGGAGAGTATGGCATTATAGACGACAGTATGGGATTATCCATCCCGTTCAATTTCTATAAGGGTACTCTTAAGTTTTCCGACAAAGAAGCGCCCAATGCCGACTCCATTCGCGCATTTGCTGAAGAACTTCAGCGCCGTCAGGCCCAGGGTGAACTCCCAGAGAAACTTCACTTAGACGCTTTGCTTAGTGACTTGGACAATGGTATGTATTTCGATTCATCCATCCCGCAAGGCTTTGGTGTAGGTAGTAGTGGTGCTTTGTGCGCCGCCATCTATGAGCGCTATGCCGAAGAGAAAATTCCCGTTGAAGAGAATCCCGACAAAGACAACATTTTGCGATTAAAGAAGATGTTTTCGGCCATGGAGTCTTATTTTCACGGAAAAAGTTCGGGTTTAGATCCCCTAATTTGTTATTTAAATCTCCCCATTCTCATTCGTTCAAAAGAGGATGTTGGAACCGTTCATTTACCCGCTTCTGACCTTCAGGGCAAAGGCGCTATTTTCTTGCTAAACAGTGGACAGCCCGGAGAAACCGAGCCTATGGTAAACATTTTCATGGAGAAAATGAAAAACGATGGGTTTAGAAATATGTTGAAGCATCAGTTCAAGCGTTACAATGATGCCAGCATCAAAGCCTTTCTCAAAGGTGAATTTAAGCAAATGCTCAACAGCATTAAAGAGTTGAGTAACATTGCATTCAACCACTTCAATCCCATGATACCCGAAAAATTTCACGGTACATGGCAAAAAGGCATTGACTCAGGCTTATATTATCTCAAACTTTGTGGATCCGGTGGAGGTGGCTACGTTTTGGGCTTTACCCCGGATTTCGACAAAGCATTGCCACATTTGAAGGACTATAGTCCGGAGGTGGTGTACAGATTTTAATTCACCAAACCAAATAAAACCATGGCGCATTCAGCCAATCGTCATGCGCAGCGCAGACCAGGCCTTCGGCTGAAATTGGTCGCATTGTTGCTACAAGTTCGTTGGCAAAATGTCATTGGTTTAGCAATTGCACAGTACGTTTCCGCTGTTTTTCTTTTTAACGATCCCGAGTATTGGCGCTCCACCATCAGCGAATACAAATTACACGGGCTTATTTTTTCCGTTGCGTTTTTGGTGGCCGGAGGGTATTTGATCAACAATTTTTACGACCGAGAAAAGGATCGCATTAATCGCCCCATTCGCACAGCTATTGAAGCTACGATTAAAAAATCAACCGTGCTTTACGGGTATTTAACATTTACCATACTTGGTTCACTGCTTGCCCTTTCCGTAAGTGGACGTGCGTTTCTTTTTTATGCCGGATACGCTTTTTTGATGTGGGCCTACTCGCATAAATTTAAGCGCATAACACTGCTGGGAAATTTATTGGCCACCTTCCTGGTCGTTATTCCTTTCTTTGGTCTGCTCATTTATTACAACGGTTATCGCTGGTTCATATTTTACTATGGCTTTTTCTATTCGTGGTTGTTTTTTGTGCGCGAAACGGTCAAAGACATTCGCTATTACAAAGGCGATTTGTTAACCGACTACCAGACCTTACCGGTTGTATTGGGGTTAAAACAGGCCTTGAGGTTGTTGCAAATGCACGCTTTTTTGGGCGTTTTTATCGCAGCCGGTTTGTGGCTACACCCCTTCAATGTTTGGCTTCACGGATTATCTGCAATAACCATGGTTGTGTTTGCCGTGGTGGTGTTTTATTTTCGAGGAAAAAAGACCGTTTCTCGTGCCAGGCATCTCCATTTAGTGATGCGATTATTGTTGATTTTAGGTATTTTAATTATTCCGGTCTTGCGTTGATGTTGTGGTTATTGACATATCCTTAATCAAGCGATCATTAGTGTCACGATGGAAGTAAAGCAAAAGCAAGGGAGGGTTATTTTCCTTTACAGTTTATCTAAAACTCATAAGTGGCAACAAAAAAAACCACCATATTGGTGGTTTTTTTTGTAATCGTTCAGATGACTTTAGATCTGAATGAAAAAATTAAGGAAGCTTATTCAGCGTCTTCAATCGTTTCTTCAGCATCTTCCATAACATCTTCAGTCGCTTCTTCAGCATCTTCCATGCCTTCTTCAGCGTCTTCCATAGCATCTTCGATGGCGTCTTCTACGTCTTCAACAACGTCTTCAACGGCATCTTGAGCATCTTCAACAACTTCTTCAACTTGCTCTTCTGTAGAGTTGTCAGAAGACTCACCACCACCAGAGCAAGCGATAAAAGCTGTCATGGCCAAAGCCATCATAAAAAAGTTAATACGTTTCATACACATTCAGTTTTTGGGTTGAAAAAATTAAGTGCCAAATATACGTACCTAAGACTAAGTTAACAAAATTATATGGTTTTTTTTCTTGGTTACCACAATCAATCATCGGGAAATCTGTTTAGTGACAAATTTTCTCTTTAAAAGATGAGGGAAACGCGGTGCTTGTAGAAATCTTTTTAACCGGATGTACTTGAGGATACATGGCACTACATGGTTTTTTTCCAAGCTTCTGACATGCTTAGTTTTGGAAGTAGGTACTGCTGTAAGTTGTCAATGGGGATGCGCTCTTGCGTCATGTTGTTGCGATCGCGGACAGTAACGGCATTGTCTTCCAAAGTTTCATGGTCAACAGTGACGCAGAAAGGCGTGCCAATGGCATCTTGTCGACGGTAACGGCGCCCCACAGAATCTTTTTCATCGTACTGCACAGCAAAGTCAAGTGCGAGATTTTGCCGTATATCAGATGCCACTTCGGGCAGACCGTCTTTTTTAATCAAGGGTAAAACAGCCACTTGTACCGGTGAAAGGAAGTAAGGGATTTTCATCACGGTACGGGTAGAGCCATCTTCCAGTGTTTCTTCTCTAAGCGCTGAAGCAATGATGGCTAAGAACATACGGTCGAGACCAATGGATGTTTCTACCACGTAAGGCACGTATTTTTCCTGTGTTTCCGGATCGAAGTATTGCAGTTTTCGACCGCTGAATTCTTCGTGACGCTTAAGATCAAAATCAGTGCGGCTGTGGATGCCTTCGAGTTCTTTAAATCCAAAGGGGAACTTGAACTCAATGTCTGCAGCGGCATTGGCGTAGTGGGCCAATTTATCGTGGTCGTGGAAGCGGTAACTATCTTCACCCAGCTTTAGTGATTGATGCCAGCGCATGCGCTTCTCTTTCCAGTGCTCGTACCATTTGAGCTCATCGCCTGGGCGCACAAAGAACTGCATTTCCATTTGCTCAAATTCGCGCATGCGGAAGATGAATTGTCGGGCAACGATTTCGTTGCGGAAAGCCTTTCCTACCTGAGCGATGCCAAAAGGCACTTTTAGTCGGCTGGACTTAGCCACGTTGAGCATGTTGACAAAAATACCTTGGGCGGTTTCCGGTCGGAGATAAAGTTCAGAAGCGCCTTCGGCCACGCTGCCCATTTGGGTGGAAAACATCAGGTTGAATTGACGAACGTCGGTCCAATTGCGGCTACCACTCATCGGACAAACAATGCCTTCATCTTCAATGATTTGCTTGAGTGCTGCCATATCGTTGGCTTCTGCTGCATTCGCAAAACGAAGACGTAAATCTTCGGCCTTGTCGAGATACTTTTTTACTCGTGGATTGGTTTCCCGGTAAAGCGCTTCATCAAAGCTTTCCCCAAAACGCTTGGCCGCTTTTGTTACTTCTTTATTGGCCTTTTCGAGGTGCTTTTCTATTTGGTCTTCGATGAGCACATCGGCCCGGTAACGCTTTTTGGAGTCTTTGTTGTCGATTAACGGATCGTTGAATGCATCTACGTGACCGCTGGCCTTCCACACGGTTGGGTGCATAAATATGGCCGTATCGATGCCAACGATGTTGTCATTGAGACGCGTCATCCAGCCATACCAGTAGTGTTTGATACGGTTTTTTAACTCTACGCCCAGCGGACCGTAATCATAAACAGCGCCTAGGCCGTCGTAAATTTCACTACCGGGGTAGATGTATCCGTATTCTTTGCAGTGGGCAATGATGTCTTTGAATGTTGCGTCGTTGGCGTCCATAGATGCGTTGTATTTCAGGCCGCAAAGCTAATGAATCTGTAGTCGATACGGCGTTTATTTTTTATTCAAATGACACAATCAAGCCTCCGCGAACCCACAGTCCCGGTAAAACAATTCCCCCGCGATCGAAGACGGGTTGTTGATTGAACAGGTTGCTTGCTTCTACGTAATAATCGATGGTTGTGGCGCTTGCTTTGCCCCTTTCATAGGATAATCGTAAGGCGCTCATCCAGATGTGCGGATAAGTCTGTAATTCGCCGTCGATATTGGAAAATTCGCCTCGACGATCTTGCCAGCTTACACGGGCATTGTATCGCAAGTTGCCAAATAGCAAACCTTGCAGGCCTATATTTAGTTTGTTGCGCAAAAAGTCCAGGGCGTAAACCGATTGAAAGGCAAATGCCTCGTCGCGACTATTTTGATAGCTGTACGACAACATAAGACGTTCCATCGGTTGTGATGTACCAAAACGCCAGCGAAAATCGGTTTCAATACCGTAAATATTCAGTTCTTGAATATTGGTTGCGTAAACAATATCGTCGCCGGGAAATCGTACCCAGTCGATCAAATCTCGACCTTCACGGTAAAAGGCCGCTGTGTTGAAAGCGTATTGTTTTCCCAGTTGACGATAGCCCAGTTCAACTTGATCGGAGTATTCCGGCTGCAAATCGATGCTCCCTTGTGCTCCGCCTACAGCGTAGTAAAGGTCGGTGTACGTAGGGATGCGGAAGCCACGGTTGTAACCGGCAAAAATCATGTTGTTTTTAGAAAATGCAAAACTCATTTCGGCACCCGGCATGATGGCGGAGCCAAAATCTGAGTTTTCATTAAATAATGCGCCACCTTGTAATGCAAATTTTTTAAATGAAAAACGGTATTCCGCATGTGCCGCCAAATTGTGACGATCGGCAAAACGCGTGTATGTTCCGCGGGAGTGATTTCTAACCGCAATTTCGTTGTCAATGGGCTCACCTAAAGCATTGGAAAGGATGGATTCGTATCGGTAGTCTATGCCTACGGAGAAGGTGTGGTATTGGGCAATGGTCTTTCGCAGCGACGTTTCAACCCCAGCAACCCGACTGCGGTGATAATTGTGGTCGCCATACCAGCTCGGTGCTGTGTCGGTATCGCTAATGAAAAGGCCATTTTGAAACTGATAATGGCCGATGCCTTCTCGGAATAATTCGAAGCGATCGTGGTGTTGACGAACATAGGCACGGGTCTCAAAAACCGTATTGCTGTCAATGTCTCTACGGTAGTTGACATGGCCTTGTAAACCTCTAATGGCTTCAAATTGCTCGGGAAAGGCAAAGGAATAGAAGTTCTGCGCACCAAAGCTGCGGCTGGTTAGTCCTGCCAAGGCGTTGATTTCGTGCTTGTTGCTTCTGTGGTATCCGCTAAGATTCACGGTGCTGCTGGTGAAATCGGTGTTGTCGACGTGGCCCATGTGTTGGAGATGTTGCGCGTTTATCGCAAAACCGTAGTGCTCTTCACCAAATTGATGGTAAACCCGGCCTCCAAACAATCCGTTTTGACCGAAAAAGGACTCCAGACTACTGCGATTGCCGGGATCTTTCTTGGTGATGATGTTGATGGCACCTGTCATGGCGCCTTGTCCAAGAAGTCTTGACGCACCACCGGGAATGATTTCTATGCGCTCAATTTGTCGGTAGTGAATGGGTAGATTCATGTTGTGGTGCCCTGTTTGAGGATCATTGGCCCGCACGCCATCTATGAGAATAAGTGTTTGATCAAACGTGCCACCACGCATGCTGATGTCGGTTTGCGCGTCCATCGGGCCTCGTTGACGAACATCCACCCCGATGGCGTATTCCAGAATTTCTGTGATGGATTGAGCGCCGCTGGATTCGATGTCTGCACGCTCTATAACAATGATTTGTCGTGGAGACTCGCGGTAACGTTTGCTGTCTTCGTTGACACCTATTACCTCTACACTTCTCAGGTTTTCTTGAGCAAAAACCACCAAGCTGGTAATCGAAAAACTCAGGATAAAAACAATTCGTTGCATTTCCGGATTTTGGCGACAAAACTATACAATACAACGACGATACACTTTTTTAATATTGCTGAAAAATCAGTTTTTTTTGATTTTTAAAAGAAGCGCATAGTCAGATGATAAGAAATTTAAATTCACGTTCTATTTGCAATAATAAAAATATTTTTAGATATTTGTACGCTTAATATTACAAATATGTCAATTTCTCATCGGGACAAACAAGCCATTTTTGCAAGGTCTTTGGCGTTGACGCCGGGGCTTGGATCGAGAAGTATTCGACAGCTGGCGCGGTATTTTGAAGACGATACAGAGCGGTTATGTAAGGCAACTCCCAAAGAGCTAAAAGCTTTAGAAGGCGTAACCGATAACCTCGTTCGAGTGCTAAGGAAAGTGAAGTCGTGTTACGAGCAGGCAGCCTTTGAGTATCATGAGGCCAAGCGTTATGGTTTAGAAATGGTCGCCTTTTCCGATACCGATTTTCCGCATCGCCTTCGCGTATTCGACGATGCACCGGTGGTGTTGTTTACCAAGGGGGCGCCTTTGCCATTTTATCATCGACACAGTATTGGAGTAGTGGGCACTCGCAACGCAACCTCATATGGGCGTTCACTCACGGAGCAGTGGATTGAGCAGTGGGCAGCTTATCAACCGTGCATAGTGAGTGGCTTGGCTTATGGGATAGACATAGCAGCGCATCAGGCAGCCATTAAGCACAATACTCCCACGGTGGCCGTGTTGGGAAATGGGTTGGACAGCGTTTATCCGGCGGTGCATCGCAGTGTTGCCAATCGCATGCTCGACAACGGTGGATTGATCAGTGAGTTTCCACCGGGGACCAAGCCCGACAGACAGAATTTTCCCATGCGCAACCGGATTGTCGCCATGCTTTCCGATGCTTTGGTGGTGGTGGAAGCGGCGCAAAAGGGCGGTGCACTGATTACGGCCAACATGGCTTTTGACTACAACAAAGAGGTATATGCTGTGCCGGGAAAACCAGCGGACGTTTACTCAGAGGGTTGTAATGCCCTTATTGCTTCTAATAAGGCAGCGTTGCTCCACAATCCTCAGCAAGTACCTACCGATTTGCGTTGGGAAGATGCGTCGCAAAACAAGGTTAGGCAAGCGGAACTTTTCGTAGAATTAAATGCAGAGGAAAAACAACTCATTGAAACCCTTGGCCGTCAAAGAGAAACCCCGTTGGAAGTTCTGTGCAGCGAAATGAATGAGCGCCCATCGGTGGTGCTTTCTCGACTACTGGAAATGGAACTCAAAGGTCTTGTGCGCGCAATGCCGGGAAACCGATTTGCGGCCTTGCTTTAATCTGGGGGAGATTAAAACATGTAACCCACCGACAAAGTAAACCCAAAGGCAATGGCGGTAAGGCTATTTCGTTCTGTGAACATATCAAATCGCTCTTCGTAAGGAATACTGTCATCCCATAGAGGAAGATTTGACACATCATCAATATAGCCAAATGATCGCATGTAAAGTCGCATATCAAAACCAATAAACAGTTCATCACTCAAAAATTGATTGTAACCAAGACCTAAGTGCCCCATCCAGGTAAATCCGCTCGCAGTAATTTTTTCATCTATGCCATTACTTACAGGCTCTCCATTTCTAATTTCAATAAAATGTGTTTCTTCAGAGGCGTATAAAATACCACTTACCCCAACTTCAAAATACAATCCAACGGGAGCAAACCGGTTGTAAACGCGCAAAGCCGCTGAAAGCTGGGTGTTGCTGGCTTTGAAGTAACCTGGATCAGCCTTTACCGCTTCGGAGAGAGGGTTGCCAACAACAAAACCACTATTCATTTTTCCGTAGGAATTGTATCGGTGAATCGATCCCGTGACACTCATCTTACGCTTCAATATTTGTTCGTACGATATACCAATGCGGCTTCGGTTGCGGCTTCGGATGTCAGCCCAAGACGGAATAAATGAGTATGCAAATGCATCGTCGTTAATGCCGTGAGGTTGTTCGGCATTTTGGATGAATAAGCCATGTTCAACTTTAATGATTCTGTTTTTGCCTAGAAAACCGGGATTGTTTTGCGAAAATGCTAAAGCAGGAAGGATTATTAGAAGAACAGTTGAAAAAAGTAAACGCATAATAAATGGTGTTTAAAATTGACTTTGGCGATTAATCGTTGGCAACGCGATACATCTTATCATAAATCATCGCTTTTAACTCAGCACGAGTGATTTTATCGTCAAAGTTCTCTACAAAGTGGAAACGAGTGTATCCATTTTTGATGTCGTAAACCGATACAAATTGAAACACTTGACCTCTCGGTTTTGTTAAACTACTAATGGAATAAAAGATAGTCGTGGGAAACAGCAATGCACCCACAGCACCGATGGCCAAATCGTTGAAAGCAGACTGCACACGTTCCAGCTGCTTGTGGTAGGTAATCATACCGGTGTACATGATGTATTGCGTACCGTATTTTTCAATGAACTCCTGAGCGCGGTCATTTGAACTTACGATGTTTTCCACGCGGGGGTGATCCCAATATTCTCCCAACCAGTCGTTGACAAACATCAGATCATTGAACAGATCATCGTCCATTTTGTCCAGTGTTTTGTAGTCCAAAAACTCAGCATCTAAACCAACCCGCTCTAGGTAGCCGGGAATTAATTCGCGCATTTTTCGTTGCTCGATGTCGGTATCTTCAAACTTGATAATTGGCTTGTAATTGTTTTTATAATTCCCTTGCTTTAATTTGAGAAAGCGAGGAGTTACAACCACCACTTTATGTATGGGGTCCTTTTCCTTCTCTACGTTTCTCGACCCGTTAGGGTTACTTACTGTTTTTCCTTTTACGCGTCGGTCGTGCCAAGAGAGGTAATTTGATTGCTTTTTAAAGGCTTTTAAATCCTTTTGCTCACTTTCCCAAGCGGCCTTAAAGGTGTTGTTTTTAAACGCATTGACGAAGGCGTAGGCGTAGGCATCTTCTTCCGAGCGCTTGGATTTGCTTAGTTTTGTCACCTTAGAGCTGCGGCCACGACGTGTAAATTCTTCTTCTTCTTCTTCTTCCCCCTCTTCTTCTTCAATGGGGAACTCGGTTTCAAAATCGTCGTCGGTAACTTCGTGGAAAAACACCAGCTCATGTAAACTGCGTTCAAATAGGTCTTTTAAAAATGCATCATCGGGGTATCGGAGGTGATTTTCAAAGTTGTAGAGGGTAGCCAATATGGAAACACCTTTGGAACTCAGTCTGTCGAGCATGTAGTAAATGGACTGTATGTTCCCTTCTACGTCGGTTACGTTGCGAATGAACTTGGTGTTTTCGTTGTTTTTATATGTTGCAAATGTGTGCAAAGCAATACCCACGTTTTTGTGTAGAAATTTGTTTTCAGGGTGCTTGCGTGATAGTAAAAAGCTGTTGTACAGTGCTTCGGGGTAATTGCGGTCGGCTAAGAACAGTGCAGAGCACTCAAAACGCGCCAGTTCCTGTGCTTCAAAAAATGCGTTTTCATTGACAATGAACCATTCTTTTCCGTTGCTGGGTGTTTTGTCGATAACAACCTCAAGCGCTTCTCTACGAGCCTTGAGATTGGGGTGCGTACTTTTGGTATCGTCGTAGTCTTCATAGGCCGTAATGCCGTTTACAGACTCAGGAAAAAATGAAGTGTCAAGCGAAAAATTCGTGGTGTTGAAAAACGTTTTGTCGACAACAACTTCGTCAAACGGCAAATAAGAATAGAGCATTACGTCGAGTACGCGCAACGCTTCTTCCGGGTCGTAGTTGGTTTTGGAAAAAATACGCTTGTAACCTTCTAAGTCGGCCTCAAACTCGTGTGATTTGGAGTAATTACTCATGGCAACAAGCTTTTCGTCACTCTGTTGTCGGCGGTAAGCATCTTCTCCTTTTTGGATTTTTAATTTTTCCAAAAAGCCCTCCATAACGTGGTTTTCTTCGGTGTGAATGAGTTCGTGGCTTAGGATAAAGGCCAACTGGGCTTCGTTTTCAACCTGTGCCAGTAGTCCTAGATTGACCAGCAGTATTCCGTCTTCGGTTGCGGCGGCATTAAACTGTGTACTGCGTACCGTGAATACGCGAATGTCTTTGTTGGTTTGACCGTAGACATTAAGTAGGTAATCCATTACCTCTTGTAAATAGTTAGTGACCGGGTCTCCGTAGAGGATTTTTCCGCTGGTCATCATTTCATCAAGAAAATACTGATTGTTTTTGTGAAAGTCATCCTGACGTTTCCTCTTTGTTTTGTTGGATTCCATGTCAACACCTTGTGCTGCTTCTAAGTATTTGGAGGTAAAATATTCCGTGTACTCTGCTGGTATTGGTCCGGTGGCACGTAAACGCTCATAGTCCAGTCGTTGGGCATTGGTCGACAAAAACATGCCGAGTGTGAAGAAACAGACAAACCCAATTTGCTTGTAGCGATTGCTGCTTGCAGCTTTAAAAATAGTGTTTCGCATGGTGCTTTGAATCATGAAATAAAAAAGTCTTATTTTTTTGAAAATGACGTCTGCAAAAAAATACAAAATTTGGACTACAAAAATATACTAAAAATTTTAAATTTTTGATAGTTTTTTAATGAGAAATAAAATTGCATAAATAGTTAAAACTGAGGATTTGCATTTTATACAAGGGTAAAATAAAAAATAAGCATTCATTCAATGATGCTGTTTGTTGTATTTTTGCTTGAATCATGGGTAGAGAAAACGAACGTTTGGATGCTTCAACTGAGCACTTGCTTCCGGAGGAAGTAGAGTTTGAGCGGAAGCTTAGACCGCAGTCTTTTGACGATTTTGCGGGCCAAAAAAAGGTATTAGAAAACCTAAAGGTCTTTGTTCAAGCAGCCAATCAACGGCATGAAGCACTCGATCACGTGCTCTTGCACGGACCTCCGGGGTTGGGGAAAACCACCTTGTCGTACGTATTGGCCAACGAATTGGGGGTTAATGTACGCGCCACCTCCGGCCCGGTACTCGATAAGCCGGGCGACTTGGCTGGATTGCTCACCGGATTAGAAGAACGCGACATTCTCTTTATCGACGAAATACATCGCTTGAGTCCGGTAGTTGAAGAATACCTCTACTCGGCTATGGAGGATTTTCGCATCGACATTATGATTGAAACGGGCCCCAACGCCCGCAGTGTGCAGATCGAATTGAATCCTTTTACCCTGGTTGGTGCCACCACCCGCTCGGGCTTACTCACGGCACCATTACGTGCACGCTTTGGCATCAATGCACGCTTGGAGTACTATCACACAGAATTATTGGCCGATATTGTGGAGCGATCATGCAGCATCCTCAAGGTAAAAATCATCCCCGACGCCGCGGTGGAAATCGCCCGAAGAAGCAGAGGGACGCCGCGTATTGCCAATGCGTTGCTGCGCAGAATTCGCGATTTTGCCCAGGTGAAAGGCAATGGCACCATCGATTTGGAAATTACGCGTTTTGGTTTGGAAGCCCTTCAAGTGGATGAAAATGGTTTGGATGAAATGGACAACCGCTTTCTCTTGGCTATTATCGACAAGTTTAGCGGTGGGCCGGTGGGAATGAAAACCATTGCCACTGCGGTAGGGGAAGAAGCCGGAACATTGGAAGAGGTTTACGAACCATATCTCATCCAAGAGGGGTATCTTATCCGAACGCCTCGCGGACGTGTGGCCACGGAAAAAGCGTATCTCCATTTTGAGCGACCATTTCAACGTTCCGTTCAGGGTGGATTGTTTGATCGCCCTAACTTATGACCAAAGCCGAAACATATTCGGCATACATCAAAGACTGGGCAAAGCAACTTGGTTTTTTGGCTTGTGGCATCAGTCGTGCCCGCTTTTTAGAAGAAGAAGCACCCCGACTTGAGGCCTGGTTGAAAAAGGACTATCACGGCAGTATGCAGTGGATGGAAAACCACTTCGACAAGCGATTGGATCCAACCAAACTGGTCCCTGGTGCCAAAAGTGTGGTTTCCCTTCTGCTGAATTATTTTCCCGAAGAAACCCAGCAAAACGAGCAAAGCCCCAAAATCTCCAAGTACGCCTACGGTAAAGATTATCACCGGGTGATGAAAAACAAACTGCATACGCTCATGCAGCATATTCAAGAAGATATAGGAGATGTCAATGGGCGAGTGTTTGTCGACTCCGGACCGGTAATGGAACGGGCTTGGGCGGCGCAGAGTGGTTTGGGTTGGATTGGCAAGCATTCGTTGCTGCTCTCCCAAAAAACCGGGTCGTTTTATTTTATCGGTGAGCTGATCATCGATTTAGAACTCACTCCCGACGCGCCCACCAGCGATCACTGCGGCACGTGTACCAAATGCATGGATGCTTGTCCGACAGACGCCATACCGCGACCTTATGAGGTGGACAGCAATCGCTGTATTTCGCACTTAACCATTGAATACAAAGAAGCCATACCCGAGTTTTTTCGCGATAAAATGAAGAACTGGGCTTTTGGCTGCGATATTTGTCAGGATGTTTGTCCGTGGAACCGTTTTTCCAAACCCCATGATGTAGAAGATTTTTCGCCCCATCCCGACCTCTTGCAAATGTCGAAAAGCGAATGGCACGAAATCACCGAAGACGTATTCCGTGAGATATTTCGTCACTCAGCGGTAAAGCGCACCAAGTACAGTGGGTTGAAGCGAAATTTGGATTTTTTGAAATCCCACTAGTAGCTGACTATAAAGTTAGAAAGCTGCACATTTACAAATGCATAACCACAAGATTCTTGCATATATACATGTGCAAATAAATATTCAAAAAATCGTTATTTGGTTAGCTCACCGGCCACTTGATCATTTCCGGAACCATCGTTCACTGTCATGTTTAAACTGGCGCGGTCACCGGCATTATTGATGCTAAGCGTTCCGGAAACAGTCAGGCCGTCTACCTCTTGTTCATTGATTTCTAAATCATTGCCAAAGGCATCCGCCACCAGTAGAAAGTCATTCCCTTGGGCGTACAGTCCGCGGATATTCACGCGGTCGCCCATAACAGATGGCCGACGAGAAATGGTCACGGTATAGGTTTGAGGTGCAAATTCACCGGATGTCTCTCTGGCGGTCCACTCACCAATCCACTGCGCAATATCGTCGTTATCGTCATCCGGCAAACAACCAGAAACGACAAAAACCAACATGGAACTAATAAAAAATAATCGCCAACGCATAATTTTCATTGTTTTTTCATCATCTAAAAGACGCATGTTTATGCGTCTCTACATCGCCATCCCGCGGAATCAAACGGCATTTACCGCCAACCGTCTTAATTCTACATTCTACATTCTACATTTTGAATTATTTATTAGCTTGCTCTTTCTTAACCATACGGTTCAATTCTTCCGCCATTTCATTAGTGATATCAAAGGACTCGTCGGCCCAAACAAGGCTACCACCAATGTCCCACATGAAAATCATATCCAGGCCTAGTTTTTCTTTGATGACGTCAATGGCATCGTAAACCTCTTCAAACAGAGAGGCGTTTAGTTCTTGCTCTTCGCGCACTACTTCTTGGGTTTTGCGCTCGCGATAGGCCATCAGCTCTTGCTGCTTCATTTCCAATTCTTGCTGTGCCATTTGCAGCTGCTGCTGATTCATATTTGCGGCTTCCTCCTCCAATACTTTGAGGTTTTCTTGGAACACGCCCATTTTACGTTCCCACTCTCTTTCGAGTGACTTTACCTTAACTTCCAGTTTTTGCTGCAATTCTTTATGGCGCTCGTACTTGGTAAGTAAGCTGTCTGTACGTATGTAGCCCACCCTTAAAGCTGAGGAGGTGCCATCACCTTCTGCTTTTTCTTTCTTGGGCTTTTCTGCCGGTTTACTTTCGGGTTGCGTTGAAGAACTGCTGCCGGTAAGTTGTAAAATTAAGACCAAGGCGATTCCCAGACCGAAAACGATGTTGATGATGGATTGCTTATTCATAAGGGTTGATTATTGTTTTAATAT
>PXCF01000011.1 GCA_003566715.1 Cryomorphaceae bacterium | reverse complement strand
GAAACTCTTATTTACAGTCAAGTAACCAACTCCACTGCGCCGTTACTCAACCCATGTACCACTGGCTAATGGAGCAAATCGATCAAGAGCCGGCCATAAGAGATGTGGCAACGGGTAACTTGAGCCCACAATTGAATAGGTTTTTCAACTATGGTCGTCCTAATGATGTCAATGCGCCACAGACCAATATTCTTAAATCGGTGGAGGTGGTTGATGGTGGACAACTATACATAAACCACTCAAATGATGTTGGTTTTAACCCCAGCGGGATAACCGGAACATCCAACTCACATTATCAAGTGAATACGGCATATTCATGTGATACCAATCGAGTTAAAATCAGTTATGGTGGCTTATTGAATGTTGGGTTGGCTTTTGCCAACAACACCGGTGAGTTGATTTTTGAGCCGGGATCAGTATTGGAAATTGACTCGGGTGGCAAGCTTGTCGTTGAAGATAATTCTACCTTGATAATCAAGCAAGGCGCTGCATTAGAAATTCATTCCGGCGCCCGTATTTTCCTTAATGGAGAAAATGCCAAATTGGTTATCCAGGGCAAGGTCATCATGCATCCAAACGCGGAGTTGACGTATTCAACCGAAGTGAGTGAACTGGGCGTGTTGGTGTTTGATCAGCCGAACTGGAACGACCATGGCCCGGTGCCTGCCGGAACAAACTGGTCGATTGGTAGTAATGCAAGGTTTGTGTTACAGGGAAATGCACAACATACTCCAACCGTCGTTTGTAAGCACCCGCTCAATGCTTTTGATGAAAACCGCAATCGCCTTTCATTGATTGAGCTTGATGATATCAATCTTCTTATCGACTCGGGCATGTATGCCAATCTCACTGCTGATTCTTTGGTTTTTGTCAATTCAAACATCACCTCATTAAACAATGGTAACAAGCATATGGGTGTCCAAGTTTGGGGTAAGAGTTTGAATGATGTGATTGTGAAAAACAATGATTTTAACGACTGTTACCGCTGCTTTAAGGGCTACCAATTGGGAGTGCAGCAGGCGTTACTGATAGATTCTTGTCGTTTTTCAAACAGTGACATCGCCCTTGAGTTTGAAAATGGAAACTTTACCCTTATTGATGTAACCGCGAGTGATTGTCAAATGGGTGTAGTGTCTAATCGAGCTTTAGGACAAAGTAGAATCTTGTATTCTAATTTCGAAGATGTCAACGCTCCGGTAAGAGTTGAATCGGAAACCAGTGCCGGGCTGATGATATCATCCAGTACTTTTGAGATTTCTGGTAATAACCCTCTTGATACGGCTATTTATCACCACAGTGTTGGCTTGAGAATGACGTGCTCAAGCATCGATAACTTCAGCGTAGGCGTAGATTGTCGTTCTGCGGTTGTTGACATGTCTGATGAAGCTATGAATCAAATCAATGCAGCTTTACCTATCTTGCTGACAGATGCAACGGGTGTGCTTTTGACCAATGGCGAGAATATTTTTTCGGTCACGCCTGTTTACGTGAGCGGCAGTCTACAGAGTAGAGCAGTGGTTCCAATTGTCAATCAGAAAATTGATGCCACTAACAACGCAATGCCACATAATGCCTCTGGGATAGGTCTTGTGCAGTACAATGGTTCGCTTCGTGATCTTCAAGTACAAACCAATTATTTTACTGCGATGTGCACCAACAGCACCAACGGCTTTGCTCTTCCAACAGTTGATGGATGGATTGGAGATCGAAGCAGTGGTCTTATGGTAAATGTTAGTGGTCAAGGCATGCCTTTTGAATTTGCTTTAGACGAATCTTTTGCCTTGTTGTATGGTGAAGAAGAGTCGCACATTGAAGAGTATGCGATGGACGTCTTGGACGATGTGCTTTTGGTTCTGGATCAAGCAATCCCGCAGTTGTCGGAAACGACATCTCTTGATGCGTATCAGATTGCTAAAGTTGGATTTTCCATGGCCTATGATTTAGTGCGCATGGCCTACATGTACAATCACCTAGAAGTCGTTCATGCCGATCCCTTGGCCCAGCCCAACACCTACATAGCTTCCATGAACAACTACATCTCGGTGTTTTCAGGCTTGCTGCCCGGTGGCAGTCAATACGACAACCATCGCGCTGACCTGGAGCTGTCGAGAGCGCATTTGTATCGTATGGGTCACTACCACACACTGGCATTGAGTGCCCTCAACGAAGTCACGGGGAATCTGTCGCAGCGCAACATCGATCGCCGCGATTATTGGCAGTGCGTGATGGGATGGGAGCAGCAAATGCTCTTGGGCAATATCTCAGAAGATGAATTTATGGAGGAGTTTTGGAACTGTAATACCCTCTACAGCCCTTACGTAAACTACGAATCGGATGATGCAGATGAAGCGTCAACAGACGGCTTCTTCGCCGCCAGCGACATCGTTTTCTATCCCAATCCCACCAACGATTTCCTTTACATGCGTACCGAGGGCATCGCCAAACTCGATGATGAGCTGCTGTTTACGGTGACTGCCTTGGAAGGAAGAACCGTGTTCAGTGAGGTGCAAACGGCATCCTATGTACAGCGCCTAAACGTCGATCAACTATCATCGGGCGTCTATATCATTGCTGTGAAAACACCGTATAAAGAATACCGGCAGCGCTTTGTGAAACAATAGTTTTTTTCATGGTTTGGTTAAATGTGCCCCTCGGAGTAGAGCGTTTCTGCTCTGAGGGGTTTTCTTGTTTCACCACACAACTTGTCCCGTAGAAGCATTGTCGAGACAGGTCACAAACCTTTTCACAAAGAAATCTATGTGCTCGTAATCCCCAGCTCCGTCATCTGTGCATCATCTATCACCGCCGGAGCATCAATCATCAAGTCGCGGCCGGCGTTGTTTTTCGGGAAGGCAATGAAATTTCGGATGTTCTCTTGTCCGCCGAGAATGGCCACCAATCGGTCGAATCCAAAAGCGATGCCACCGTGTGGAGGGGCTCCGTATTCGAAGGCATTCATGAGGAACCCAAACTGCGCCTCGGCTTCTTCTTTGCTGAATCCGAGCAAGTCAAACATGGTCGATTGCAGTTCACGGTTGTGGATACGAATGGAACCACCGCCAATTTCGTTGCCGTTGAGTACCAGGTCGTAGGCATTGGCGCGAACTTTTCCGGGGTCTGTTTTGAGAAGTGCCACGTCCTCCGGTTTGGGAGAGGTGAAGGGGTGGTGCATGGCGTGCCAGCGTTCGCTTTCTTCGTCTTTTTCCAAAAGTGGAAAGTCAACCACCCACAAGGGCGCAAAGTCCTGGGGATTGCGAAGTCCGCGTTCGTTGCCAAGGTACAGGCGCAATTCGCCTAATGCCTTGCGTGCGCGATCGGTTTCGTCGGCGATGATCAAAATGAGGTCGCCATCGTTGGCGTTCATGGTAGATTTCCACGCGTTGAGTTGCTCGGCGTCAAAGAATTTATCAACCGATGATTTGATGGGGTCGTTGCACTTCACCCATACCAAGCCTTTCACGCCAATCTGTGGACGCTTGACGTAGTCGATCAGTTTGTCGATTTCCTTGCGACTCATTTCGGCGCCGCCTTCAACCACGATTCCGCCCACATATTCGGCCTGATCAAATACTTGAAAGCCCTTGTTTTGTGCCAGCTCGGTGATCTCGGTAAGCGTCATGCCAAAGCGAATGTCCGGTTTATCGATGCCGTACTTGGTCATGGCTTCCTCGTAGCTCATACGCGGGAAGTCGCCTTTTATGTCGACATTGACCACGGTTTTGAGGATGTGTTTGGTAAGGCCTTCAAAGGTGTTGAGGATGTCTTCTTGCTCCACAAAGGCCATTTCGCAGTCGATTTGCGTAAACTCCGGTTGGCGGTCGGCGCGTAGGTCTTCATCGCGGAAGCAGCGCACAATTTGAAAATATTTGTCGTACCCGCTCACCATCAGTAACTGCTTAAAGGTCTGCGGCGATTGGGGTAGGGCGTAAAAATGGCCTTGGTGCATCCGCGATGGCACCACAAAGTCACGCGCGCCCTCCGGGGTAGATTTGATGAGGTAGGGTGTTTCAATTTCCAGAAAGTCTTGTTCGGAGAGGTATTTGCGCACCGCCATCGATACTTGGTGACGAAGTTTGAGGGCCGATTGCAGCGGCTGACGTCTGAGGTCTAAGTAGCGGTGGGTCATGCGCAGTTCTTCTCCGCCGTCGGTGTCCGTTTCAATGGTAAACGGCGGCGTTTTACTGGCGTTGAGCAGCGTGAGCTTGCTAACCACCACTTCGATGTCGCCTGTAGGTAGATTGCTGTTTTTGGATTGTCGCTCAACGACCTTGCCCGTCACTTGAATCACGAACTCACGGCCCAGTTTTTTGGCTTGGGCAAACGTATCGGCGTTTTCAGCTTCAAAAAAGCTCAATTGCGTTATGCCATATCGGTCGCGCAGATCGACAAAAATCTGTCCGCTCATCACCCGACTGCGTTGAATCCAGCCGGCTAAAACAACTTCATTACCAATGTGTTTGCTGCGGAGTTCACCGCAATTGTGACTTCTGTACATGAGTGAAAATTTTGCGCTGCGAAGGTAATGGGAAATGTTGGTTTTACAGGAGCTTTTGTGGTTGAAATGACAGCTTTGTTGTGACAATTTTACAACCATTGCGTAGAAACTTATAAGAATGATTTTCAATTGGTAAAAATTTTTACCTTTGCTTACTAACCAAACCACACACACCGTGAAAGCTTTAAAGTTTATTTTTATCGGACTGGTCTCTTTAATTGTGCTGGTCGTCATATTGATGTTTGTAGCGCCTACGGATTTTAGTGTAGAAAGAAGTATCAGCATCAATGCGCCTAAGAGCATCATCAAAGAACAAGTCATGTACTTTGAAAAATCCAAAGACTTTTCCCCTTGGCATAACATGGATCCCGATATCAAGGATTGGATGGAAGGTGAAGACGGCACCATTGGCGCCATTTCCCGTCACCGGTAACCTCGATCAAGTGTTGCTTGAAGGTTATGAGCAAATGACCCTTTCCGGCAAAGCATACAAAGCTGTACACCGCGGAAGCTATGAAACCATTGAAAAAACACACGGTATGATTCACTCTTTCTACGGCAAGCACAACTTACCATTGCCGGATTTGGTGGTTGAAGCGTATGTCAATAACCCCAATGACGTTTCAAGCTCAGAAGAGTTGGTTACGAATATTTTTTATAAGGCTAAGTAAAACGTTGGCTGCTATAGGGGTTTCTTAACTCATAACACCAAAGAAACCCCTAT
>PXCF01000133.1 GCA_003566715.1 Cryomorphaceae bacterium | reverse complement strand
TTGCACACAAAAACATTGTAAAGTTCAATATTTCGCACTAATTTTACTAATCATAATTTGATAAGAATGAACAATAAGAAATGCGTCATTGTCGCTGATGACCACAGTATCGTTAGGCGAGGAATCAATTTACTCTTTTCAAGAATTGACAATGGCTTTGATATCTTAGAAGCCGATTCCTTTCCAAGAACCATTGAGTTGTTAAAAAAAAAGCATCCTGAGTTGATTGTTTTGGACATCAACCTCCCCGGCGGCAACAGCAGCAAAATGATGGCTGAGATCATGGCCATTTCACCGCATTGTAAAGTTCTGGTGTTTACCAGTTACGAGGAAGACATATATGCCGAAGCTTTTCTTAGAGCTGGCGCCCTCGGCTACGTCAACAAATTAAGTCCGGAAGAAGACATTGAAGACGCGATAAAAACCACCCTAGATGGCAAGACTTATGTCAGCCCGGAGTTTCAATCCAAATTAAAAGAGCGCACATCTAAGAAGGGCATCAACCCTTTGAATCAATTATCTAAAAGAGAGTTGGAAGTTGGCCGATTACTCGCCGCCGGTGATGGCAACCTATTAATTATGGAACAGCTCAATCTTAAACCTTCCACCATATCAACCTATAAGCAGCGAATCTTTCAAAAACTGAAAGTAAACAACATTGCAGAATTAATTTCGACATTCAATAAATTCGACGTGGATTAACATAACAATCTGAATCAATACAATTATTCAGGCGAACATGCACATCTATGGGTGTATGTAATACGCCCCTACGAATTTAGTTTGACCCATTTCCAACAAGAGTATACCAACAATCCCGACCAAACAATCAAAAACGAAAGCAATACCCACTGAACCGGATCGGTCATTTTGCCCCACTCATGCGCAAAATGCCACGTATGAAACATCAGGTAAAAGGGTGCCGCCACTAAGTTTAATACCCTCACCATTTTCAGCTGCCACAAGGCATTGATGACGATGTACATCAACGGCAAGACATAGAGCACCATCCGCTTGGTCAATTCAACCGGTGGCGTTTGGTCGTAGCCCGACTTTATGACGTCTGCACCAAAGCGCAGGTTGTGCAAACTAAAAAACTGGTGAAACAGCATACCTATGGTTATGACCAACCATAGCAGTATGATGCGTTGCGTAAGCGAAAGGGATTGATTCATAATGACTGAGATTAAAATTGAATATCAAAACCGGCCGTTATCATCCGTGGCAACCCCATGGTGATACCTCGAGGTCGGCGGGTAGCGATGTAACGCTCATCGGTGATGTTTTTAATGGCCATATTAAATCTGGTGTTCCATTTTGGAATGTGATGATACACGGTCAAGTCAATCAACTGAATGGCTTCCATCAGCCCAAATTGTCCGTTAGCGGTTGGTGTAACCGTATTTGCTTCGTCGGTAAACTGCTCGCCCATGTAACTGTAGGTCAACCGAACACCGGTTCCAAAAGGCGCTTCAACGGTAGCTGCTGTCGACAAAATCCACTCTGGTGCGTACGGCAATCGATTACCCCGAACACGCTCTCCGTTGACCATACGATCGTTGTTGAAAACGGCGTGTAAATACGTCATCTGTCCATCCAACAACATCAGCCAATTGGTTTTAAAGGCATCTCTGGTATTGAGATTCACCGAAGCCTCTATACCGCGATTGACGGTTGCCCCGGCGTTGACCACGCCAAATGCATCGCCGGCCGACTCAGAAGCGGGAATGATTTGATTGGCAAAATCAAGAAGAAACAAAGCGGCATCAGCGCGAAGTCCGCGGGTCAATTGCGTACGTACGCCAAACTCATAATTCCAGCTCAACTCTGCATCCAGTTCCAATACCGGGTTTTCGAAGGTGAAATCCAGCGCGTCTTTAACCCTCGGCGGTGCATATCCTCTGTGAACACCACCGTAGAAATTCAGCTCGTCAATCAGACTATAGCTCGCACCAACGCCAGGTATGATGGCGAAAATGTTGTTGTTGGCCGTTATGAGTGTATCCACCGACCTTTGTCTGAGGACCTCTCTTTCAAAGGTGTAATTTTCAATGCGAATTCCTGGTGATACTTCCAACTTATCCCCAATTTTTACTCTATCTAAAATGTAGGCGCTGAATGCATGCCCCGTGCGAATTTCGTCGTTGACCAATTCGCCCGACTTGGCCACCGCAGATGAACCGTTGATTCGCTGCTCAAAGGCACGTTCAAACATATAGCGGTATCCCACTTGTAAGTCGTGACTCACCAAATCGCCGGTATTGTACTTCCATTGCAGTTTCTGCTCCCATCCGGCCACTTGAAAGGTGCGATTTCGGTTACCTGTACGGTCAAACATGTATATGGCACCACCGACCACGGAGGTATCGCCCCATCGTTGGGTGTAATTCTCCGGAGCAATGTTTCCGTTTTCGTCGTGTTGATTATAGGCAAAATCCTGTCTGCGCCAGTCGCGGGTCGTCTGATTGGCAAAAAACGTACTGTGAATGATCAAGTTTTTACTGGCATTGTAACGGTGGTTGACAGAGCCGGCAAATCGCGTTACCGACAAGTGGTCGTTGGGCGCCAATACGCGATAGTCATCTCCACCCATATCAAACATACGTTGTGTCATTCCCAAATAGGTGGCATTGGACTGCTCATTATACGCACTAATTTTAATGCCCAAGACAGAACGTTCATTAATGGGTATGCGAAACTTTGCATTGACATCGTCTAAGGCAAAATTTAAGGGACCCAATGCTTCTGCTTCTTTGCGCAAGTAGCTGATTTGCATGCCCGTTTTTTCAAACGTATTTCCGTATTGGGCATAAATTGAACGAAAGCCACCATCTCCGGCTTGTACACGCAATTTATACGTTTCTTCCTGTGGCGGATCGGCGGTGATAAAGTTGACCACCCCCCCCAAGGTTTGTGGACCATAAAGTATTTGTCCGCTTCCCTTGATGACCTCCACCCCTTCCATTCGATCGATGGAAGGTGAGTAATACATCTCTGGCTCTCCATAAGGGTTCAGCGCAATCGGAACACCATCCTCTAGTACGAGTACATTTCTCGAACGATCGGGGTCGAGACCGCGAATACCAATGTTTAACCGGAGCCCTACCCCGTCCTCATCTACCGGATTAATGCCCGGCATTCTTCGAAGCACTTCATTGCCACTTAATGGCTGCAACCGATTCAATTCCTCCTTGTTGGTTATACGCACCGTTCCCGGAACATTGCGAAACAAATGATCTCTTTCGGTCACTACAGTAGATTGCAGCAACATAAACTCATCTTCCAATAGCAGCATTTTACCAAAATCCACATCACTATTAACCTCAATCTCTTTCCTCAATGTCGTAAAACCGAGATAGCGTATTTCCATAACATAGCTACCCTCGATCACTCTAGCAACCTTAAACGCACCTTGTGCATTGGTCAAAGAAGAATGGTTGCTACGCAGCAATTGAACCGTCGCCCCGGCAAGCGGCTGATTGTCTTTATCAATCACAAATCCGGTAACATTATAACGATTTCTCTCATCATCTACCGTGTTTTCTTTATTAACCCCCGCCCAAGACAGCATGGGGAAAGTGAGCATAAGAACCAGAGAAATAGTTGATTTCATTTATTTAGACTGATTTAAAATAATGCGACAAAACTATAATCGAGAATGTTTCTAAACAAGCTATTTTTAAAAATTCTAAATAATTTTTTGTCAACTGAAAATGAAGTGCTTAGTCGTTGATCCATTCATGAAACAGCAGCCAAAACCAAAGTAAAAGCCCACTCAAAACTCAAAACTCAAAACTCAAAACTCATAACCATTAAAACGGCATATATAAAAACGATTGGTATTTAAATGCCGTTTCTGATAATTATTAATTGTTAATTTTTATTTTATAAATTCACCATCGGCCATATAAAATCTGTCATTCAGAATTACATCTATTGTATTATCTTCGCACACATGTTTATCAAACGCATTTTAGAAGATATCGGCAGGTATTTCATCCTCATGAAACTTGTATTTCGACGTCCCGACAATTTCCGCATGTACTGGGACGCCTTTGTGCGTGACCTCTACATGCTGGGCGTAAAGTCGTTGGGTTTGGTGGCCATTATCTCTTTATTTGTTGGCGCCGTTGTTACCATTCAAACCGCCCTCAACTTAGAAAACCCCATTATTCCAAAGTATTATATTGCCATTGCCACCCGAGAAAGCATCATCCTGGAGTTTTCCCCTACCATGATTTCGCTCATCTTGGCCGGTAAGGTGGGCTCTAACATTGCCTCAACCTTAGGCACCATGCGTGTAAGTGAGCAAATAGAAGCCCTTGAAGTGATGGGGGTAAAAAGCGCCAGCTTTCTCATCCTGCCCAAGATTGCCGCCTGCGTCATTTTCAATCCCATTCTCATCATCATATCCATGTTTCTAGGTATCGTGGGGGGGTACATCTTTGGCACATCTACCGGTATGATCAGTGGCACCGATTTCATTAAAGGTTTGCAGATAGATTACACGCCATTTTATATTGCTTATGCCCTCGTCAAAACTGTGGTCTTCGCCTTTGTGATTACCAGTATTTCTGCCTATTACGGCTTTTTTGTGAAAGGAGGAGCCGTTGAAGTAGGCGAAAACAGCACCAAAGCGGTAGTAGCAAGTAGCTTGGTGCTCATCCTTACAAATTATTTACTCACCCAATTGTTACTCGGTTAAGCCATGATTCGCGTTACCAACATACACAAAAAGTTTGGCGACTTACACGTACTCAAAGGCATTGACGCCACCTTCATGAAAGGCAAAACCAACCTCATCATTGGCAAGAGTGGATCGGGTAAAACGGTATTTCTAAAATGCTTGCTGGGGATTCATGACATTGATGATGGCGACGTTGACTTTGATGGACGCTTAATTTCTGAAATGTCTATTGAAGATAGACGCAAACTCCGCTTAGAGCTGGGCATGGTTTTTCAAGGGAGCGCCCTTTTTGACTCACTGACTGTCGAGGAAAATGTGTCCTTTCCCCTGCGCATGTTCACCAAGAAAAGCTCCAAGGAGATTGCCGAGCGAACCAATTTTTGCTTAAACCGCGTCAATATTGAAAATGCCAATCACTTATTTCCAGCAGAAATCAGTGGTGGTATGCAAAAGCGCGTAGCCATCGCCAGAGCCATTGTGATGAATCCAAGATACCTGTTTTGCGATGAACCCAACAGTGGACTTGATCCTAAGACCGCTATGGTCATCGACGAACTGATCCAAGAAATCACCCAAGAATTCGACATCACAACCGTCATTAACACCCACGATATGAACTCGGTACTGCAAATTGGTGACCATGTCAACTTTTTGGTAGGCGGTAAAAAAATATGGGAAGGCAGCAAAGAAGATGTTCTTCATACCGACAATCAAGAACTCGCCGACTTTGTCTTTAGTTCAGAGTTATTTAAAAAGGTTCGACGTGCTGCGCGTTCGGAATGAGATTTGCCTATACATATCTGCGCAAAAATCACGTTATCACAGCATGACCAAACACCTCATATTCTTACTTTTCCCCTTTATCCTCGGCGCACAAGTGGCCGAATTTGAAGTGTATTTTCCATTCGATGACGACCGGCTGGGACAAAGTGAAAAGGAGAAACTTGATCGAGAAATTTTCTCCATCCCCAAGTCAAAGATTGACTCCATACATATTTTTGGTCACTGCGATAGTCTAGGAACAGATGAGTACAATTTAGAGCTCTCATCCCGCAGAGTGATTGCCGTGAAGAGATACTTAATTAGCCGGGGATTTGAACTGAATCAATTGGTATCAAACTACTATGGCCGATTTGAGCCTAAGTATTTCGACAACGAGAAATTCGACCTTAATAGACGCTGTGAAATCATCGTTTACCACCAACCAAACATTCCGTTTTACAGCACACTTCGCGTCACCGATCTAAAATTAAAAGAGGGAGAGAGCTATGTCATGCCCAACCTCCACTTTGTTGGCAACCAAATTGTTCCCATGTGGTATGCCTTTGACGTGTTGAGTGATATGGTGACCACATTCTATAAGTACCCCTCATTAAAAGCAGACATTCACGGACATGTGTGCTGCGTCAACGACAAGCCGCTTTCTGATGAACGCGCTCAGTTTGTCTACGAATTCCTCATTCAACACGGCATCCATAAAAACCGACTAAACTACAAGGGGTACGGCAATTTGCGACCACTAATAAGAGAAACCACCGCTGAAGAAGAATTGCAAAACAGACGCGTCGAGCTCAAAATTATTGAAATTGATGACGCCCCCGACAATCTGCCTCCCGATTTCTCCCCGCCAAGCGAAGTGACCATGCCGCTAAGAGGAATTGACTTTATCTCCAATAAAGCAGGCCTATATCCGAGTGGACGTTTTATGCTAAAACTACTTGCAGAAAGCATTAGTGACAGCAGAGGCATTCACCATAACATTCAAGTAAATACCAATGGCATTCCGGAAAAACTTGCCGATTCACGGATGTCAGAAATCAGTCGACAAATGAAGTCGTTTGGCTGTCGAGAGCACCAGTTTTCTGTGTCACCCGTACAGCCTCGACAAATGGGCAGAGTCAAACAACCTGATTTGTTTGTAAAAATCAGTCGACTATGAACTCCAACAACGAACCTCAAGTAAAAGGTTTAAAGCTTTGGTGGCACTTCCTCGTCACCTTCTTCCCGGTGAGACTGTTTGTCTTACACCTGAAAAGAAGTCCATTGATGCTTTTGATGTGGGCGTTTCTCTTTCTCGCTGTTTCGGAAATTCTCTTTACCGATTACGGGGTACATCTTCTATTCCTTCTACCCGAATATCGCGGGGAAACGGGAATTTATAGCTTTTGGCTGGTAGGTCTTGGCTTGGGACTTTTCGTGATGGCCTTTCATGTGTCCAGCTATATTTTTTACAGTTATCGCTACAGCTTCTTGGCCACACTCGACCGGCCCATCTATCGATTTTCAGTAAACAACAGTTTACTTCCCGTTTCTTTTATTGCTTTTTTCGCTTGGCAGATTTTTCGTTTTAATCACGAAATGCCTACATCAAATACAGATGTGCTTATTTACATAGGTGCACTGTTACTGGGGGTTTTTATGATGATTGCCTTTGTGTTCGCTTATTTCTTTACACTCAACCGCAATAAAAATGTATACGAGGACCGCCCCATACAATCGTTTAATAGTGCACTGCAAAAAATTTATTCTCGCAAGCGAAAAACCGTCACCCCCATGCAGCGAGATGAAGGCGTCAATACCTACCTCCGCAATATGTATCGCCTTCGCTTAACGCGGTCGGCCGATCATTACGAATACAGCAAGCTTCTCAATGCCCTAGAGCAACACCACCTCCGCGCCGCCTATTTTTTTATTGCACTCATCGTTGTCGTTATCAGTTTGGGCACGTTCGAGGAAAATGCCTGGGTACAAATTCCTGCTGCCGCAACAACGCTTTTGATGCTATCGGTCTTTCTCATGCTGTCAGGCGCTTTCTATTCAAGATTTAAGGGGTGGACGCCTTCAGCTGCTTTTATTATTTTGGTTGGACTCAATTACCTATCTTCTACCGACACCTTTTATAAACCCAATACAGCTGCCGGATTAGACTACGACACTGTACCTGCTTCTTATAACCGAATGGTTTTAGAGTCGTTGACTACCGACTCCATTCTGTGGCACGACCAAAATCACTGGGCCGATATACTCAACAAGTGGAAGTCAAAACAAACGTCTGACAAACCAAAACTTGTCATCGTAAACGTAACCGGTGGTGGCATCCGATCTTCCCTGTGGACGTTTGCCGTGCTAAACATGCTCGACAGTGTGTTTGAAGGAAAACTACATGAACAAACATTTATGATTACCGGATCCTCCGGAGGTATGTTGGGCGCTTCATTTTTCAGGGAAATCAAATACCGCGAATCCACCGATGATTGGCAAGAAGACTGGCCCTCAGATAGAGAGGAGCTTCGGGAATCTCTCGCCAAAGACAAGCTCAACCCCACCATTTTCAACTTTTTGGTCAACGACTTATTCCTGCGTTTCCGAACGTTTGAGTACCGCGGAAGAACCTATTTCAAAGACCGCGGAACAGCGTTTGACCGCACGTTTAATCAGCACACGCTGGGCATGCTCGATAAAACATTAGACGACTATTATCTACCCGAAAAGAATGCCGAGATGCCGGCCATGATTTTTGCCCCCATCATGATTCAAGACGGACGCCGCATGGTGATGTCTGCCCAACCCACGTCGTTTTTTACCTTTACACAAAACCAGCAAACCGTATTGGAAGACCGCGTTTACGATGGATTGGAGTTCCGTCGGATTTTTGCCGACCAAGACGCCGGCAACATTTCTTTTCTCACGGCCAACCGAATCAGCGCATCGTTTCCATATATCACGCCGTTGGTCAACCTACCAAGCGATCCGGAAATTGAACTCATCGATGCCGGTGTGCGAGACAACGACGGCTTTGAAATCGGAATGCGTTTTGCCCACCAGTTTAATCAATGGCTGGAAGACAACACCTCCGGCGTTATTTTCGTCCGCATTAAAGCCGACCGTCCACACGACGAACCGCAACTTATGCGCCCTCTACGCAAAGATCGATTTAGCGATTTAACTCGCCCCATCAGTGGCGTGATTACCAGCTTTTCTAACCTTCAGGTGTTCAATAAGTCTCTCATACGTCAATTTGGCGAAGACGCCTTAGACGTTCCCGTTGACGTCATTAACTTCCCCCTATTCCGCCCTTGGGAATCAGCAGATTTGTCGTTGAGCTGGCGCTTTACCCCAAGGGAAAGAGAGAAAATCAACGAGGCGATTGAGCGGAATGAGATTAAGGCGAGTGTAGAGGATATTGTCAAGAAAATTCAAGTACAAGAATAGCTCATCATCATATGATTACTCTTTTTTAATGATGACTTTTTTGTTGTATGTCGTACTTGACGTGTGTATAGACAAAAAGTACATACCTGAAGACAGAAAACTCAGGTCAAGTTCGTCAACCATTTCCATACTATACCAAATCTCTTGTCCTGCAATATTCTTAACTAAGAGCATTTCAATTTGCTCATGCTGACGGTTAAACTCTATTCTAAACTTGCCTTGATTGGGGTTTGGAAAAACTTTTAATGAATTATCCTCCTTAAACCGACCTATAGAAGACTGAAAAACTGGAACATTCACACATCTCGTGTTTGGCCCGCATACACCAAAAGCAGTTAAACACACGTTGAAATTACCATCTGCCGGAAACTGAAAAACAACAGTATCGTCGACTGAACTGCCCAAACCATCAAAATCCCAAAGAACAGAATCCGCATTTACGCTTGTATTGAAGAAACGTACATTATTATTAGTCAAAGACATAAAACTAAAATCTGCCAATACTCTATCTGGCGGAGGCGTTAAGGAAACCGGTGACCTCAATCGCGAGCACGGTTTTATTAGGTAGTTAAATTGGCCATTCCACCTTCGAGGACTAATGATGTTTCCGAAAGGGTAAACCACCGAAACACCTTGATAAATAGACAATCCATTGTTGCCAACATCAAACTCAAATTCACCGGTACCATGTTCGGTTCGCACGGAAGCGCCATCAACCCCGGTTACATAAAAAGACACCAAATCATTTTTATCGAGATGCAATGGCATGGGAAGCGTCATACGCAAAGGAGTATTGGCCGTTACCGAAGAAAAAACCTCCGTATGCAGAAGCGTCCAACTGGTTGACGTGCCAGTATTACCGGAGTAACTCCCCTGTTTGTAATAAATTCTGTATTCAATACCAGAACCCGTGGCACCTGGGTTAATATCCATCGACTCAACTATAACATCGGTATGCACGCTCACGTCAAACATGGTTCCTTGAGCACTGACATTACCAGAAAGAGATGCGGTAAGAGAGTCGGGGTAATCCAAAAACTGAGCAAAAACTGGAGACTGAGAAGTTTGAACCCATGCGTCAAATCCCTCTGCAAATGGGGAACCGCCACTTGGCGATGTGAACCATGCCATTCTGGTATACGGAATATCTTGGGCTTCTAAAAAAACAGAATCGGTTCCCGGACAAGCGTACGGATTATCAATATACGGAACCAATGGTCTAACTAAAACAGAGTCCATTATCAAGGTATCATTCTCTCTCCGCATATCACCAGATAAATCGGTATATGCCAACATATCCAACCAACCTCCAAAGCGTAAGTCAATGGTACCAAGCGTGACCGTATCTATTTCATTGGTTTGCAACAAGCCCGTATAGGTATGATTAAATGTTTGATTGAAATCGCCGTCTAATTCCACATGTATTGGCATTGAGGTGATGTCTGTCAAGCCTAAATTTTGAATAAGAACTTTCACATCAAAATCTACAGAACCACATTGCCCCTCTGATGGCTGGAGAATAGTAACCATACGCGCATCGGTTTCGATGGGCACACATATTTCGTAAGGGGGACTCCAATCAGAAAGCGAAGCATCAACACATACCTCTCTAATAAAAACACAGATGCACTCACCGGTAGGCAGATTTGAAAGTGTATGTCCTTGACTGTTGGTAATATTGGTTTGGTGGTTGGGATGCCCTGCACCAACGGCACTACCGGGGTCGAATCCGCAAGTATCCCACACCAACTCCCATGCGTTGGTCGTCCCTTGCCAACTGATGGTTGCGGAAGTTGTTGATAGGGTATCAATTTCAAAATTGAACACACCACTACAAGGCGCGGGCGTAAACTCAAACACGCCGGGATCCGGAGACGTTGTTCTACCGACTCCTTCAATGTCGCTGGGCACCACCGACAACACATCTTGACCGATGGACTTAATAAAGCCCGATTGCGGGCGCCATTGTTGAATGCCCGTGGTCGAAAAATCAAAATCGGGATCTGCTTCAAAGCCATTAGCATCATTTCCTTGAGCCTGCCAATCTGTAAATGTAGGTATATTTTGCGAAAAAGTTACCAGCGGTGTCGATGGCGTTGCATAATAAACATTGTTGTCAAAATCGACTAAATGATGAATTGATGAAGATAGGGCAATAAACCCTGAATTATCTGTCCTGTCTATATAAAACAAATTATTATAAACCTTTACAGCATCCTTAACTGGAGATACCGCAGATATAACATGTGCCGATGCATTAGGTCCCGTTAGTGGTGATCCACTCTTATTGAGAATAACCGTATTGTGAAAAACATCCCAATAATAACCTTGATGTGAAATAGAAGAAGCAATGGCGATTCCTCTAGCACTATTGCTCGTTGCCCCTACATTATAAATCAGATTATTGCTTATCACATTGGGCGACAAACTATCTCCGCCTGAAGTTGCCATACAATTAATACCATAGAAAGAACCCGTAGAAGGTCCGTAAATATCGTGTATAACATTATCGCGTATATCTCCTTTATTGTTGCTCCCCTTTACATCTATACCTGTAAAATTAAAGCCGGTTTGAGGTGAGTTTGACTGAGCACTGTGTGTCCTTGTTATTTCATTGCCTATAATTTCAAAACCTACCTCATTTCTTACACTAATGGCCATAAAGAACTGGTTGTCAAAAAAGCTATTGATAACCGTATTATTTTGACTTGGAGAAACAGAAGAAGCCCCATAAAAACTTATCCCATAATGACCACCAAAACAGTAAACGGAATCAAACGTATTAAAACTACCGTTGTTTCCTGCTGCATGAACTGTATTTCTTGAGGCTGCAAATGCCACACATGCTGTTTGGTCGTGAGGTGAAGTTGAAGTAGAAAAATCAGGACATGAAAAGGTACAATTTTCAAACGTATTGTAATCCGATTGATTCCTCAACTGAAGGGCAAAGGCATTTACCGGGTCAGCCGCATCTATGTGAAGATTTCTCAACGTTAAATGATTAACTCCGAACAGATAAAACGTCGCTTTATCGTGTTGATTTGAAGCATTGTATGTAATCATATTTCCATTGCCATCAATCGTGATGGTATTGGTGCTGCTCACACCGGATATTTCACGAAAATCCACCCGTTCGTTGTAAGGGCCCGTATTGGCCACCACATTAATATTTACAGCACCACCTACACCACTGCAATATAAGGCATCAGCCAATTGATTAAACGACGTGAAATTGGTATTAGATGCCGTTGCATTTTGATCAATGGTATACGTTCCACTCAGCGGTGAAGACCTTACGATGATTTCTATTGCATCACTGGTATCAGAAGTTGACCCACAACTTGCAACCAAGCGATAAAATGTATTTTGTGAAGGAGTGACTTCTAGTGGCACCAATGTGTCGTTGGTCATTGACGACCATATGGTGCCATTGGTAGATTCTTGCCAGGTGTACTGCGCATTATCTGCGAGACTAACACCCAATGACGAAATATTAACAGAAGTACCACTACAGACACTGGAAAAATTGGCGATCAATGTACCCGCGTTGGCATTATTGCAATTTGACTCTACCAGGGTTTGATTATAAGAGGCATGTATTTCCTGGGTAGTGAGTGCCCGATTATACACACGGAACTCATCCATACGGCCGGACAATCCATTTTCGGTGCCAAATCCCCCAACGGTAAAGCCATTGCCGGAAACAACAATTCCGGTATCTGTGGGCACCATTACATTGAGTTGTCCATTGAGATAACCGGAGTAAATACCTCTTACCGCATCATATACGATGTGAATATAATTAGAAGAGGAGGTAGTACCTCCGGTAATCGTCATATCCGGTAAATTGCCCCCTCTCACCATCCAATTTCCACTACCGGCAAATCCATTGGTAAAACAACGAAATGCATTGGCTCCAAGGTCACCAAAGACATAATTCATATCAGAACCTTGGGTAATATTTGAACACCAAAACCCTATGGTAAAAGAACCGTCAAAATCCGTTTGCCAGTTGGTGTGAATGATTCCATTGGTACTTGATGCACCCGTACCGATTAGTGCCGATCCTTGCATACCAGCCCCACCAATGGATAAACCCGTACCCGTAATAGAAACACTATCATCACCTACAGGGAATTGCGCTTCATTGGGTGTAGGCAAACCGGCGTGGTTAAAACGATAATATATGAGTTCGGGAGTGGATTGCGCGCAGACAAAAGTTGCCACAGCCATAAAAGCAAAAAACAACTTAAAACGCATACTCATACTCTTGTAATTGATTTCAAACAACACACCAAAGTTAACGAAAAAAACTGTAAATTTGTTAAACCATTTACTCCTCATTGAAAATTGTGAATATACGTTTTGATAACCAGCAAGAAACAGATAACCATTTACAATGCCATCCGCTATCTTTTGGCAATTGGCGCTTGCTGCTATTTAGTTACATTTAATAACGTTCACGCACAACTTCCCAAGAACAATCCGGTTTTTTTAGAAAATAAAGGACAGGTTGTTGATCAGTCTTTCGAGCCCAGAAATGATATACATTTTTATCTAAACAGCACAAACTACGATCTTTTTGTTGGAGAAAACGGGATGTCTTACCAGCTTAAAAAAGAAGACGTGTCGGAAGAAAGGGATGCGTTTGATTCTGAAATAACAAACTTTAATAGCTACTTAAATATCTCACGCATAGACATGCAGTGGATAGGCGCCAACAAGATATCTGACATTAAAAAGTTGAAAAAGAGCGAATATTATGAACACCATTACACGACAAAGCAAGATAACGGCATCAAAGCAAACAGCTTCAAGGAAATGAAAATCAAATCTTTATACAAAGGCATTGATATTCGATATTACTTTAAAGACGGTGCCCTCGAATACGATTATGAGATTGCCAGAGGAATTGATTACAAAAAAATTGAAATAAAAATTACCGGAGCTGAAGTAAGCGTTAACAAGGAAGGCGCTTTAGAAATGAGAACCGAACTTGGCACCATCCAAGAAAGTGCACCCATCGCGTTTCAAGATGGAAAAGAAGTCAGCATTCGCTGGTTAAAAAAAGACGATAACTTATGGGGTTTTGAAGTTGATAACCTTGATCACCAATTACCTTTAGTTATAGATCCTTTAGTAAAAGCATGGGGCACATATTATGGCGGAAGTGGTTCTGACCAAGTTAACAGGCATTGCATGACATCTTCTGAAGACATTTATATAACGGGGAGAACTTCTTCGGGAAACAACATTGCCACACTTGGCGCTCACAGTGTTTTTGTTGAAGGCCCAACCAATGGCTTTGTAGCAAAAATTGACAGTTCAAGCACAAGACTATGGGGAACCTACTTTGGAGGTAACGGAACAGAACTTATTTTTGATTGCTCTACCGACCCACTCGGCAATATTTACGTAGTTGGCCGTACAACCTCAACCAATGGAATTGCAACAACCGGAGCTTTTCAAACGACCAAAGGAAATAATGAAGATGGTTATATAGTAAAGTTCAGCCCTACCGGCACAAGACTCTTTGGCACTTACTACGGTGGAAATGGCAAAGATCAATTATCCAGCATTCACGCAACCACTACAAACTTTGTTGTCGGTGGATTATTTCGTTCTAACAATAGCTCATTGACCACATCAGGCGCTTTTCTGCCAACAAGACCACAAGGTATGTATGCTGGGCTTATTGCTTATTTCAATGCCAACGGCACAAGATTGTGGGGCTCTTTTTATGGTGGGCAGTTTCGAACTTCAATTGCATCTGTTAGCATTGACAATAATGGTGACATTGTTGCCATAGGTACAACTGAATCACATACTGGCATTGCTACACCAGGCGCTCATTTAGACTCCATACCAACTCCAATTGGTTTTTCAAACACAACTTTTTATCCATTTATAGTTAAATTCAATTCTGCTGGAGCAAGACAATGGGGAACATACTTTGGAGGTGGAGGTGGCGGTGTTAATAGTGTTATGACTGATGACTCTAACAATATATATTTTGCAGGAAGTGGAAGTCTATCCGGCAACTTCACCACTCCTGGCGCACATAATACTACCAGTGGAGGCTCACTTGTAGCTAAGTTCTCACCAACCGGCAGCTTTTTAATTGGAACATTTACAGGGATGCCTAACTCAAGTAAAAACTCTCGTACTGCAGCTATCTCACCAGATAATTATATTTACATTGGCGGATTAACTCAACAAACACAAGGTATTGCGACGCCAGGCGCATACCAAACCGTATATGGTGGTGGAAATCATGATGGATTTATTGCAAAATTTAACCTTGACCTTATTCCTCAGTGGTGTTCGTATTTTGGTGGCGAAAACTTAGATTTTATTTATGGTATAACTGCTGCCGACAGTGGCGTAGTTTACGTATCCGGAGTAACACGTTCTCTCACAGACATTGCTACTTCAAATGGCCACCAATCTTCATTTGGAGGAGGCATAGATGATGGTTATCTCGCAAAACTCAAACTTTGTGATGTTGATCTTCCCACAGAATTAGACACTGGTTGCGCAGGTTACTTCTGGGAAAAATCCGGACAAACATACGACACTACAGGACTATACTTCCACGTAGTGAGCAACCCCTCAGGATGCGATTCCGTTTTCGCTCTTAGTCTTTATATTGAACCACCGGATACTATATACCAAACCGTCGACACCTGTGGGAGTTACTTTTGGCCGGTAGACAGTCAACTATATACCGACCCAGGCATTTATTACGCCACCATCATTGGCAGCCAAAATGATTGCGACACCATTGTTCAGCTCACGCTAGACTTATACGATACCGACACAACGTCTTCTTTTGTTAGCAGCTGTGGCTATTATGTTTGGCCCATTAGTAATGACACATTGCGGCTGACCGGACTCTACTTTAATTATCAGAGTAATCCCATTGGCTGCGACTCACTTCACATTCTCACTTTGGTCATCATTCCCAATGATACCGTTAGAAGAACCGCCATTGGGTGTGACTCTTACTTCTGGGAAGAAAATGGAGAAACCTATACCCAACCGGGACTGTACTATGCTACTTATACAAATCAATATGGCTGTGACTCCATCATAGAACTCAACCTCATCTTTAATCCCGATGGTTTTGAAACTGAAATCGATATTGTAGCTTGCGATTCGTTCTATTGGGATAGAACACAAGAATATTATTCAGAAAGTGGCACGTATCAACACACCGAAGAAGTAATAGGCAGTTGCGACTCTACCTTCTTTTTAAACCTTACAATTATAGAGAGTGTCGTCGTAGAAATTGAAGACGAAGCACCGGAGCAGTATTTTTGGGAATTAACCAATGAAACCTATTTCCAAAGTGGCGTCTACGATGCAGTTTTTGGAGCAAGTAACGGCTGTGATTCGATCATAAGGCTTATCCTCACAATCAGAGATGGAAATAAAATTTACATCCCAAATGCTTTTGTCCCAAATGGTAGAGGTGTAAACGATTATTTTGAGGTTAAAGGAGTAGACATTGTAGAGTACGAAATTCGTATCTTCTCAAGGTGGGGAGAACAAATATTTTACAGCAATTCACTCGATCACCATTGGGATGGAACATTTCGTGGAAAAGAATGCCCCATAGGTGTGTATACGTTCATCATCATATATACCGATTCCAAAGGCGAGGCAGAGCTTATCAATGGATCCCTTACTCTAATAAGGTAGCTACTTCTCCCCCACATCCAATGCCCTTACTTCCACTTCGCGATTGTCGTAGACGTTTTGCAACTGCTTGACCAAACTAAAAAAAGTAGCACTAATGGTTGGGTCGTCTCCGGGAATAATCCAGGTGATGGGAAAGGTAACCAAGCCCAGATTTTGCTGATAAGGGTATCTGTGCCATTCGCCCCATAGTTTATCTGTTAACCCTTCAAAGGTGAATATCCCCGAGTAATTTTCGTTTTCAACATTGTTGACCAAGGTTTGCCAAGCCTCTTCCTTGTCCATGTAATCATCTACCGGCTGCCAATTTTCATCCGTTCCCAACGTGTCATTTTGCATCAATAATCGGCGGTTTTCTATTGGCGATTGATCTACGGCACGATAGACGACCAAGTGATCTGGCGGGAGATTTAAACTGGTTTCCAACGCCCAGGGCAGAGCCAACCCTACCGACAAATAGGTCCAATGATTGATGTCACGGGCTTCGCTTATGTAATCGCGCGCATAAATGTATTCTTCCACCCTCGACATCAACGTCACCGACGACTTACGCTCTAAGGGATTATCAACATGCGGAAATTCCACAATAAACACATCGGCGCCCTCGCTTTTCCACTCGTAGGCATATTTTATGTCAGCTGTGGTTTCGCCTTCACGCATCGGCTGAAATACGAGCACACCCTTACCGGTGGGTTTACGTTTCTTTAATTGAGCGGTAATCTGAATGGTATCCATCACACGCTCGTTAGGCGGCAACGCCATCACCACTTCACGATGAGAACTGCAGCCGACAATAGTCATAAAGCCAATCATGCATAAAAAGATACTTGTTACCCGACCGTGGGCAAAAACGCTTCTCAAATGACTACGATTTATCATCTTTCTTTTTCTTTTTGGTACGACTTCGCTTGATGACGGGCACCAGTTTTTCTCTTCCTACGGAGGTAGACATCAGCCCCATCTTCACGGTGTACTTCTCGTTTTTTATCTCCTCAATCACCCCACTTAAATTGGTGTCGATGATTTTGACTTGATCGCCAATTTTCAATGGCTGAGCAAGTAAACGCTTGAGTTGCTTAGACGCTTTAGACGCCTCGTCCTTCTGCTTTTGTTCCTCTTCTACTTGACTTTTCACGCTGGCTTCTTTCATCATCTTCCAAAACCGTCCGCCGACGTTGGGTTTGTTGTCTTTGGTCGGGTTTTTCACCCAAGCGTCGTTGAGCTGCTTGAAGCGCTTGCCCCACATCAACACATCGCTTTGGTCTTCATTCATCTTGCGCTGCTTCTCCACTTTTTCTTCCAGCTCCGCGATGTTTTTCTTCTGTGCTTCCTGGCGCTTACGCATGTCTTGCACCTGCTCCTCCAATTGTTCGGCCTTCGACTGCATGCGCTGCTTCTCGTCTTGCAGCTCCACCAGTAAACTGTTGATGGCATTCACCGAGGCATTCACACCTTCCCGAGCACGTCCAATGATTTCCTTGGACAGCCCAACATTTTCAGCAACCTCAAAGGTATACGAACTGCCCGGACTACCCAAGCGCAATGTATAAAGCGGACTAAAACGCTCCCGATGAAAAGCCATGGCCGCGTTAATGGCGCCCGGCAATTCCGACGCCAATGCCTTGATATTGTTGAAATGGGTGGTGATGATGCCCAAGCACTGCGATGCGTGGACGTCGCGCAAACAAACTGCTGCCAAACTGCTTCCCAAATCCGGGTCGGATCCGCTGCCAAACTCATCGATGAGCAGCAGGGTATGTTCGTCGGACGCCGATAAAAAACGAACCATCTTGGTGATGCGCGAGCTGTAGGTCGATAACTCGTTCTCTATAGACTGATGATCGCCAATATCGCCCATGATTTGTTTGAAAACGCACCATTGCGATTCCGGGTGTACGGGAATGGGAATACCGGATTGCAACAGCAAACTCAACAAACCTATGGTTTTTAAGGCAATGGATTTCCCTCCTGCGTTGGGGCCGCTGATCACGATGATGCGCTGCTCTTCAGTGAGCTCTAAGGATAAAGGCACCGTTGGTTTTCCTTGCGCATCGTTGTGTTGTTTGAGCACCGGATGAAAGGCGTCTTTACAGCGAATGGTTCGCTCGTGAATATCGACTTGCGGGATGACGCCGCCCATACGCTCTGCCCACTGGGCTTTGGCGCGCACCACATCCAAATCCACCAATCGCTTATCAAAAGCCACTAAAGGTTCAATGTAGCCCTGCAAAAAGCGACACAGCTCTTGGAGAATTTTTCTGATTTCTCGGCGCTCATCATCGATCAAACGCGTGATGTCGTTGTTGATTTCCACCACCGAAGACGGCTCAACAAACAAAACGGTGTGCTTGGCTGATGAACCGTGGAAAATCCCCTTCACTCGACTTTTGTAAGCGGGAATGACGGCCAGAACCCGACGGTTGTCTTTCACACTTTCGCGAAAATCGGCCAGCATATTATCGGCCTCCATACTGCGTACCACTTTGTAAAATAGGCGATCGGCTTGCTTGCGCTTAGACGCCAGTGATCGTCTGATGTCCGCCAACGCCTTCGAGGCATTACCACGCACCTCTCCACGCTCATCGATGATTTTATCGATTTCTTTGACTATCGTCGGCTCAGGCTGGTATCCGGCAAAATCAGCGTACATGACCGGACAAACGTCTTTTCGATTGAAAAAGTAGCGGTGAATATAAGCGTATGTTTCCGCTAATCCGCGTATTTGCTGGATTTGCTTTTCCTCCAGCACAATTTGATTGATGGCAAGTCTGTTGAGAATGGTCTTCATTCCACTGCCCACCGCCAGTGCGGGTAAGGTTTCGCCGCGCAGAAAGACCTGCAAAATCTCATCTGTTCGCTGCCATTCGTAGGTCAGCGTTTTTGGATCAGACGATGGTTTTAGTTGACGAATGATGGAACGTGCATCTTCCGTAGCGCAGTGCTGAACGACCTGCTCCAACACCACGTCAAATTCCAATTCACTGGCAAAATTTTCGGGATAAAGTGCCGTCACTTTCGCTTCATTTTCAATTCGTAGAGGTCGTGACGACGGTCGAGCATGGTGCGCACACTTCCGCCGGTATGTAGCTCCTTTAAGTTGTCCATATCTACGTCTACAATCAGTGTCATTTCTGTGTTTGGGGTTGTTTCTGCTTTTACCCCATCGGTAGGAAAAGGAAAGTCGGAAGGTGTAAACACCGCCGATTGTGCGTACTGGATGTCCATGTTGCGCACTTTGGGCAGGTTGCCTACAGATCCGGCAATAGCCACATAGCATTCGTTTTCAATGGCACGAGCTTGGGCGCAGTTACGCACGCGCATATAACCATTTTGCGTATCGGTAAGAAAAGGCACAAACAGAATATTCATGCCCTGATCGGCCATTAAGCGCGGCAATTCGGGGAATTCTACATCGTAACAAATGACAATGCCGATTTTTCCGCAGTCGGTATCAAACACCTTGATGTCGTTACCAGCCGTGACACCCCAAGCGCTGCGCTCTGCCGGTGTGATGTGTATTTTATGGTAGTCTTCATAAGTACCGTCACGTCTACAGAGATATGACACATTTTTAAGTTCCCCATTGACCATATGCGGCATGCTTCCTGTGATGATGTTGATGTTGTAACTCACCGCAAACTCCTTAAACGTGTCGAGCAAAGGTTCTGTAAACGACGCCAATTTGCGAATGGCTTCCGGTTCGCCGAGATGGTTGAACTGCGCCATAAGCGGGGCGTTGAAAAACTCCGGAAACAAAATAAAATCGGCTTCGTAGCTGCTCACGGCATCGACAAAAAACTCCAGTTGATCAACGAGCGATTCCAAGTTAGAATGCGAACGCATCTGCCACTGCACCAATCCAAGTCTTACGGTAGACTTGGGCTGATTGATGAGTCCTTCGTCCTTTTCGTAATAAATATTCGGCCATTCCAGCAAGGTGGCAAACTCTTTCGATTGTTCGTCGCCGGGAAGGTAGTTCTTGAGAATCTTTTTCACCTGAAAACCATTGGCCAATTGAAACGTCAATACGGGATCGAACAGTTCCTTGTTTTGCACCTTTTCGATGTACTGACGCGGTGAAAGTGACTTGGCATGCGTTGTATAATTTGGTATGCGTCCTCCGGCCATAATTGACTTGAGATTCAAGTTTTCGCACAATTCTTTTCTCGCGTCATACAGGCGACGCGCCAAGCGCATACCACGGTAATCCGGATGCACAAAAACCTCTATACCGTATAGAATATCACCTTTTTCATCATGGGTATCAAAGGAGTCATTGCCGGTGATTTCGTAGTATGAATGGTTGGTAGCAAATTTTTTACTGTTGATGATCAAACTCAAGGCAATACCAACCACCACGCCGTT
>PXCF01000087.1 GCA_003566715.1 Cryomorphaceae bacterium | reverse complement strand
CTTTGTTTGCTTACATACTCGCCGAAATTTTCCAAGAAGGCAATCGTTTGGAGGAAGAATCAAAATTGACTGTGTAATGCCGATTATCGTAAACCTAGACGTGGTTCTTGCCCAACGAAAAATGTCGCTTTCTGATTTTGCAGAAAAAGTAGGGATTACCTTGGCCAATGCAAGCATCTTAAAAACAGGAAAGGCCAAGGCAGTGCGCTTCTCGACATTAGAAAAAATCTGCGAAGTGCTGGAGTGTCAACCGGGCGACATCTTGGTCTTTGAGAAAAATGAAGATTAGTATCATGAACGTATGAGCGATGCAAACTGTCTAACCGCCGTTGCAAACACCACCATGTTAACCTTTTCTATGGGGTGCGGTGTGTTGGGTATTACACATAAAGATGCATTTGGTAAGGACTTAAAGAGTTGCTGCGTTTCCTCGAAGCTCACCATGTTGTCGCGGTCACCAATGCAACAAAGTACAGGAATGCTTATTTGCTCCAGAGATATTAATGGGTTATTATTGCCCAAATGATTCATCATTTCCGCCGTCTTGTTGAGGACGTTCACCCAATTGTCTTCGCCGTGTCTTTTTGCAAGAGCAGAAGCAAAGGTGGGTACTTTTTCTTGAATGACTTTTGGGTCTAGCATTTTGGTTTCTTTGGATGCTATCTCGGGAGACCATTCAAATTTCGTGGCAAGTGTGACAATTCCGGTTATTTTACTGGCGTATTTTTGTGCAAAGTGCAAAGCAACAAATCCGCCCATGCTGTAGCCAATGATTAATGGTTTGACAAGATTGTGGTCTTCGATATACGCACCCAACTGCTCAGAAAAACGTTCAATGCGAAAAGGCTCATTTGACGAATTATCACCATGTCCGTAAAATGAAGGCGTGTATAATTGATATTCGTCTACAAAAAGGTCTTTAATGATCTGCATTTGATCGGCTGCGCCTATCGCGCCGTGGAGTATGACGATGTCTTTCATGTGTATTTGTGTGATAAATTATAATTTTGCTAATGTATGATGTCGGTAGATTTCGAGGAAATGAAACATTTGTATAAACACATCGTTGTATTATTGAATGCCCTAATGTTATGATTTTAAATTATATGAAGACTTTATTTGTGTTGCCATTGTTTTTCCTTTTGGCTTGCTCCTCTGATGACGATGCCAACGGTGGAGACACGCCGCTTACCACCAAAGACTTAGTGCTGGAGGAGCTTTTAGATGGATTGCAGAATCCTTGGGGTTTGTGTGGTATTGATGAAGATCGCATCATGTTTACCGAAAGACCCGGTAAAATATGGATTTATAATTTGAGCGACGGCACTAAAAAAGAAGTGAGTGGTGGGCCGGATGTGATTGCTTCCGGACAAGGAGGTCTTCTCGATGTTGCTACGCATCCTGACTTTGAAAGCAATGGTTATGTTTATTTCTCCTATACGGCAGGAAGGTCTACGGGTTTTAATACCGCCGTGGGTCGAGGTGTATTGCAAGGCGATCAGCTGGTAAATTTTGAAGAACTCTTTCATGCGCAACCAAGAACCACTGCGGGCGTCCACTTTGGATCGCGAATGGTCTTTGACGATCAAGGCTACCTCTACGTAAGTGTGGGGGATAGAGGGAATCCAAATTGGGCACAAGATTCCAGCAATCACGCCGGTAAATTATTGCGTTTGAATGACGATGGGACAGCGCCTTCGTCTAACCCTTTTTACAATCAATCTGGTTATGCACCTGAGATTTTCACGATGGGGAATAGGAATATTCAAGGCATGGATATTCACCCGGTTTCTCGAGAAATTTACACCCACGAACACGGTCCGCAAGGCGGTGACGAAATCAACCGTATGCAAGCGGGGCTTAATTACGGATGGCCCATAGTGACACACGGTATCAACTACGATGGTACCACCATCACCTCGGATACCACCAAGGATGGATACGAAGATCCCATTCACCATTGGACGCCTTCGGTTGCGCCCTGCGGAATGGCTTTTATTCAGCCGCCATTTACCATGCCAAACGGTGAAAATCTCATAGTAGGGACCTTGGCCGCTCAACATCTAAAAGGGGTACGTCTCGAAGGTAATCGCGTCTACGAAACCCATCGTTACTTCGAAGGTGCCGGTCGCTTTAGAGATATTCTATTCTTTAATAATAGGTGCTTTATTGTAGCGGAAAGTCCGGGTAAACTTTATGAGCTAAAAGAGGTGAAATAACGTTTTGCCGTGTTACATTTGTTGAGGTTAGTTTACCTCTCAAAACTTTGCTTATGTCTGCACGTCATTATCTCTTAGCACTCTCGTTTTTTCTAAGCACATTCACGTATTCACTTTTGGCGCAAAATCCCACACTACGAGAAGGTGAGGGATATGTAGATGTGGAAGGTGGGCGAATGTGGTACCGCATTGTTGGCTCAGGGAATCAAACGCCTTTGTTGATGATGCACGGTGGACCAGGGGGCACCAGTTACGGGTTGTTTTCTCTCGGCGCTATAAGCGAAGATCGTCCATTGATTTTTTTCGATCAATTGGGTGGCGGGCGCTCTGACATGCATCAAGATACCTCGCTGTTAACGGTTGATCACTTCGTAGAACAAGTAAGAGCTTTGGTTGTGCATTTGGCGCTAGACAGTGTTTGTTTATTCGGTCACTCGTGGGGGACGGCTCTTGCGCTAGAGTATTACTTAGTGTACCCAAAAGGCGTGCAAGCCATCGTTTTTAATAGTCCTTTTTTTAACACCAAAGAATGGATTGCCGATGCCGATACTTTGATTATGGCCTTGCACGATACCATCCAAGAAGCCATTGCGTATTACAGTGAGTTGGAAGATTATGATAATGGGCGCTTTCGAGCAGCGGAGCGGGTTTATCTACAGCATTACGGCAGACGATCTAGTGAGCGCATGAGAACTGAATGGGATATGCCTTATAAACCGGGCAGTAATTTTATATACACCTACATGTGGGGACAAACGGAGTTTACCGCTACCGGCAAGCTAAAACACTATAACCGCAGTGAGTCACTGAAAAAGATTGATGTTCCTGCTTTATTTGTTACCGGAGAATACGACGAAGCCAGGCCGTCTACCGTTTTGCAACAAGCCGTGGCCGCACCCAAAGGGGCATTTGCGGTTATACCCAATGCCGGACATGCCACCATGGTCGATAATAATGCGGAGAATGTATCCATAATAAGGAGCTTTTTAAATGATGTTGGAAGATAATCTCTTATTTGATAGTAGAAATATGTTATTTTGCTAATTAAGCACCATAATTCTTACTCAAAAAAATATATTTTAATTAATGTTAAAAAGCTTCATTTTTTATTGTAAAAACCGTCGTTTTTAGAAAAAATTCGATTGATTTTCGAAGTAATAATGGGGTTTTTACAACGGTTATTAACAATTTTATGCGTTAATAAAGAGGTGTCATAGAAAAAATAAGCAATTTTAATATGTTTATTTTAACGTTATTTATAGGTTTCAAAATTAGCGATTTGAAAAATAAAAAATATCTTTTTGACTTCAAAAAAACTTATTGCTCCCTAAGTCAATATCAAAAAAATTTATATTTTTTGGTTAAAAGTTGGTTTTTTTTCAAAAAAATGTTTATACATTTGCCGTGCAATGAAAGCTCAACAACTACTACTCAAGTTGGCTTTGTTGCTGTTTGGCTTAACTACTACTGCATCTGCACAACAACTACTACCTGGAAGCGGAAATGCTTACAATCTCGTTGGCAATAATGGTTATGCTGAAATAGCAAACTTTGGTCACCTTGAACCGCCCTTTACTGTAACGGCATGGATTAATTATAATTCTGCAGTTGGAAATCAGACCATATTTGCGTCTGATAACGATCCTTCCCATACTGGTCAGCATGGGTTTAGAATTGACTTGCATCGTGTAAATAACAACAATCAACAACTTAGAATTCACTTTGGCGATGGCAACTGTTTCACCAATGCTTGTGTAAGAACCGCATCCTCCAGATTTCCTCCGTACTTTACTGATAAGTGGACGCAAATTACCATTGTGGTAAATAGTCTAGTAGATGTTAGGATGTATTTTAACGGTATTGAAGAAAGTGTGACTTATTCTGGTGCTTCATTATCTGGAATAACGCATTCTTCTTCAAATACGGCGTTAATTGGTTCTGCAGTTATTAATGGCTCACAAACAAACTATTTAGCAAGTAAATTGGACGAGTTGACATTCAGGCGTTCAGCCATGTCACTCAATGAAATTAGAGACTACGTCTGTGTAAAAGTTGACGCTGCTGCTGCCAGTACACTACACGCTTATTATCGTTTTGATGAAAACTCAACGGCTGATCCACTTTTTGATTATAGTGGTAACTCTAGAAATGGTATATATAATGGAGGTGTAATAGAGTTATCAGGAGCGTATTTGGGAGATGAATCAGGCTACAATTACGGTTCGCCTAATTTCACGTCTTTTACAAATAGCAAAGGAGAATTGATAACCTTTAACCCGGCAGGAAATATATCCGCAACTCACATTTACACTGTTTTAAAAGAACCCAATCACCTCAATGGTTTTTCTGCAGACTCCTTGTGTACGCCTAATTGGTACAGTGGCGTTTTTTCTTTTAGGGAGAATCCCGGGAATTTTAATGGACTATTTACCGTGTCAGGCCCTAGTATCTATCGTCAACCGCACCGAAGAGATGCCAATGATGATCCAATATGGACTAGGATTGCTAATACTACCAGTACAGGTCGTGTGCTTTCGTTTCAGGTTTTGGGTCAATCTGAGTTGCTCTTTCCTATTGTTCTTGAGTATGAGCTTAACTTGCCTGATACCATCTCGACTTGTCAGTTTCCTTTTAATATAAGTGCTGATTCCCTTCCTCATGCAGGAGGAACAGTTGTTTGGGATGATACCATATTTAGCCTTGTTCGCCAAATAGACGGACCGGGCACCTATGTCGTTGAGGTTACTTTGGAATGTGCTGGTGACGATTATACATATATAGATTCAGTGGTAGTGGTTTCTCCTGAATTTGACATGATACTCGTTGATTCTGTTTGTCAAGGAGAAACTTACGCTTTTAGAGATACTGTCTTTGAAGCAGGAGGGCCGTATACTTATGTTGTGCAAACACCTAATGAATGTGATACCATTTACGAAATAACCATAAATGAAATTCTTCCCTATCAAGCCGACACCGTAATCGATATCTGTCCTGGCGACAGCGTGGAGTTCTTCGGTCAGGTTTATGGCGACACCGGCGTGTTTAATCAAGTGGTTTCTGATTCCATCGACTGTCCCACCGAATGGGAGATCACCATCAACAACATTGCGCCACTACTACGCGATACCCTTCTCACCAAATGCCCAGACGACAGCATCGAGTTCTTGGGTGAAGTTTACGGCGACACCGGCGTGTTTACACAAGTGGTATCTGATTCCGT
>PXCF01000063.1 GCA_003566715.1 Cryomorphaceae bacterium | reverse complement strand
TAAAAATAAGAGACGGGCTTTATCAGCTGCGAAAGTCGATTAAAAAAGACTATTTGCGATCCTTATTTAAAACATCGGTTTTGATGAAATCGTTTTTCAACCTCGGCTGCCACGTAAAATCATCCAATGGTTCTACTATAAATAAATCTTCAGGCTTACTGGCCAAGAGAAAATCGGTGAAGTCGTCTTCGAGGGCTTTCAGATGGTCGAGTTCGGCGGGCGACAACTTGCGCAGTACGGCTAAGGCGCCCAAACTGTCGATTTCGCTAGGCTTAATACCTTCGCGCATACGTACGCGGAAGCTCTCTCCATTATCGATGCGTTGCACAACGTAAATACCGCCGGGATCACTGTCCACGTAAAAGGAGTTAAATTGATACCGACCGCCGGTCAGGTAAATGGCCACGTCCGTTAGGCACGGTGATGGCGCGCTGACAACTCGAAGATTGGTGCGGTCGATGGCCTCATTGGGATACATCTGCTTCATCACCTGATCCATGGCCAATGCACCCACCACCAATCCATCGCAAAGGTGCCCGTGAAACCGAGCCAGATCGTCTAAGGTCACTTGCTGTTCGTGCATGCGGTATCCCTTGGAAAAATCGGTGTCGGTTACGGTAAATAACACCGTCGGTTCTGATGAACACGCCGCTGCGGCGAAGATCAAAAGAGCGAATAATCGCGTCATATCAGTTTGAAATAGATGTTGATGTAATACAATCCGGTAAGTAAAAATACCACCCCGGCTACAAGGCGCATGACTTTTTCTACCTTGGTGATGGCGCGAAAATACAGTCCCAGTTTTTCCAAACTAAACGCCACGACAAATGCAAAGAGTATAACGGGAAGACCGGTTCCGAGTGAAAACAATACGGGCAGTCCCAAACCGGCTTCCGAACTGATGGTCATGGGGATGAGCATGGCGAAAAACAACGCTCCGCTGTAAGGACAAAAGGCGAGGGCGAATAGAGCCCCCAGTAAGAAAGCGCCCAGTAATCCTTTGTCTTTAAAGCGATCCGAAAGTTTGTCGGCAAAACCGCCGCCTTTTATAAATCCGAGTTTGATAACGTCGAGCATGATGAGGCCCAAGATGACCAGTACAAATCCGAGGTACTTTTCGCCGTTTGCTTGAAAGGCCTTGGCAACTTTAAACTTGCTGGCACCAAAGTAGATGGTTGCTCCGATGGCTGTATAAGACAGCATGCGTCCAAGGGTGTAAAGCGCTCCACTCAGCAGCACCATATTGCGCTTAGAAATGGTCTTGGCAATGTAGGCCGTAGCCGTGATATTGGTGGCCAATGGACAAGGCGCTATGGCCGTAAGCAGCCCTAATGCAAAGGCTGCCAACAAGGGCATATCTTGGTTTTGCGCCAAATCCTGTAGCCAGTCCACCTGCTTACTGTCCTTTAAATTCCTCAATATGCGCCTGAAGTCCTTCCATAAATGAAGCTTCGTCTTTGGCTTTCATAAAGGCAAATTCCGTGAGGTTCTTTTTGGCTCCGGTTTCCAAATCGTGGAGAAATAGCGCAGTACCGGTAGCTTCAAAGGCCTCTGCTTCGCGTTCGTTCGCCGGATCGTCAACGTTGACGGTGCGAAACGGAATATCTGCTTGGTTTTTGAGCGTCTCCTGGGTGTTGTGCTCAATTTTATTGCAGGTCATACAACGGTGCTCGGAGTGAAACTGTATGACCTCTACGTTGCCAGAGTACCGTATCTCACTGGTTTCGGTAGATGGGGATGATTCGGTGTTGTTGGCGCCCGATTGGCACGCCACGGCAAATGCTGCGGCCATCAGAATGGTTACAATTAACTTCATGAGATTGAATTTAGGGATTAACGTGGTATTTATAATATGAGGTTGAACACATATCCGGAGATAATAATGAAGATGGTGATGGTGGCAAAAAAGATAGCCAGCAGTTTAAAAGTCATAACCTTTTTGAGGAGCGTGCCTTCGGGGATCGACAAACCCACGGTAGCCATCATGAAGGCAATGGCGGTTCCTAAGGGGATGCCTTTTGCTACAAACACTTGAATGACCGGAACAATGGCGGCCACATTGGCGTACATGGGAACGGCAAGTATCACCGCTAAGGGTACGGTCCACCACTTGTCTTGTCCGAGATGCTGTTCAAAAAAATCTTCCGGAACGTAGCCGTACATGGCGGCACCTATCCCTATACCAATGATGATGTAGAGCAGGACGCCGCGAACGATGTCCCAGGCTTCGCGGGTAATTGCCGGTAGGCGCTGGATAAATGTGCGTTTTTCTTCCTCATAGGCAGCTTTTTCTTGCGCATTTGCCAGGATGCCTTTTACCCAGTCGGTGAGCAGATGTTCCAACTTTAACTTCCCTAAAAACCAGCCGCCGAATGTGCCGAGTAGAATACCCGACACGGCGTAAATGAGGGTGGCTTTTAGGCCAAAGAAGCCCAGAAACATGGCCACCGCAATCTGGTTGACCAAAGGGGAGGTGATGAGAAAGGACAATGTGACGCCGAGCGGTACACCACCTTGCACAAAACCAATAAATAAAGGTACAGAGGAGCAGGAGCAGAACGGCGTTATTGAGCCAAATAAGGCCGCAAAAAAATACTCGAAGCCGTACAGTTTTTTACGGTTGAGATAATCGCGAAGTCGTTCTACCGGAAAGTACGCATTAACAATACCCATGACCATGACAATCACGAATAGCAGCAGCAGAATTTTCAGTGTGTCGTACACGAAGAAGCTGAGGGAGATGCCCAGTCTGCTTTCCTCTGCAATGTTAAACACGCCGAAGATCAACCAATCGGCAAAAAATTGAATCCAGTCAAACATGGATTAAGCCAGCAAGTCTTTAATTTCCGAAACATCGGGCACACGGCCTTTGATTTTAACCACCTCGTCAACCACAAGGGCGGGCGTTGACATAACGTTATAGGTCATGATTTCGGTGATGTCTTCTACTTTTATCACTTCTGCCTGGATGTTGGCTTCGTCGATGGCTTTGAGCACATTGGCGTGGGTGCTTTTACATTTGGCACAGCCAGTGCCGAGAATTTTGATGGTTTTCATGTTTTGTTATGGTTGAAATTAAACAGGTTAGATGGATGAGGAAAGTGCATCGTTGATCAAGGTTTTGGCGCGTTCCCAGTTGTCGCGATTGATACAGTACTTGATGTTGGGAGGCGTGATGCTGCCTTGAATCAGGCCGGCATCCTTGAGCGCTTTCAAATGCTGTGAAAGCGTTGATTTTGCTACGGGCAGTATTTGCGCCATATCGCCGTGGAAACAGCAGGCCTGATCGTTGAGCAGTTCGAGAATAGCAATCCGAACCGGGTGGCCGAGTGCTTTAGCAAATCTGGCGGTTTCGGTGTGTTGCTCGCTGATGATATAAGGTTGTGTTTCCATGTTGCGTTCGTTGTTCGCAAAACTACGAACAAATGAACGAATGCGCAAGTCCATTATTGGTTTGGGTGGAGGTCAAGTTAGGGTTGGTAGTAAGATGTGTACGGTGTTCAGAAAACACAAAAAAATGGACATAAGCATGAATGCTGTTCATTTTTGTGCTAAGCTTGCTATTATCGAAAAATCCCCGTGTATTTATTTGAGTTTTTGTATTGAAACGGCACATGGGTCAAACACACCAAAAATCATTTTGACCATCTCATTTTTCCGTAATTGCACAATGCATTGAGCATTTTCAATAAAAATTGTTCAATGCGTTGTGCATTTTGTGGTATTCGTTGATTAAGGTTAAACTGTTTTCCAATTAATCCTCACCCGCCATCAATCCCCTAATCCGCCCCACCAAATCATCCCCGCCGTGCACGTTGACCTCTACAATTTTGCCATCGGGGTCAATCAGACAAGAAAAGGGTACGCCGCGTTTCACGTAATCGGCTTGTAAATTCGTTGTACATTGCGTGTTGAGCAATTGCGGCCAGTGGATATTGTGTTCTTCAATGATGGAGGGTAATGCCTCAGGGTTAGAGTTAAATTGTGCACTGAAAATTTGCAGCTCTTCTTCGCTGATGGAGTCGTTGAGCGCGGCCAGTTTAGGTAAGCTCCCGTAGCAGGGTTGGCACCAGGTTCCCCAAACGTAGAGCAACACGTGTTTTCCACGGTAGTCGGAGAGTTTTAGACTATCGCCGCTGCTAAATTCAACCCCGGCAATCTCCGGCGCGAAAAAGCCTTTTTGTGCGAGGGGGGCATTAGCATTAATTTCGTATTTATCCAGAATGAGAACTTGCTTGCTAGGATTAACTCCTAAAATGCGATAGCCGTGATTGTCGAAAATTATGCTTTCATCTTTTTTGATACTGGACTTTGTTATTGGATTAACCACATCGACTTCATTTTCCGCCTGCAAACGAGCTCCACCTGAAAATTGGAAATCAAGCTTATACTCTTTTCCATTATGTGTCAAATACGAGGTGCAATGATGAGGAAAAGCATACATATATGGCATGTATTCTTTGAATTTTCCGCTTGATTCAAAAATCAGAATATATCCTTCACGCTTTTCAATTTTATCTCCCGTAACTGTCTCGTAAGTAAACTGTATTTTGTTTTCCTTGTATAAATCATCGATTTTTCTATAATCATGAATTTGCGCAACCTTAATAGATTCATCACTAAAATCAAGATCGTTATTGGTGTCAACTACATAAAGATAGGTGCTGTCACTTTCTTTCTTTAAGGCGATATGAACGTAGCAGCGTATAAACTCTCGACTGAGATTGTCGCTTAACGTATCGATATTCCATGCTTCCATAAAACTAACAAAAGCATCTTTACTAATTTTACCATTGGTATAGTTCTGCCAAACGAACTGAATAATATCGGTATCTTCTCGCTGAACAGAAAAGCCATCTGGAGCGCCTCTGGTTTCAATCTCCATTTTTGCCCAACTACTTTCCGGAGGAGGATGACCAAAGTCTAGTCCGCCAAATCCTTTACATTCACTATCCCCCCATCCATTGTGAAAGGTATAAGGCAATTCAATAATCTGACTGTGTGCAACGGACGCTAAAAACAGGAAGACGTAGATGAATTTATTCATAAAGCGCGGTGGTTTTGGGCTTGGCTTAATGGCGATTGTAAAGATATAAAGTACGGAAGTAGTAGAGGAGATATTTTGCTTCGCAAAAGAGATTAGCCACGAATGCACGAATTACTTACTTTCACCGCTCTCTCCTGCTTCCCCACGTGCGCAGCACATCTGAGCTCCTGAGCGTTCACAGCACACGAAAAAGATAAACGTATTCGTGAGGAATTGCCCCTGCAATTCTCTATTCGCGAATACGTGGGTAAAAAAAATACGAAGCAATTGAAAAAAAGTGACTTAAAACCTCTCTAGCAAAAGCACCTCTTTTCTCGGATTGACCCCCACAACGCGGTATCCCGTGGTATCAAACGTGATGTTTTCGGTTAAATAATAGTAGGTGTTGTCGGCAACGCGCTGGACGGCCACGCTGCTTTCTGCTTGTAAAAGTAATCCACTGTTAAACAAAAAGGTCAAT
>PXCF01000153.1 GCA_003566715.1 Cryomorphaceae bacterium | reverse complement strand
AAGCCGACACCGTAATCGACATTTGTCCGGGCGACAGCGTGGAGTTCTTCGGTCAGGTTTACGGCGACACCGGCGTGTTTACACAAGTGGTATCTGATTCCGTAGACTGTCCTACCGAATGGGAGATCACCATCAACAACATCGCGCCACTACTACGCGATACTTTATTAACCAAATGTCCGGATGATTCCGTTAATTTCCTTGGTGCGGTTTATTCCGACACCGGCGTGTTCAGCCTTTTAGTCCCAGATTCATTGTATTGTGTAGTAGAGTGGGAGGTAACGGTAGAAAATCTGCCGTTGCCACTGGCTGACACGATTTTGGAAGTTTGCTTGGGCGATAGTGTTGAGTTTTTCGGACAATTTTACAGTGACACAGGGGTGTTTACGCAAATTGTACCAGATTCAATTAGTTGTCCTACTGAATGGGATGTTACTATCAACGCCATATCGCCTGTTCAGCAAGACACTTTGTTGGTCATTTGTCCGGATGATTCCATTGATTTCTTTGGTGTAAGTTATTCTGATACGGGATCGTTTACACAAATGGTTGCAGATTCCGTATTTTGTTTGGTTGAATGGGGCATCACAGTTGTTGAGCAAGTGGTTACTAATTTTGATACGACCATCGTTGTTTGCCCCAATGATTCTGTGATGTTTCAGTCTCAGTTATATACTGATCCTGGTGTATTTACCGTGAGTGATTTATCAGGTAGTTGCAGCAATACATGGACATTAACCATCGTGAGTGCTCCATCGGTAGATCTAGATACTGTATTGTGGAAGTGTATGGAGGACACCATTGTGTACTTTGGTGTGGACTATACAGAGGAAGGTACTTTCAGTAATTACGTTGATTCTTTAGGCTGTATTCACGAGATTGAGGTTACAATCAATAACTATCAACCCGTTTTTGCGGATACCACTATTGTGAAATGCGAAACTGATTCGGTGTTTTTTGATGGAGTGTATTTTGTTACACCAGGTTCGTATAATTTAGTAATTCACGATTCTGTCGAATGCGCCATGTATCTTACGTTAAACATTGAAAATGAGAATGTGGAGCCAATAGATACAGTTGTGACCATTTGTCAAGGTGATACCATGTTTATGTACGGCATGGCATTGACGGATGAAGGGGTTTATGATACGTTAATTGTTAATGGAAGCGGTTGTCCACAAGACTTTTCGGTAGAAATTGAGTACAACGGGCAGTTGCACGAGTCGTTCCAAGAAATATATTTATGTGAGGGAGACACACAAGCGTATAATGGGCAATTGTTCTATGAGCCAGGTGAATACATTTTCACATCACCCAACTTAACAGGGTGCGACACATTGGTTACCCTTGATGTACACAGAATAGAAGACGATGAGTTTTTTATAGAAGCACCTGATACGCCTTTCTGTATGAGTCAACAAAATTTTATTGGAGTTCAAGGTATTCCGAGAAATGCCCAAGTGTTGTGGAGTAATGGTGATAGAGGAAGAGAGACAAGAGTGACCAGGGAAGGATGGTACTGGGTAGAGTACGGCTATTTCTGTCCGGAAAAAAGAGATAGCGTTTACGTTGAATTTGATGAATGTGAAGCTAAACTATTTATTCCCGATGCATTTGTTCCTAACGGAAATGGCCGAAATGATTTCTTCCACGTGCAGGGTGTAAATATTGGGAAATACGAAATTTGGATATACAATCGTTGGGGTCAAGAAATTTACTATAGCAACGACATTAACAAACCGTGGGATGGATCATTCAACGGTGTTCAGAGTCAGATTGGAGGATACGTTTACGTTGTGAGGTGGGCCAGTATTTACAACTTAAACGAAGACAAGGTAGAGCGAGGTAACGTTCGGCTAATTAGATAGTGATTGAGTCATGTGTGAACTTACATTTCAAACATGTCGTCACCGCCATCTCCTCTTCCTCCTTCTTCCCGTCTTCTCTTTCTATCTTCTCTGTCTTGAGAGCCAAAACGATAGGTGAAAGAAATAAACCCAATTTGTGTTTCGCGGTTAAACATGAAGGTATTGACAAATTGCTCGTCTTCTATTTCAAGGCGGAAACGTCTGGTGTTGAAAATATCGCTTACGCGCAGACTCACACTGGCCTTTTTGTTCCAAAAGTCGTATTTAGCGCCGGCGTCCATGCCGTAAATGGCCAGTCGTCTACCTTGAGGTGTTGGTCCGGGCCCCCAATAGAAAAAGCTTAACTGAAAGCTTAGTCTGTCGTTGGGAGACCAATTCATATTACCACGTGTGTTCCAGCTTTGTCCTTCGTTATTCAAATCGGCTTGAATATTTTCTCCTTCAAGGGTTCGATAGAAATAATTAAAACTGGCTTGCGCATTAAGTTTTCGTCCAAGGCTCAAAATATAAACGCCTTCAACACCAACAGATCGGGCGGTAACGAGGTTTTCAAAACTGGTAATGGTGATGCCTTCTTCGCCGCCGGTTAGAGGGTCACCGGGATCGAGTAAACGTCTAAATCGCGTGATTTGGTTGTTGGTGCCTCGATAGTAAACAGCACCGGTAAGTGTATGTTTTTCGGTCATTTTTTCTATGCCTACTTCGTAGGAGTCATAGTATTCAGGAACCAGGGTTGGATTACCTCGTCTAAAGTTTAGTGGGTCGGTTACGTCAACAAACGGATTAAGTGTGCGAAAAGATGGTCGGTTGATTCTTCTTGTATAACTGGCTTGAAGTTTGGTTCCTTTACCCAAATCGTAAGACAAAAATGCGGAAGGGAAAAGATTGGCGTAGTTGAAGGGGTATGCCGTGTCTAAAGTAAGCTGCTCGGATTCGGTTAGGGCAATTTCACCGCGGACTCCTCCTTGAAAACGGAGTTTTCCCCATTTATTTTGATAGTTGATATAGGCTGCATGTACTGCTTCTGTGAATTTAAACTCGTTGGATACTCTATCATCTCTAATGAAGTCGCCGTTATCTCTAATCTGTCTTTCCAAGCTTGTTTCTATGGTGCGAACAATGGTTTTCGCTCCGGTTTCAAAAAGACTGTTTTCCGAAAGCGGATGTACGTAATCGGTTTGAATAGATAAAAAAGCGTTCTTGTCGTCGTCTAAAAAGTTTTCCCGATAGATGGAGTCTCGTTCCTGTCCGGGACGAAATTGAGCATCCTGAATCTGGCGAATGAATTGGTCTTCATTTTGATTGCTGAAGCTATACGAAAATTCACTGGTCCACTCACGACCTTTTTGTTTAAAGTCTTTTCTGTGCGAAAGTCCTATCTCATAGGTGTTACGCATTCTATATCGCTCGCCGCGTCTTGTAAATTCATTGAATATGTCATCGTTGATGTCAGAGAAAATAAAATCATCGCGTTCAAAGCGGTGTCGATTGGTGATGCCACCACCAATCGATAAGCCTACGCTGTTTTGATTGTCGAATTCATAATCAGCCGTAAATCGACCTACGTGGTTTCGACTGATGTTTTGGGCAAAGAAATCCTGACTGTTGGTGAACGTGTTTTCGCCGAGAAAATTGGTGCGGTCACTTTCACGTTCACGGAATATTTCTTGGTAATTAAAGGAATAGCTTAACCCCAAGGTGAGTTTTCCCTGGCGATGATTGAGAAGCAGGTTTTGGTTTGTTTTGTTTCTCGTACCTACGGCTGAAGTAAATGAACCATTGGTGCCAGCTTTGCGGTCTTTTTTTAAAATGATGTTGATGATGCCGCCCGTTCCGTCTGCGTCGTATTTTGATGATGGATTGGTAATGACTTCTATCCGATCGATTTCACTGGCCGGTAGTTGATCAAGAAAGGCGTTTCTATCTCCGCCTATTAGGGCCGATGGTTTTCCATTTATCCAAATGGTAACGTCACTGGAGCCACGAAGAGATACGCCGCCATCCATGTCAACCGATACCGAGGGGATGTTTTGCAGGGCGTCTTCAGCTGTCCCGCCTTCGGAGACAATATTCTGACTGACATCAAACACGCGTTTATCCAGATTGGTTGTCATAAATGCACGTTCTCCTTCTACCTCAACCGCTCCCAGTTCACCAGAAGAGACCTGCATAAAGACTCTGCCAATATTTATATTTTGCCCGTTTCTAAAATTTAAGGGGATTACTTCTGTGGCGTAGCCAATAAAAACAACCCTTAATTCCAAGTTGTTCTGTTTTTCTATCGATAATGAGAATTGCCCATTGTCATCACTCGTGGTTCCTTCTATGGCAGCACTTTCCGAACCAGTATTATAAATAGCAACCTGTGCAAAAGGAAGGGGCTGGTCTTCCGGTTCATCAATGATTTGCCCGGTGATGGTGATTTTTTGGGCAAAACCAAAAGTCGATAGGAGTGTAAAAATGAAAACTGCGAATATGCGCATCAATGTTTTTTGTTCTGTGTATTTTGAATATCAGTAAAAAAGCTTTGCAAAGGTCTTTACAATCACCCTTAGTCAACTTAAAGAAAGGGTTAAATTATTTTTTTCTTAACCTGCTTTAATGATTGTGCTGGTTGTTGCTGAGAATCTTATCCATTGCGCCACCACTGATGGCTTGAACGGCTTTTTCTACGGCGTGGTCTCTGCGTAAGGTAAATTCGCTCATTGTAGCACGGTCAAAAACCATGAGTAAAATCTGTTGCTTGAGGTATTCTGCCGTTGACGGGTCATGTTTATCCGGATAGTCGACGCCAAAAATATTGATTACTAACGTACTGTCATTGGTTTGCCAAATATCTTCACTGCTCATATTAGACAAGCTATCAAAATGTATGCTCACATATTGATAGATGGTGGTTAGTCGTTTTTCATTGCCCAAATGATGAAATGCAGAGCGGGAAAATGAAAGCGTGTCTTTTTTCAACTCAATGTCTGGTCTTACCCCGCCGCCACCGTAAATGACCCTACTGTTTCTGGTGTAGAAAATGGGTATACTACTTGAATCAATGTTATTGCTTTGGCTATGATATCGTTGGTAAACTTCATTTTTGTAGTCTTCGTATCCATTGGCATATGATTTTTGAATGGTTCTTCCGGAGGGCGTGAAGTATCTGGATGTAGTAAGTCTAATTTTACTCCCATCGGGGAGACCTACTTCCTCTTGCACCAACCCTTTCCCAAAACTTCTGCGGCCAATGACCAGGCCTCGGTCATTGTCTTGAACAGCGCCCGCAAGAATTTCCGCAGCCGACGCCGAACCTTCGTTGATGAGAACCACGACGGGGCTGCTTATGGATTGTTTTTTTGATTTATTGACAAAATATTCTCTATGACCCTTGTTGTTTTCCACAAAGACAATGGTGTCACCACTTGCCAGTAATTTTCCGGAAATTTGCACCGCTTGATGAAGTAGTCCCCCTGGATTGTCTCGCAGGTCAATAATTAATCCTTTGGAGACCTTGTTGCCAAGAGATTTGATGGCGCGATCAAATTCCTTGCTCGTTTGCTCACCGAATCGATTGATTCGGATAAAACCTATGTCTTCTTTTAGTCCAAACCAAACATCAACACTTGGAATACTTACCTCGCCTCTGGTTATTTCAATCTCAAAAACGTCTTGATTGCGCAGAACTTCTACGTTGACTGTACTCTTGTTTTTTCCTTTTAAATGTGTAATGGTTTCAGCATTGGATTTGCCTACACCAGATAAAATTGCGGTGTCGGCTCTAAGTAAGATGTCGCCCCCCCTGAGACCGGATAGTGATGCCGGCCCACCGGGTATGACTGACATTACCCGCACGCTATCGAGCATTTGATTAAACTCGATGCCAACGCCTACAAATTTACCTTTAACAGACTCATTGCTGCGTTGGACTTCTTCCGGAGATAGATAAGCAGAGTGGGGATCCAGCTGCTGGAGAAGGTCTGTGATGCTGTTTTCTAAAAGACTGTCTACTTTTGATGCGTCGAGGTGGTTGTCTTCAATAAGTTTGAGTAGGTGACTGATTTTTTTTAGGCGCGTAGAATCACCCGAAGTGGAAGCAGACGAGTAGGTGCCTATGTAAAAGCCAATGGCCAAAAATAGTCCAAGAATTATGGGAATGAGTGGTTTTCGCATGTTGTTGTTAAAGTTCTTCGCTGTTTACTTGTGCAATATCTACACCAGCTTTCTCTAAAAACAATAAACCCGAATTGTCCTTGTATTGTTGTATATAGACCAAACGTTTTATGCCGGATTGATGAATGAGTTTGGCGCAATCCTTACATGGGGAGTGTGTGAGATATAAGGTAGCGCCAGAGCAACTGTGGGTTGAACTGGCCACTTTTAGTATGGCGTTGGCCTCGGCGTGGAGTACGTACCATTTGGTCAGCCCATCTTCATCCTCACATTTGTTTTCAAAACCAGTAGGTGTGCCATTGTATCCATCGCTGATGATCATGCGGTCTTTTACTATGATGGCGCCCACTTGCTTGCGCTTGCAGTGAGAAAGTTTTGCCCACTCTAATGCCATACGTAAATAGGCATGGTCGTAGCGTTGTTGTTTGTTCATTATTTTCCTTTTCATTTGGAGCGGTAAAATTAAGGTAAAGAACAATACCCAATCTGAATGGCTTTATATGTAAACGCGTTACCTTTGTTGCACAATAAAATTATAAACATGGAATTTTTACCGGAACATATTGATCGCTACACGGAAGACCACAGTAGAGCGGAGTCTCCTTTACTTGCAGAAATTAATCGTGACACACATGCAGAGGTGCTGAAGCCTCGCATGTTGAGTGGTCATCTCCAAGGACAGGTGCTTCGTATGCTTAGTATGATGCAGCGACCGAAATACATTCTTGAAGTAGGAACCTATACCGGCTACGCCGCTCTTTGTCTCGCCGATGGATTGGTCGAGGGAGGTGAACTGCACACGGTTGATAACAACGAAGAGTTGGCTGGACGTATTCGCGCTTATTTTGATCGCTCAGAACACGCCAACAAACTACACCTGCACATTGGCGATGCGCAAGCAGTTATTCCGAGCATCGCTCGATCGTGGGATTTGGTATTTATCGATGCCGATAAGGAGAACTACAAAACATATTACGACTTGGTGCTGCCACACATGCCAAAAGGCGGGTTAGTCATTGCCGATAACGTGTTGTGGTCGGGTAAAGTAACCGATGAAAAAGAACGTGAAAAAGACATTGATACCAAAGCTCTACACGAATTCAACCAATACGTTTTAGCAGATGACCGCGTTGATAACGTTCTGTTTCCCATCAGAGATGGGTTGATGATTGCACGAAAAAAATAACAGTGGCGTATGGCCACAGATTAGAAATTGGGTTTAAGCTGATATTTCTTGTAAAAACTATCAATGACATCAGTAACGTCTTCCGCAGTTTCTGCAAATTTGAATAAATCCAAATCTTCGGCATCGATGTTCTTTTCTTTTAATACCACGTCTTTCAACCATTGAATTAAGCCTTCCCAATATTCGCGACATACCAGGACGATGGGGAAGCGCCCAATCTTATCGGTTTGTATGAGTGTAAGTGCCTCAAAAAGTTCGTCTAAAGTGCCAAGACCTCCCGGCATAACAATAAACCCTTGGGAGTATTTTACAAAGACAACTTTGCGTACAAAGAAATAATCAAACTGCAAATTTTTATCTTGATCGATGTATGGATTTGAGTTTTGCTCAAATGGCAACTCAATGTTTAATCCCACCGAAATGCCTCCGGTATTGCTGGCGCCTCGATTACCGGCTTCCATGATTCCGGGGCCACCTCCGGTGATGATGCCGTATCCCTTTTGTGTCAAACGTTCGGCAATCTCTACGCCAAGTTTGTAGTATTGGTGGTTTTCCGGCGTACGTGCAGAACCAAAAATGGAAACACATGGTCCAATGCGGCTCATAATTTCGTAACCGTTGACGAATTCAGACATGATTTTAAAGATGGCCCAAGAGTCGTTGGTTTTAATTTCGTTCCAATTTTTGGGTTTAAGTGCTTTTAAGATTTTGTCATCTGGCATAATAATTAATTTTTATTTGTTAATCTAATATTACAAAAGCCCACGGCTTTGAACATATCTGTAAAAAGAATTCAAGATTTTGCTGAATTTAGTAGGATACAGCTTTACCTTTTTCTTTTAACACATCAAATATACATTTGGTTTGTGTTGCAAGACCACTACTTTTGTAAAAAAATAATCACCAATGAGCCTTTTTCGTTTTTTCATTTTTATTGCCGCACTTTTTATAACCTCTTGCAGACCTAAAGAGAACATAGACACAATTTTTTACAATGCAGTTTTTTATATGGTAGATTCGTCTTTTGGCGTTGCCGATGCAATGGTTGTAAAGGATGGGCTCATTGTTGAATTGGGGCCTGAGCATAGATTGAGAAAAAAATACGCACCGCAGCACGAAAGAGATTTAAAGGGCAATTTCGTATACCCGGGTTTTATAGATGCGCACGCGCACTTTTTGGCTTTGGCCAGATCATACCAAGAAGTAGATCTAAGAAGAAGTTCGTCTGCGTACGATATGGTGGTTAAAGTTAGCGACTTTCAACTGGATAGAAATTACAGCGTGATTAGGGGAATGGGCTGGGATCAAAATCTTTGGGAAGCAGCGGAAATGCCCGACAATGTATTGCTCAATAAATTATTTCCGGAAACCCCCGTGCTCCTCAGAAGAATTGACGGTCATGCGATGTTGGTCAACGATATTGTGCTTGAGCGCAACGGCATTACATCAGGCACGCAAGTAGAAGGAGGCGAAGTTGTTACGCTTAATGGTGTTTGTACCGGGGTGCTTATTGACAACGCAATGGATTTGGTTAAATGGCCTGGTAAATCTTTAGACGACATGGGGGATGGCGTAAGATCAGCGCAGCGCAAGTGTTTTTCACTTGGATTAACCGGTTTGTCGGAAATGGGTTTGTCTTGGGATGAAATACAGTTTATGGACAGTCTTTACGCCAATGATATTCTCGATATAAACATGCAGGTTCTGGCGGGCAGTGATTCATTGACTTTTGAAAAAGCATTGGCCAGTGGAGGTTGGATAACCAAAGGCATGGAATTTAATGCCTTCAAATTCTACGCCGATGGTGCTCTGGGGAGCAGGGGTGCTTGCTTAATTAAGCCTTACAGTGATTTGCCTGAGAGTCATGGGTTTTTGTTAAAAACACCGGAAGCACTATACCAAGCGTCTTCCAGAGTAAAAGAAGCCGGTATGCAATTGTGTACCCATGCTATTGGCGATAGCGCCAATAGAGTGATGCTGGACATTTATCAGCGATTGTGGGCAGATGACTTAACACATCGTTGGCGAATAGAGCACGCCCAGATTGTTAATAGCGATGACATTCCAAAGTTTTCTGCCACCGGCATCATTCCTTCGGTGCAGCCAACGCACGCAACCTCTGATATGCTATGGGCGGCTAACCGTTTAGGCGCAAGAAGACTGGAAGATGCGTATCGCTATGAAGACCTGCGAAAAGCTGCGGGAATGGTGGCGTTGGGTACTGATTTTCCCATTGAACCTGTAGATCCCCTTGGTACATTTTATTCCGCTGTGATACGGAAAAATGAAGATGGGGTTCCAGAAGATGGCTTTCAAATGAACAATGCCCTGTCACGTCAACATACATTAATGGGAATGACCATTTGGGCGGCTTACGCTCAATTTGCCGATGATCGTTATGGGTCTTTAGAGCCTGGTAAACAAGCAGATTTCGTGGTTTTCAATGAAGATTTAATGGGGTGTAGTGAACAAGAACTTCGTCAAGCAGAAGTGCAGCAAACCTACGTAAAGGGACATAGTGTTTACGGTGTGTTTTGATAGCGATCTTTTTTCATAAAACACACGTCTAAAGTGGCCAGAAGAGCGGTGAACCCAAAAACGGGTAGTCCAGTTTTATCAATATCTAAAAAGTTGTTTACCAAACCGTGAAACCAATAGGTCACCAAAGCTAAGAACGCAATACTGGCGGTAGTTCTCAGTTCCTGGGTGGGGAGTTGTAAGCTCAGTTTAAAACCGTAGTAAAAGGTAGCTAACACCAAGGTAAAGACGATGAGGGCCGCCGGCAACCCCGAATCGGCCAGTGGTCCAATGTATTCGCTGTGGGCGTTTCCAACATCACCTCGGTTGGTTGATATAATGGTTTTCTCGTGTGGATTTTGGTAAGGCGCATACAAAAACATATAGGTGCCTGGTCCAAAGCCGGTGAGAGGTCTTTCTTGAAACATGCGCCAAGCCGATTTCCAGCGATTGAGCCGCTCAGTATTAGACGCATCGGTTGAAACGTTAGCCACGGATGATAAGTGTTCTGTGACATCATCCGACGATTCCGCTTTTGTTGACCCAAGATAGTTGTCGATTTGACCCCAGCCTAATCCAATGATTACTATAGCCATTGTTATCAGTTGTATAAATCTTTTGAATCCCCAACCTAAGTAAAGAAACGCAGAAATCCCAAGCATAATCATGACACTTAGCCAGGCAGCTCGGGTATAAGAAAAATACAAGCCAACACTGATGATAATGGAAATTACCAAAAGTACAATTTTAACCAAAGGTCTGTAGTTATAACGAAAAAACATACCCCATGCTACGGTGAAATACATGGCTAAAACAGCACCATAAGCCGTGTGTTCTTTGAAGAAAGGCTGCATAACCCAAGTCCCACTGCGTTTGGTGAATCCATATTGACCGTGATGGATAACGGTATATATGACAACCGCTGCCATTGGAATCAGGTACAACAAAAAGTATGGTTGATGATTTTTTTGATTCTTAAACAACAAACTCATCAAATAGAAAAAAACCACGATAAACCAGAGTCGAGATACAAAGTATTTGAGTGAAACTACAAGTAATTCGCTGGTTATGGCCGTGCAAAGCATCCATACCAAGTGGGCAATGAGAATGATAGAAAGCGGGTGTTTTACCAGTTTTGGAAAAAAGCGTCCGTAATAGGCCAAGCGTATAAAGAAAAGTGCGGTCAATGCCACCATGAATGGCTCTGTGGGCAGGTTGAGGGTTGATCCTAAATCTGTGAATTCATAATTGATGGACAGAGGGGTGGCCAATACAATAAACCACAACACGTAATCCATCGCTAAAACGATGCTGGCTATAAGCGCCATTCCGAAGGGAATTAACAAACCCCAGTACCATTCTTGACTGATGAAAACAGCCAGTGCAGCAACGAATACAAACCCGATGCTCACTATCAGACGTTGCTGTTTGTCTTTGCTGGACGGAAGTAAGTGAATCAAGCGATTTCCCATTGAGGCGTTATGTGATGCTTCGTTTAGCATAGAAGTTGATTACATACGCTTTCTAATGGTCTCAACAACGATGATTACGATAAGGGTGAACAGCAAGGCAGAAAAGAAGCTTACGGCAACGATTAAGCTGCGCTTTGGGTAGGTCTTTCTTTCGGCAGGAAAGGCTTCGTTAACAGTAAATACTGTAGGCAGTTGCTCGCTGACATCTACCCGTGCTTGTGCCAATTTGTTTTTAACTTTTACAAATTCCTCCTGCAGCAAACTGGCTTCATCTCTAAGCGAAACGTATAGGCCACCATATTTGGCTAAGGTGTCTAACTTGTTCTGGATGTCACGTGTCTTATCACTCTTGGAGCCTGTTTGGATGATTGAACGCCCCAACTGTTCAGTAAGTGCGCCCGCTTGCCGCTCATAATCATGTACGCCCTTGTACCTGAGTTCTGTGAGGAATTTTTCCATGTCTTTGAGCTCTTCACGCATTTGGTTATATTCGTTTTCAACGATTTTAAGTGCTTTTTGAGCGCGTTCCTGCTGTATGCGATGTTTAACTTCGTCTAATAAAACTGCAATATCGTTGGCAATCATCGCAGCTGTATCTGCAGACGTATCGAGAACTTTTATCTCTATAGACATGTATTCCGTTCGCCGAAAACTGATGTTGTTGTTGTATTTTTTATGTAGCTGGGTGACACGGTAAGGGTGAGATTCTTTGATGTTGTAATGGTTCATTAAATCATATTCATCAATGATACGCGACCGTATTTCGTCTGATTTTAAAATTTGCAAAAGTTGATCGGCTTGTTGTTCTTCCCCAAACTCAAGTACATCTTGCGTTTTGGTGGCGCTGGTTTGTGGTAAAAGAGCTTTAGATACCGAGTAGGTGGTTGTTGGGAAAACAATGACCGTCGATTTGAATCGAGGTTTGATGAAATACGGTGAAGAAAATATGACCGCAACTATGGCGGCTACCAGTGATACAGTTAATAATGGCGTGCGCCATTTCCATGCAAAAATTATGATGTTGCCGGAGTCAAAGGTATGGGTTGAACGTTCCTTATTCATTGTTCGGTGTTATTGCCAATAGTGCAAAAATACTAATATACTACGCGATATTGTCTTGTTTTATTGCGTTGATTGTTTGATTCGTTTATCATCAAATTCGCTGTAACGATAAACGCCAGTTATTTCTCCGAAAGAAAGCTGTACAACCAATGGAACTCTGCGGTTCGTGATGTCAAAAAGCTCCGAGGGGGGCATCGATTTTGCCGGTAGTATCGTTAAATCTTTTTGGGTGAAGTAAGGAGTGGCGTCGTCAAATTTGCCCGGGAAAACAACGGTAACCGGTAAATCAACTCTCCTAATTAACCCATCCACTTTATAGGCGGTGTAACGACAAAATTTACACGATGGACTGTAAAACGCGATGAGTTGATTGGGTTTATTGATGTCTTCCTCACTGAATTGTGTTTCTAGCCACTGGTAGAAACTGCGCTTGTTCATGTCACTGTCTTTGGCGTGAATGCCTGGCCACAAGTCTGGCGGACTTAATACAAACGGTAAACACAACGCCAAGGTGGATAGGAAAATGCTCACCCAACGGGGTGCTCGCCATCGAAGCGGATGGTGAGGCAGTAATAAGGCTATTGATAAAACCACTAAGGGCAATGCAATGAGCCAAACCGGTAAGAGTTTGCCTCTCATGATTAGTTGGTCGTTAAAGCTTAGAGAAACATAGAGCACAATTATTAGCGTGGCGAAAACCCAGGATAACAATCTGAATCTCCTGGCATGTAGTGCACCAAGCCAATCTAATAAAAGCCAAATAAATGATAGGGATAGAATGAGGCGTATTATCCAAATGGACCACCTGAGATCAAGTGGGGATGAGCGAAAAAAAAGGACTTCTAAATCCCGGATATAGAGTATCCCGTAGAGGAAAAAGACACTTATCAGTAAAGTGCGAAAGATTCTTAAAAGCATGACTATTCTCCGCCAGGATCTTCTCCACCATTTAATTCATCAGGATTCATCAATTCTTGAGGGATTTCCACACATGTTGCCATGTAGGGTTCTTCTCTTTGGAATCCAACTTCATGATAAAAGGGACCGCTGGCATCGTCACAGTCTCCACCATCCGGAAAAGTAACGTAAAACTCCGTAATGTCTAAGCCTTCTCTAGGTTCAACGGGGGTAGCCGTGCACAAACAGTCAACGCGCTTGTTACAAGATGATAAAGAGGTTAAAATACCCAATATAACAAAAGACGCCAATGTATATTTCTTCATGTTCGCTTGTGATTTACGATGGTTTTAATCAATATTTGGTACAGAATCACCTTTTATATAGGCACTTCCGCGCAATAAAGCACTTGATGGTTCTTTAACTCTACAAAACTAAGTAAAAAAAACGAATTTTAAAGACAGATGTTAGTTGAGTTAAAATATTTGTCATAACAAACCTTATCTCTCTTTCATACGCACACAGACTGATGCTTTTTTAGTGAATCCAAAATCCCAGTTGTAGATAGTTGCCCATTGTCTGTTGATATGCTTGCTGCACAAGATATCCGGCCTGAATCTCGCAATGGGTATTGCAGTGGTAACCAATGGCAGCAAATATGCGGTTGCGGTCAAACCAAGACGCCCCTCGATGCACAAATAGTTCATTAGATAGGTGCACAACGAGCGCATCATTGTCGTCGTTAAATACGTGTATGGGATGTATCCACATAATTCGATATCGCCAACGCCAATCCGGCACATTTTCGTGCCAGCGGTGCTCGGTACGTATGCGGTGTTCCAAAATATTTGACTTGTCTCGTCTTTGGTGAACCATCTGTCCCCACCAGCGGTGCTCCATGGCGTCTGGCCTTACCAAATCATTGCTGCTGTTGTAGTAAGAAATGGATCCGTAACCAGATCCTAAAGAAAGGTGTTTGTTGAGCTTCCTGCCCACTCCGGCTCTTAGTAACAGTTGTTCGTGATTGGCAGCCATTTCTTTTTGCCGCATCTGCCACTCACTGTACACTTCCCAATGCTTGCCCACAGGGTGTGTGCCCCAGTACATTAACCACGCACCGGGCCTGCTTTGAGCAGTACTTGTCAATGAAAAGGCCAGTAACCCACCGACCATCAACCATGCTTTCATTTTAAAACAGAATATTAAAGACAAAGGATGTTAATAAACCAACTATATACGTGCCTCTAGCGCATAAGATAAGTGCTCCGCATCTTGCACACCATCGACTGCTTCACTCAACGATAAGTAACATTGACTTTCTCCTACTTGCTGAATGATGCGCCACTTTTGGAGAATATCGCGAACGGGACCGTGTGTTCCGCTTAAGGAGACGACCATCCCGGATTTTTGCCACTCGTCAATCCATTCGTGTAGGGCGTGCGCAGCCGAACTGTCGATATGCGGTACAGAACTTAAGTCCAATACCAAACGATTGGTGCTCGTTGTGTTTTGTAACCACGATTCAATGCTGTTGCGAATGAAGGTGGTATTGGCAAAGTACAACGCTCCATCTATGCGCACAATCAAGGTGTCTTTAGCCATTTCTAGTTCGTCAAATCGATCGATGTTGCGAAAAATATTGGAGCCGGGAATTCTTCCCAAGCGCGCCATGTGCGGACGGGACGCTCGGTATATCACGGCAACGAGCGACAAGACCATGCCTGCAATAATACCCGCTTCAATGCCCAATGTTAGCGTAGCTAAAAACGTTGCCAATAGCATGGCGAAGTCAGAGCGGTCTTTTTTCCACAATGCCACTGGCTCTTTGAAGTCAATCAGACCGGAAACGGCCACCAATACAACGGCTGCGAGTATGGCACTCGGTAGGTTCACAAACAATCCTGTGAGAAATAATAGGGTCAATACAATTAAAGCAGCCGAAATGATGGAGGCCAGGGTGGTCTTTGCGCCTGCTTGATCGTTGACGGCGGTGCGAGAAAACCCACCGGTAACCGGGTAGCCTTGGAAAAATGCGGCGCCTATATTGGCCCCTCCCAAAGCGATTAATTCCTGGTTTGGTCGCAATTCGTAGTCTTTGTGTCGCTGCTGTATGGCCTTAGCTACGGCAAAACTCTCGGCAAAACCTACCAAAGAAATGGCCAACGCTACGGGGAAAAGTTGCGCCCAAGCATGTCCTTCAAAACTTGGCATCGACAAGCCGGGAAGTCCGGAAGGTACGCTGCCTAAAACCACCACGCCGCTTTCGTCGAGGTTGAAAAAGGTAACCGCTAAAATACCAAATATCACCGCGGCAAGTGGTGCGGGAAAGCGCTTGTGGATTTTTTTGCCGTACTTGATGATGACAATCCCTACAGCCCCTAAAGCAAAGGTAATCCAGTGGATGTCTTTTATGTTGTGCACCAATGCCCAGATGATTTCATGGGCGTGTTCGCTGCGTGGAAGTTCTATTTTGAATAAGTGCTTGATCTGACTGAGTCCTATAATGATGGCTGCTGCAGAAGTAAACCCACTCAGTACAGGATGGGAAAGAAAGTTGACCACAAACCCCATGCGTAATAGTCCCATCCCCAGTTGGATGATACCAACGAGAAAGGCCAGGGTGAAGGCATAAGTGAGATAGTCGCCGGTGGATTGTGGTTCCAGTGCACCAATTCCCGCTGCGGCCAGTAGAGATACCATCGCTACCGGGCCTACGGCCAGTTGTCGAGAAGTGCCCATAAAGGCATACACCAATAGAGGAATGGTTACGGCATACAAACCGTGAATTGGGGGGAGGCCAGCCAACATCGCGTAAGCCATACCTTGAGGGATAAGCATCACGCCAACGGTCAATCCTGCCGATAAATCTCCGCTCAGGTAGGATTTATTGTACTTGGGGAGCCAGTCGGCAATCGGGAAAATATTGGAGAGTATGTTTTTGAAAGACATTTGCAGTATCATTTTATTATGAGCTTGTACATAAATTCAGAATGGCTGAACTAAAAATTTCCAGGGTATGGTTTAGTCTTGTGCTAACCTTACCGCAGCTATTGATATCAATAGACAGGCATTATTTATGTGCTGCAAAGTTCTGATGCTGGCGTTGCCTACGACGGTGACGTCGGTTACATGGCTAATGACCGCTACGCATCCTCTTTTTCCAAATACATCAAACGGCTTAACGATTTTGGATCAAATACCTCATTGGCCACTTCCAGGATGGTCTCCGCAGTGACGGCTTGGAGGCGCGACTCCATTTCACTCCAGTTCTCTCTCGGTAAATTGAGCAACATGGCGCGTCCCATATTAAGCATCTTATTAAGGTGACTGTCTTGCTGCAGATGTTGCTGACCAATCCATTGTTTTTTTGCCCGATGGAGTTGCAGAGTGCCGAGTTTTTTGTCGCGAAGTATTTTGAGCTCACGTTCGATTAAGCGAATGCTTTGGTCGATATGCTTTCTGTCGGTGCCAATGTAGATGCCGAATAGTCCGCAGTCGGAGTAAGCGTTGTAATAGCTCTCGAGGTGATAAGCAAATCCGTGTTTTTCTCGGATGTTAAGATTGAGGCGATTGTTTAGCCCCGGTCCACCGAGGAGGTTGTTGAGAAGGGAAAAGGCAATGCTGTAATTGTGGTGGGCATCGTACGCACGATTCCCGATGATGATGTGGGTTTGGTGACTGTGATCATCGTAGGCAACCGTCGATGGTTTATATGCATCAACCGACGTTCTTGGAGGTGTCGATGGTTGATTGGTAAATACGGGTAGTACTTTGCGTAATGTTTTTTCTAAGCGCCTAGCACTGATGTTGCCCACGGAAACGAAGACCATTTCTTCTGGACGATATTCTCGTTGTACGAATTGTGTGAGGTTGCCGCGTTCAAAGCCAAGGACGCTTTCTGGTGTGCCCAGACTGTTTCGGCCTATCGGGTGACCGGCAAAGATCATTTCCTCAAAGTCGTCAAAGATTTGCTCGGCGGGATTGTCTTTGTAAGATGCAATTTCTTCCAAGATGACATCGCACTCTTTTTTCATTTCTCTTTCCGGAAAGGTAGAATTAAAAGCAATGTCGAAAATAAGTTCGATGGCTCTGGGGTAGTATGATTGCAGAAATGAGGCGTAAATACAAGTGTCTTCTTTAGAGGTGTAGGCATTGATTTCACCGCCCACGCTGTCAAGACGCGATAAAATGTGATAAGGCTTGCGGCGGATAGTGCCTTTGAAGAGCATGTGTTCAACAAAGTGCGCCAGTCCTTGCTCTTCCTCGCGTTCGTCTCGAGATCCACATAAAATATGGAGGCCGCAATGCGCAATGGGTGTTTGTGTTCTCAAATGCGCTACCCTAATCCCGCCGGGAAGGGTGAATTCTGCTAAGTCGTTCATAAGTTGGCAAAGGTAATTTGTGGCGCGCGAAAGAAATGCATTCACTTTAATCATTTACCAGATAAGCAAACCCCGCTCCCAACTCACCGATTAAACCATACGATTGCTTTTATTGTATTATATGTGTGTATCTTTGCACAACTAATTTACTAATCAACGAAAATATTATGGCAGTAGAATTGACCGATCAAAACTTCGATGAGCTTGTCATCAACAGCGATAAACCAGTATTGGTAGACTTCTGGGCGGCATGGTGTGGCCCTTGCCGCATGGTAGGCCCCATCGTAGAAGAATTGTCCAACGACTTTGACGGTAAGGCCGTCGTAGGAAAAGTAGATGTTGACGCCAACAACGAAGTTGCAGCGAAATATGGCATCCGCAATATACCTACCCTTTTGTTTTTCAAAAACGGAGAGGTGGTTGACAAGCAAGTAGGGGTTGTCCCCAAACCTGCATTAGCAGAAAAACTCAATGCTTTGATGTAAGTCATCAGAGCGTTCATAACATATTGTTATTAAAGCGTTGCTGTATACCTACGGCAGCGCTTTTTTTATACTTTTGTTTTTATGTACACATTACCGGAAGAATATGCCTTTGGGAGCTTAGAATGGTTGTCGCGTCAAATGATGGATGGCTTTGTGTCGGGGCTTCATAAGAGCCCCTATCACGGCTTTTCCGTGGAGTTTTCCGAACACAAAATGTACAATCCGGGAGAGAGTACGCGACACATCGACTGGAAGTTGTTTGCCAAAACCGATCGCCTATACACCAAACGCTACGAAGAGGAAACCAACCTCAAGTGTCGTTTTCTCATCGACACCAGCGGGTCAATGTTCTATCCGCCGAAGGACACTGTTTCTCCTGCAAGACCCAATAAGTTGCAGTTTTCATTGCTCTCATCCGCCATGTTGATGCAGCTGTTTCTCAAGCAGCGTGACGCCATTGGCTTGAGTTTATTTGACGAAGATACCCATTTTGAAAGCAATATGTCGAGCACCCGATCACACCATCGTTTTCTTATGAAAGAAATGGAGAACTGGTTGGAGAAATCGGTGAATGTTCGTCCGCAAGCCCGCTTAGCAGACGGCCTACACCGCGTAGCAGAAACCCAATCCAAGCGTTCGCTCATTATCGTATTCTCCGATTTCTACTGCGCCGATATGGAAGAAGAGGAGGCCCTGTTCGACGCCTTTCAGCACATTGCCTACAACAATCACGACTTGGTACTGTATCAGACCAAAGACACCCAAACGGAGGAATTGTTTGATGTTGGTAACATGCCGTTGCGCGTCATCGGTATGGAAGGCGAGGGAGAGATCAAGTTGTCGCCTACCGAAGTAGAGGTCGCGTATAAAAAACACGCCGAGCGCTTTCGTAAAAACTTTTTTTCCCATTGCTTAAAGTACGGTATTGACTTGGTTGAGGCTGATATTCAGACTGATTATCTAAAGGTTTTGCAGCGCATGTTGGTGAAGCGACAAAAAATTTCTCAATGATGTAAAAAAATGTTTTGGCAAATGAAAATTCGCAATATATTTGCAGCCCCAAATGAGGGAGAGCGTTTAACCTTTAGATGAAACGCTCAGACACAATTTATGGTCCGGTAGTTCAGTTGGTTAGAATACATGCCTGTCACGCATGGGGTCGCGAGTTCGAGTCTCGTCCGGACCGCCAACAAAAAAAGCCTTAAGGAAATTCCTTGAGGCTTTTTTTTTTACGTTCAACTTTATGGATAATCACTTAAAAAAATCCAATTAAATCATAAACTACGCGTCACAAACAACCATAAGATACAACCAAATTATGGTTATATCCGTGGTTTATGAGGTGGATGTCGCCATTAAATTCCCGTAACTATGCGTTTTGATGTTGGCCTGTAAACGATTGAGGATGCTGTATAGGCCAAAATACGTGCGGTTGAGATAGATGCCGTCGCGGGGGCCACGGGCGCCACCGGCGTTCTTCAAGGTTTTGTCTTTGCTGTACTTTTCGCTCAATCCGTAGATGTCACCGAAAAATGCTTCGTTACTGAAGTCGAAAGTTGCACTGTGGAACGGGCGGCCAAGCAGCGAAATCATTTCGGCAAATACATCAAATAGATACTGACGCAACTTGGGGTTGTCTTTTTCTAGGAGAAAACTAAGCTCCTCAAGCAAGCGTTCAAACTTTACGCGGTCTTTCATTACATCCGGACGAAGCAATTGGAAGTAGGTATTGTAAAATTCCTCGGGTATGACCTTGACGCAGCCAAAGTCAATAACGCCTAAGGTACCGTCTTGACGGAATAAAAAGTTGCCGGGGTGCGGGTCGGCGTGAACTTGACGCAGCTTATGGATTTGATAATCGTAAAAATCCCAGAGGCGCTGTCCGAGAAGGTTTTTGGTTTCTTGTGATGGGTTGGTGGCTAAGAACTCGTCGAGGTGTTTGCCGTCCAGCCAATCCATGGTCAATATACGTTCACTACTGAGATCGGGGTAGTAGTTGGGGAAGACCACGCCTTCGATATCTTTACATGCTGAGCTGATTTCCAATGAACGCTGCATTTCCAATTCGTAATCGGTTTCCTCTAGCAGTCGGCTTTTAACTTCAATCAAGTAGTGGTTGAGTTCTTCGCTGTTTAAATCAAACATGCGCAATACAAAAGGCTTGATGATTTTCAAGTCGCTTTCGATGCTATTGGCCACGCCGGGGTACTGTATCTTCACAGCGAGTTTCTTGCCGTCGAGCTGAGCCTCGTGCACCTGTCCGATGGATGCAGCATGGGTACTTGATTTGTTGAATGAATCATAGAGTTCCTCTGGAGCTTGCTCGAAGTAACGCTTAAACGTACGCACCACCAACGGAAAGGAGAGGGGTGGGGCACTGTACTGCGCCATTTGAAATTTTTCGGAGTAGGCTTGAGGGAGAATGCCTTTATCCATACTCAGCATCTGCGCAACTTTAAGGGCGCTGCCCTTGAGTTCACTTAAGCTTTCGTAAATGTCATCAGCATTGTCGCGATTTAAGCCCTCTCGGTCGTCTTCACCTTTGATGATTTTCTTGGAGTAATACTTAAGATAATTGCCGCCTACTTTGCCTCCGGTTTTCACAAACCGCGTGGCACGTTGAATCTTACTGGTTGGAATGTTGTTTTGCTCTTTCACATTTATTGCTTTTGCCTAATATATATCAGGCCATTAATAAACTATTTGTCTCCATGACAACTGACCTTTTTCACTTTATGAACTAGCACTTGTCATAGTCATAGTCAAGGTCATAGCCTTAGCCCTTCATCTGTTGCAACATAAACCGTCCAAAATCAATGGCTGATTCTAAAGCGCCACGCTCGATTAAATCAAACCACACATTGACGGATTTTTCGATGGCGGCATCGGTTTTTTCAAACCCTTGTGAATTGTCTCTGATCCAGAATTGAATCAGAAATTGAAATTGCATCCACATCAGGTCCTTGTAGTAGTTGTTGACCTTATCACGATTGGCAATTTCGCCACTTTCCACACCTAGTGCCAATACATTTTCGGCAAAATCATTAAACGACTCCTTGGTCGCCTTCATGGGTAGATTGGGTAGTCGCCAGCCCTTCATGTCGGTAGGGCAGCTGTAGCGTATGAAGCTTCGTTTGTTCAGTGCTTCTTGAAAAAAAGTAAAGTAGAAACCGAGGATTTTTTCGCGTGCTGTATAGCCGTCGAATCCCTCGGAATTTTGCAACATATCGATGGTGCCTTCTACCAAGTGACGCCATACGTCTTCTTCAATATGTTCAAAGGAGGTGTACTTTTCGTAAAACGCACTTTCGTCAATGCCGTTTTCGTGACAGAAAGCGAACACACTTTTTGGCTTTTTGCCTTCTAGAAGCACGAAGGTTATGTAAGCTTCACGAATGTCGATGGTTTTCTTTTTTTTGGTTGTGGTTTTCGTTGCCATATCAATATCATTTTATTCATAAACAAGGATTACACGCTTTGGTTCGGAGGGCGTGATTGATTGTTGTTTTTTTATTTTTTCTAAAAAAATTAGACTAACCTAATAATATATTTTACATTTGCAAAAAATTAATATTTGGGTGATGAATAGGTTTTTAGTGCTCTTGACTATTTTTTTGGTGGAGGTAAGCGGACAAACTGCCGATACAATTTCATTGACGTCGGTGGAAAACCTTCAAGAAACGTTGGTTTACGACTGGCAAACGGGTTTGGCAAATAAGACGCCCTACAATGTGCAGTCGCTTTCTCTTCGAGGAATTGAACAAAAAAGTCATCCGTCGGGTGTGATGGGGCAATTGCGCGATGTGCCCGGTGTGTACGGTGCAGAAATGGGACAGGGGATTGTCAAACCATTTATCAGGGGCTTGGGCTTTTCCCGTGTGGTAACCATTTTT
>PXCF01000079.1 GCA_003566715.1 Cryomorphaceae bacterium | reverse complement strand
TTACTTTTGAATCATCAAAAACTTACGCTAATAAACACAACCGTATGAAGCAGTTAATCATATTATTACTGATGCCCCTTGGACTTTTCGCGCAAACCAACTTTCCGTATGCCGTTCACGTAGAGCCTGTAACCATACCAAACTTACCTGGTTTACATTCCTATTCCGTAGCACAACACAGTGGAAAGTGGATGTTTATTGGTGGACGAAAGGATGGGTTACACGCTCGGCAACCATTTAATGCCTTTCCACAAACAGCAAACAACACCGATATTTACGTGGTAGATCCCCAAACCGATTCTGTGTGGACAGCAAGCATAAATAGTCTACCTACCTCAATCAGTGAGCAGTTGCAGTCAACGAATATGAATTTCTACCAAGATGAAGATACACTATACTTCCTGGGAGGTTATGCCTACTCAGTTACTGCAAACAATCATATAACGTTTCCAAACCTCACCTCAATTCAGGTATCGGGTTTGATCGATGCAGTCATCAACGGAAATCCTATATCTTCATATTTTAAACAGATTACTCACCAAGACTTTGCCATTACAGGAGGGCAAATGGGAAAAATCAACAACGTCTTTATGGTCGTAGGAGGGCATAGATTTGATGGTCGTTATAACCCTATGGGTAACCCGTCTTACACCCAAACGTACACCAATCAAGTGCGGCGTTTCAACATCAACAACAATGGTAGTCAGCTGAGCATTAGCAACTACACCACCAACACCGACCCCGTTCACCTTCGCAGAAGAGATTACAACTTATTGCCCCAAAAACTTCCCGGGGGCGACTTTGGGTACACCATATCTGCAGGTGTGTTTCAACCACAAGCCGATCTGCCATTTCTTTATCCGGTAGATATCAACGACTCCGGCTACGTACCTCACACCAATTTTAATCAATATCTCAGTCATTATCACGGGGCAAAAGTGGCGATGTACGACTCTGCAGAAGGCGTTAATCACGCCCTTTTCTTTGGCGGAATCAGTCAGTACTACCCCGATGCAAACGGTCAATTGATTCAAGACAACGCTGTACCTTTTGTGCGGACCATTAGTTTGCTCAGTCGCTTTCCCGACGGACGATTTGAGGAATATGCGCTACCGGATAAAATGCCGGAATTACAAGGCGCCAGCTCTGAGTTTATTTTCAATAAAGATCTGCCTCACCATTGGTCAAAAATTGTCTTGCTAAATGATATTCAAACCGATACCATAGTATTGGGACACGTTTTCGGGGGCATTCATGCTGTTTCTAGAAATCCCTTTAGTCAGAACCAAACGAATACGACCTCCGCAGATAACACCTTGTTCAAAGTTTATTTGGTGAAAGATCAGACTTCTTCCGTGCAAAAAATACACGGCGCGCACGAATTTTCGGTAAATGTATATCCCAATCCGGCCAATGATTACGTCGATATAACCGCAAAAATTCCGGATCAGGCAAAAGCGCACTATTTCATCACCGATTTACAAGGCCGAATGATTGTTGAAGGCAACCAAAGATTACGACCAGACGAAACGCTACGCATTGACTTACCTGGGCACTTAGCAACCCAGCGGCTCATTCTCAACGTCGTATTCAACGATCGTTATTATACCACGCATAAACTTGATGTGGTGAGGTGACGAAGCGCGCACAGATGTGCTGAAACGCTCAATGGCGCTTCGCACGCGCAGAGGCTCAGAGCTTTGTTGAATGTTGAGTTGTTTTTGGCGTCATGACCAATATTAAAGTGCGGGTCTAACACTAACGCTTCGAGCAACCAACTTCAATCTACAAACGGCTGACCTAAAAGAAAATCACTTACCTTTGCCACATATTTGAGACTGATGAACAATGAGGTAAAAATCGGCGATGTTGCCGTAGGGGTATTCCCTCTGCTGCTTGCACCCATGGAAGATGTGAGTGACCCACCGTTTCGCGCACTTTGCAAAGAAGCGGGCGCGGATTTGATGTACACGGAATTTATTTCTTCCGAAGGCTTGATTCGCGATGCGGCCAAAAGTCGGCAGAAGCTCGACATATTCGAATACGAGCGCCCCATTGGCATACAAATCTTCGGCAACGAGATAGAGAGCATGCGTCAGGCAACGCAAATCACCGAGGAGGCCAATCCCGATATCATTGACATCAACTATGGATGCCCGGTAAAAAATGTGGCCTGTAAAGGAGCCGGTGCAGGTATCTTGCAGGACATCCCCAAGATGGTAAAAATGACGGCCGAGATTGTGAAGAGTACCGGCAAACCGGTGACTGTAAAAACCCGCTTGGGCTGGGACGACAATACCAAATACATCGTAGAAGTAGCCGAACGCTTGCAAGACGTAGGCATCAAAGCCATCTCTATTCACGGCCGTACACGCAAACAAATGTACAAGGGCGAGGCCGATTGGACCTTAATTTCTGAGGTCAAAAACAATCCCCGTATGCACATTCCGGTATTTGGCAACGGTGATGTTGATAGTCCGGAAAAGGCCGTAGAGATGCGTCAGCGCTATGGCGTAGATGGCATTATGATTGGTCGTGCGAGTATTGGTTACCCCTGGATTTTTCGGGAAATCAAACACTACATGGCCACCGGAGAGCACTTAGCGCCCCCCAGCTTAGAAGAACGCATCAACGCTGCTCGTCGTCACATCACCATGGCAGTGGACTGGAAAGGCGAGCGCTTGGGGATTTTCGAAACGCGCCGTCATTATACAAACTACTTCAAGGGCCTTGACCATTTCAAACCCTTCCGCACGCGCTTGGTCACGGCGGAGTCATTGGACGACATCTATGGCATTCTCAACGAGGTAAGAGAGGCATATGCAGATTTTATTTCCGTTGAATAGTTTTCGGATCCCATTTTCGTGTGATTTTTTTTAAAAAAATAACCCCAAGCGAGTGACTGTATTCACCTTCTTGGGGGTACTTTCTTGTAATCGGAAAATGTCTTAGCTAAATAAATAAGGATTAACCAGTTATCTTGTTTAAATGCTTTGTATGTTTGCCTTGAGGAAAAGATCAATCATCATTACCTCAGGGGAGAAGTAGTTGCAGGGTCGGGATGGAGACTCAACTACTACTACATAAAAAAAACTCACATCCCTCCCCTGCGCTTCTACTACTATTTATTTTCAAACCAAGTACGTCAACCCTGAGCCATTGCTTTTGGTGTTGATAACATTGGAAAATACAGAGATGGCAGGGTCAAGGAGGATGTTAACGAACTCCTCTTCCCTGCGCTCACTCTACTACATGAAATCATTGATATATCCTTAAGCAAACGCTTTTTACGAATGATATTCTCTGTAGGCTTAAATGTTGAAATGAAAACTTTATTAACCTGACCTGGCGTTCTTTTGCGCTTGTTGATAGAAATAAGGGTATTGACACCCAACGCAGGTTGATATACTTCCAAAAGAGAACGACGGATCTTTACCAATGGTCTTTTTAAACCAAGGAGCAAGGTGCCTTTTATATATAAAGTAGAGAGATAAGCAAACAAATAGACAACAGAAGACCAAAAATGGCGGATCAGCATCTTAAAGCATTCGCTTAAAATTTGAATTAGTAGAGCAATCATAGTTTTATTTTAGATTTAATGGTAGTAGATTAAATCTTAAATACGCAACAAAAATACAGCATCATCATGCAACAAAACAATAGACATTACATACTCAATAACCGTTAATTTTATAGACTTAGATAGACAGGTGTGATATTTGGTCAGGTTTTTTGGTTTAGTTAAGTATTTTAACTCGTAAAAATCACCCGTGAAAATTCGATTAAAATAAACGTCATAAAAACCAAAAAAACAAAATTAAAAGCCCTAACTCTATTCCTAAAATGGGTCCAAAATCACCCTTATAACAAAACGCTAAGCGATGTCATTTTTCTTTTTCGCACCATAAACCGCCCCTGCTGCAAGCAATGCTATTAAGCCTCCGTCTAAAGGAACAGGAGTGGCCGGGTTTAGCGGCTGTGCGTTGACAAGCATTGAGCTGAAAACCAAAATAAACAATATGGCGCTCTTGCTTTGTATGGGTAAAAATAGCTTGTAAATTGCTGTTTTCATTATGTAAATGAATAGATTTTTATTTATTAAGGAAACTGAATCTTGATGGCTTTCTCTCGGTTAATGACCACAATGGCTTGTTTGCCGCTGCTTTGAGCGGGTAAACGCATCTGGTGAATCACGCCTGTTTGTTCAAACATCTTTTTGCCGTTGAGGTCAAAGACCACTACTCGGCCCTCTTCTTCTTGACGCTTACTTTCGGTGAACAATGCCACGGTATTGTCAACAACCGACCACCACACCCAGGAAGGAGCCGCCTGCTCAAAGACACGAAAGATTCCCAGGTTTCGTGGCGCCAAGAACCAGTCAAAGCGATAATCTTGCTGGGTGGTGTCATTGACAAAAGAATACGCACCCTGCGAAAGGTTATGCATGGTATTGGCGTATCTGTCGTATAAAAAACTCTCGTAATCGGTATTGAAATCGGGGTGATTGGCGATACTGAAGCCGGCTCCGTGATTGCGATAAACCATCGCCACTTTTTGATGTAAGGAATCGAGGTGGTTTGGCGCACACTTGATTACATAACACGACGAATCGAAATAGATGCCAAACATCTTGTGTACATCACCATTAAACACCGCATCTTTATAGATATTGCGTTCTACCTGCTGCATGTCATCGCGAAGGTCGAGATACAATGTGGCCTCCGGATTGGGGGTTTGGTGATATAGATCCAGCGCCAACTTGGTTTTCGCAGCTGATGTTGTGCGAAACTGGACAAAACTGCCTGCCGTGGGGTTTTGAGACAGTCGGGAACGCTTGCCGAATTTTGGGCCATTATTATTTCCCGCAGAGGTTCCACCACCTGAATTTACATGCTGCATAAAAAAGGCTTGAAATGGTGGAATATTGTTTGCCTGTTCGTCACCGGTGGTGCCGTTAAACGTGTGATAATTATTGGCAACATTAGTACTACTATTCCTGAAGGGTTGATATGTATATACTGGATGACTTACAGAGGTCATGTTTGTGCCAAAATTTGCAACTGTGCGCTGACTGCTTATAAAGCTCAAATACGGATTGCCATAAAAATTCCAGCCATTCACATTAGCATCTCTCCAACCCGGAGCACCAAAACCTGGGGAAGAAGAAACGCCCGCTCCATTATCTGCCGACTTTTGTTGATCGACATTTGGATCTTCCAACAATGCTGTGCCCTCAACACGCATAATCAAAGGCAACACCGATTGAGGAAAGAAAATGGTGTAGGGCTCAGCACTAAAGTCGGCAGTAGAGCCTGAAGTAAGTGCCCATCCTGCATTGATTTGAGCATCGCCTGCGTTCCAGCGATATACATTGGCCGTGGGGCCAGTGTAATTGAGAGCAAATGCGCTTGACTGGTTGTTTGATGGATCAATAAACTGTATGTTTCCTAATGAAGATACGATGGGCGACATAAAGTGATGCCACTCAGGGTTGTTTATAAGTACATCGTATATAAATATACCGTTTAATTCGGCATTGGTAGGCGCTATTTGCGCGAATAATTTATCAGAACCCACCATACCCGACTTACAATGAATGGTGCCGTTATT
>PXCF01000088.1 GCA_003566715.1 Cryomorphaceae bacterium | reverse complement strand
TTTACGATAATAGGCATCACACAGTCAATTTTGATTCTTCCTCCAAACGATTGCCTTCTTGGAAAATTTCGGCGAGTATGTAAGCAAACAAAGCAGCTAAAAGATAGCCCATTTTTAAATCCAATTCCAGTTGATGAACGTTTCCAGACACGGTAACATCAGCAAAAGTCAAGGCGGTTAAAATCAGAAAACCCAAACCGATGCGCTGAAACCACTTGGGATTGTCTGTATTAAACACCCTACCATTACGAACCGACTGAATGATTTTCATACCGTAAATACACATCAGTCCAATCACCGTAAAAATCACCAACCCCTGAAGAAAGACCATCCACACTTGCCACAGAGGCGCTTCCGATAATTTGCCCGACGTCTGCACTGACCCATCGGCAATTTCTATCGAAAACATGGTTGACGACAATTGCATCGAATCATAATGATGGGGCGCAATAGAAAAATGAATGGCTATCAGCAGAAACAATCCACCGAGAAAAAATGAGCCGTATCCGGTTATCCATACCAACCAATAGGCTATTTTGAGTTTTGAATTTTTAGTTGTCATAACAATACTGTTTTATTATTCGGTGGCAAATATATAACAAAACAATATATATTTATTGAAAAACAATAAATATTTTTTCTTTATCGACGAAATCTGTTTTTGAAATAGATGCACCTCAATAGTCTCATTATTTTGAAATATTGCCACATAAGTTCGTCTTCGCAATACTTTTTAAAAAAGCTTATTCACCATAAAACTTATCGTTTTTCCAATTTTCAATGTTTGATTAATGTAATTTGACATTCGATTAATGGCCTCTGGGTCACGAACAATATGGTCGTAAAAATGCATTTGCCAACCATTGGGGATGCCTAATCTGTTGGCGTGTCTCACTCACCGCTCTTTACTTAATACGCACCCCTAAAGCGGATCCACATGCACCGTTGCTGAAATCCCAAACTCCTCTTTAAGGCAATTCTCTACTTTATCGGCAATGTCGTGTCCGTCTTTGATTGACATGCTGCCATCGACGCGGATATGGAGAGTCATTTCCATGTGGGTGCCGTAGTTATGTATCAGAAAATGATGGGGGTGCAGGTCATCGTGATGTAAAGTGCGCACCTTGACTTTAATCTGGTCGATTAATTCCTGACTTGGTTTTTCTCCCAGGATTTTAAACACGGCCTCTTTGGCAATTTTGTAGGTTGCGTACAGCAATAAGGCCGAAATGACTAAGGCCATGAGAGCATCTATCCACCAAAACCAACCGGATACAAAAATGCCTATCAATACCAAAGCCGACGACAACGCATCGGTGCGATGATGCCAGGCATCGGCTTTAATGCTGGTGTTGTCAAACTTTTTGCCGATGCGAAAGGCGTATTGTGCCAAAAGCTCATTGACCACAATAGATACGACCGTCACCACAATGGCGATGGCGCCAAAATCGGCAGTTTGCTCCGCTATATACCGCGCATAGGCTTCTTTAATGAAGTCGTAGGCAATGGCCGCTAAGAGAAAGGCAATGACCAAGGCCGCGATTTGCTCCCATCTACCATGTCCAAAGGGATGCTCCTTGTCTGGCTTTTTCAGCGAGAGTTTATTGGCCACAATAACAATCAACGAGGTGACCGAATCTGTGAGGGTATGCCAAGCATCGGCTTTTAAGGCAAGTGAACCAGAGACAATTCCCGCCCATACTTTGAGAAAAAACAATGCAACATTGGTCAGCACCGCTACCGTACCCACCACGTAACCCGCATTCCTTTTACTCACGTTAATCATACCATCGGCTGTAACGCGCTATCCTTCTTTGCGTTTGACCGCGTCCGACATCTGCTGCACTTTTAGCTTGAGATTTTCCTTATATCTAATCATGGTTTCCAAACGGTCGGCATCGGAGTGAGACACCATTTGTGCCGCGAGTATGCCCGCGTTTTTAGCGCCATTTAAGGCGACGGTTGCCACCGGCACACCCGAGGGCATTTGCAAAATAGACAAGACAGAATCCCAACCGTCGATGGAGTTGCTCGACTTGATGGGCACGCCAATAACGGGTAATGGGGTAATCGAGGCAACCATTCCCGGAAGATGCGCTGCACCTCCTGCACCGGCAATGATAACTTTAATGCCGCGCTTGTGGGCATCTCGGGCGTATTGCACCATTTTTTCTGGGGTACGATGGGCAGAAACTACGTCAATTTCGTAGGCAATACCAAGCTCGCTCAGAGCGTTTGCTGCGTCTTCCATTACGGAGAGGTCGCTTTGTGACCCCATGATGATTCCAATCATTTTGCGTGTATTTTAAAAGATTTTCTAAAGTTACGAACCGTTTCGCGGGCAACCTCCACATCTTTGTTGATGCAGGTAATGTGGCCCATTTTTCGGTACGGACGGGTTTCGGTTTTTCCGTACAAATGCAGGTACAATCCACTTGCTTGCAACATGTCTTCCGCACCGGTATAGGCTACAGCCCCTGAAGAACCGGCATCTCCCAACACATTACCCATGGCTGCGGGCAAAATGGCCGTGGTGTCACCAAGGGGCAAATCAAGTATGGCGCGCATGTGCTGTTCAAACTGCGAGGTAAAACAAGCCTCGATGCTCAAGTGACCACTGTTGTGTACGCGCGGGGCGCATTCATTGACCAGTAGTTCACCACTTTTGGTCATAAACAACTCAACGGCCAATGTGCCGACAATGCCCGTGGCTCGCGCTACCGAACAGGCCAGCTCAACCGATTGATCCATCAAAGCTTGAGAAATATTCGCTGGCATAAACACCAGCTCGACCAGATTGGCCTCGGGGTGAAACTCCATTTCCACCGGAGGAAAGGCCACAACCTTACCGGAAACGTTGCGATGAACCACTACCCCAATCTCGCGGTCGATGTCCACCAACTGCTCAATCACGCAGGGCACATCCGGTAATTGGTCGTAGTCTGCCCGCGACTTAATCACCGACACCCCTTTTCCGTCGTAACCACCGGTGGCTGCTTTCCAAACGAAGGGAAACCCTCTGGGCGACTCCGGTTTACCGTCGTGGTTTTGATACGCCGAAGTGGCGATGTTGTTCTTGTTATAAAAGTCCTTTTGCACACATTTATCGCGAAAAATATCGACAACCTCCGGCTGGGGGAAAATCTTTTTACCTTCCGACTGCAATTTGCGCAAAGCTTCGGTATTGACATCTTCAATTTCGATGGTCAGTACATCGTAATCCTTGGCAAAAGCAATTACATCGTCGTAATTGCGGAAATCACCCTTAACACATTCGTGCGCATAGGCTGCAGCCGGTGGATTGGATGAAGGATCCAATACGCCTACGTGAATATCGTAGCGCATTACTTCATCGATGATCATTTTACCGAGCTGTCCTCCGCCTAAAATACCTACTTTGACGTTTCCTGAAAAGGGAATGTTTGTGTGCATGTTTAATAACTATATGCCGCAAAGATATGGTTTATGAAATGTAAAATGTAGAATTTAGAATGTAGAATTGATGTAGGGGGTCTTGTGCTGACCATACACACTACTATTTTTACAAACACCGCATCACAAAGGCTTAACCACTGCCATTCCATGAACCCGATATAGCCGTTTACTGTTGAGGTCTTTGCACAATATGTACGTACGCAAAGGACGAATACTTTGCATGCGCATGCCGTGATGGGTGGTAAACTCGACTCCTAAAGGCAAGGATTTCAATTTAACGCCACCGGCTCTTTCCTGTTCTGCAATGCGTTCTTCAAAATCCACCGATGTGGTGGTAGCTCTAGGCTTTTGTATCTGGTTGACTAACTCTACTTGCTTTTCGGTCGGCACGAAGGGAATGAATGGCTTGAGCATAGAAACATAAGTGTGTTTCCACTCTCTTCCGTGAGGCTTTATCCGGTAGCCGTAAGTTTCAAAGGCATGCAAATGTGCCAACTCGTGCACCAAGGTAATGAGAAACTGCACCGAATCCAGATTGTTATTGACCGTAATTTGGTGAATATGACTTGGAGGAATAGCCCTTCTGTAATCACCCAATTTGCGCTTGCGTGGCTTAACAACTTTAATCGAGAGCGGATACTTGTTCATCAAAGGCTGTAACAGCGACAATGTATTGTCCGGAAGAAAAGGCTTTAACGCTTCTAAGTTCTGTATCATCGGCTTGTTGTGAAAATGAAGGGCAATCGCAAGGCTTAAACAATCCACAACCCGACAGCATCGAGCCGAAGACAAGAAAAAGCAATATGGATTTGCAATGGCGAATCATTTTACAAAGGTAGTGATTGGTACTTGAAATTGCGAAACGCCATGATTAAACCATCGCTTAGACCAAAATCATCAATCAAACATATTCAAACTACTCTTCAACGACAAACATGCCTCGGATCTGATCTACATCGTATCCAATTGCAAGATCATTAGGATAACGTGCGTTGATGACATCAAATGTTTGCGCATTGATATGCTCATCAGGTTTTCCATGGCACTGCAAACACATGGCATTGGTGGTAATGGGGATGTAATGTCGACCCAGTTCTTTATCTGAATAAGCAAAGGCTTCACCACGGCGTTCCATCTGACGATGCATATGTTGGAGAATCTTACGCTCCTCTTCTGTTGCCGCATTATCTGGGTTACGCGGTTTATCACTCACCCGACGAACGCTTACGCCGAGTTGTATCGACATGCTATCGGTAATGGGGATGGCCTCGATGTGACAAAAGTCCACTGCACCGGCAGCCCCATCTTGTTCGATCGCTTGCATGAGCCGCTGCCCGAGTGCTTTTTTTGTCTGCATGGCAAAGGCGACAATCTCCTCACTTGGCTGCTGACCGTTGTGCTTTTGCTTGCGCTGGTGTTTTCCTTTGCCCTTTTCTTCTCCATCCGACTCATCAACGTGATATAAATACTTCGCAATGGCCTCAATTTTATCTTCGCTGTAACTCAGCGCCGACATCAGGCCAAACTTCTCCACCGCGCCGGGCATGACCGACTTTTCTCTAGTTGGGTGACGAACAAAGTCCACCATAGCATATATAAAGTCTCCCTCCTCCGGAAAAGCTTCTAAATAGTGATTGCGTATAGCGTGTAATGGCGGCGCCACACGTATGCTTCCGCCGCCCCTGGCGTGACATGCTTCACAGTACTTCGCAGCTAAGTTCATCCCCTCGGCATATTCACTACGAACACCATTATTATCTGTAACATTATCAACTGTTTGTCCTGACTGACACCTTCCCAAAAGAATGACCGATAAGACGGTCGTTACGACGTAAATTTGTCTTCTTAAATTCATAAAAAAATTTTTGTCTAAGATAAGGTATTTGTTTTTTTTGATGTGTGTGTATCGTCACATAAATAATTTCGACATAAAACACTAAAAAACAAACATATAATCTATCACCAATTAAATACCGTTTCTTGACATTTAAGTTTACTTGACAAGATAAAAACATTTGTCCAATTCGTCATGTTTTGTATTTTTGCAATGTAGAATTAATCCAAATAAAAATGATACAGGTCAGCGATACGGCACGCAAAAAAATCACCAATCTGCTTGAAGAAGAAGGCATGGGTGAAGAATCGTGCATAAGAGTTTGTGTCACCAGCGGCGGTTGTTCTGGACTTTCTTATAAAATGGACTTTGTGGCCAAACCCGAGCCGGAAGACAAACTCTTTAGCGACAATGGCGTCACTATTGCCGTTGAAAAAAGGAGCTTGCTCTATTTGGCCGGTACCACGTTGGAATACGCCGGTGGATTAAACGGCAAAGGGTTTTCATTCAATAATCCCAATGCCTCAAGAACCTGTGGCTGCGGTGAAAGCTTCGCCGTTTAAACGATTACTAATCTCCTAAAACTAAGGAAGATGGATATTTTAGAAAAAGTAACAAACTCGGACTACAAATACGGGTTTTACACCAAAATAGACTCAGATAAAGCGCCTAAGGGTTTGAACGAAGACATCATTCGTTTTATCTCCGCAAAAAAGGAGGAGCCTGAGTGGATGCTGGAATGGCGACTTGATGCCTTCCGCCAATGGCAAAAGATGGAGGAGCCCAATTGGGCACATGTAAAGTATCAGAAGCCCGATTACCAAGACATATCATACTATTCTGCCCCAAAGAAGAAAAAGTCACTTGATAGCTTAGACGAGGTTGACCCTGAGCTGTTGAAAACCTTTGAAAAACTTGGCATTTCTTTGGACGAGCAAAAGCGCCTGACAGGGGTAGCCGTTGATGTAGTGGTTGACAGTGTATCGGTTAAAACCACCTTCCGCGAAAAACTGGCCGAGATGGGCATCATCTTTTGCGCCATCAGCGATGCCGTCAAAGAATATCCAGAATTAGTGAAAAAATACATCGGCACAGTTGTTCCCAAGGGAGATAACTTCTTTGCCGCGCTCAACTCCGCCGTATTTACCGACGGATCTTTTTGTTACATCCCCAAGGGCGTTAAATGTCCGATGGAGCTCAGCACCTATTTCCGCATCAACGAAGCGGGTACCGGACAGTTTGAGCGCACCCTGCTCATCGCCGATGAAGGCAGTTACGTCAGTTACCTTGAAGGCTGTACTGCGCCGATGAGAGATGAAAACCAGCTCCACGCAGCGGTGGTAGAACTCGTTGCTTTAGACGATGCCGAAATCAAGTACTCCACCGTACAAAACTGGTATCCTGGCAATAAAGAAGGCAAGGGCGGCGTTTTCAACTTTGTAACCAAGCGCGGCATCTGCGAACGCAATGCCAAAATCTCTTGGACGCAGGTAGAGACCGGTTCGGCCGTGACATGGAAATACCCTTCGTGTATCCTCAAAGGCGATAACTCCATTGGCGAGTTTTACTCGGTGGCCGTTACCAACAACTACCAGCAAGCCGACACGGGCACGAAAATGATACATTTGGGGAGAAACACCAAATCCACCATCATATCCAAAGGTATTTGCGCAGGAAATTCCGAAGGCTCCTACCGAGGTTTGGTTAAAATTGGACCGCGTGCCCAAAACGCACGTAACTTCTCCGAGTGCGATTCCCTGCTCATGGGCAATGCCTGTGGTAGTCACACCTTCCCCTACATCGAAATTAAAAACAAATCGGCCAAGGTGGAACACGAGGCCACCACGTCAAAAATAGGTGAAGACCAACTGTTTTATTGCAACCAACGCGGGATTCCTACCGAAGAAGCCATCGCCTTGATTGTGAATGGTTACTGTAAAGACGTACTGAACCAACTTCCGATGGAATTTGCCGTAGAAGCACAGAAGTTATTGGAGGTCAGCTTAGAAGGCAGCGTAGGTTAATGTTGTCACTTTTTATAAAGTCCGATAACTGCGCTATGCCTGCCCTGCCAAAGGCCATAGGACTCATCTGAAAAATGCTCATTTACTCCGCGTAAACTACGCTTTTTCCCCGAAACCTATCAGGTCGCAAACTTTGCTCTCGAACTTTCTAAAAAAGACACATTAAATAAATTTATAAAACAATTTCAGATAAATCACTCATCATGTTAAAGATCAAAAATCTGCACGCCAGCATCGACGGCACCGATATATTAAAAGGTATTGATTTGGAGGTGAAACCCGGCGAGGTTCACGCCATCATGGGCCCCAACGGCTCTGGAAAAAGCACCTTGAGCGCGGTTATTGCCGGCCGTGAAGACTACGAAATCTCCCAGGGCAGCATCGAATTTGTCGGAGAAGACATCATGGACCTGTCGCCCGAAGAGCGCGCCCACATGGGATTGTTCCTCAGTTTCCAATATCCGGTGGAAATCCCCGGAGTGAGCGTAACCAACTTCCTCAAGACAGCCATCAACGAATCGCGCAAAGGTCGCGGATTAGAGGCCATGCCCGCCAAGGACATGCTCAAAGCCATGCGCGAAAAAATGGCCATGTTGGAAATGGACAAGAGCTTTATGAGTCGCAGCATCAACGAAGGATTTTCCGGAGGTGAGAAAAAGCGCAATGAGATTTTCCAGATGGCCATGCTTGAACCCAAACTGGCCATTCTCGACGAAACCGACTCCGGCCTAGACATCGACGCTCTCCGCATCGTCGCCAATGGGGTCAACAAACTGCGTTCTAAAGACAACGCCATTGTGGTTATCACCCACTACCAGCGTCTACTTGATCACATTATACCCGATAAAGTGCACGTACTATTCAACGGCAAGATTGTAAAATCTGGTGACAAATCCCTAGCGCTAGAGTTAGAGAGCAAAGGGTACGACTGGATCAAAGAAGAAATTACCGCGTAATTCACCAAAAATATTGACGTCATGGACGTGTTTAAAGATAAGTTACTATCATCCTTTATCGTTTTTGAAAACCAACTCAACGGTCAGAAAAAACAACCTTTTCACCAAAAACGCCGTGAAGCCATCGACGTTTTTGAAGTCAAGGGCTTTCCCACCGTCAAAGACGAAGAGTGGAAGTACACCAACCTCAAGCCGCTGTTCAACAAGGATTTCAACGTATTTCATCCCGGTGAAGACTCGCTGGAATTTAGCGATATCCGCCGATTTTTTCTCAGCGAATCAGACACCTACAAAATCGTATTCATCAACGGCATTTTCGCCTCTTGGCTGAGTTCAACCACCCACCAGAATTACGATATCTGTACATTCAGCGCTGCGTTAGAAAATCACCGAGATGTGGTTGACAAGTACGCTGGCTCCATTGCCCGCAACCAGGAAAGCCTTACAGCACTCAATACATCGTTTGCCAAAGAAGGTGCCTTCATCAACATTCCCGACGGAAAGGTGGTTGACCGCCCCATTGAGGTTTTGTATTTCACGACAGACTCCGACAACAATACCTTTATTCAACCGCGCAACTTGGTTGTGGTAGGGAAAAATGCCGAGTGCTGCATCGTTGAACGTCATCAGTCGCTGGGCAAGCAACTAACGGTCAACAACAGTGTAACAGAAGTTATGGCCCATGCCGGAGCTCAGGTCACCTATCACAAGATTCAGAACGACGACGACAACGCTTCGTTAATCGACTCAACCACCATCAAGCAGGAGCGCGACAGTAAAGTCACGGTTCACACCTTTTCTTTTGGTGGAAAAATCACCCGCAACAACCTCGAGTTTGACTTAACGGAAGCCGGAGCGGAAGCCTATTTGTACGGCGTGTCGATTTTAGATAAACGCCAGCTGGTCGACAACCACACCATCGTCAACCATATGGTGCCCAATTGTTACAGCAACGAGTTGTACAAAGGCATCTATGACGACAATTCGCGTGGGGTCTTCAACGGGAAGATACACGTACATCCACACGCGGTAAAGACCAATGCGTTTCAGGAAAACAACAACCTCTTACTCAGCGATAAGGCCTCGATCGACACTAAGCCTCAACTGGAAATCTACGCTGACGACGTGAAGTGTTCGCACGGTTGCACCATTGGTCAACTCGACGAAGACGCTTTGTTTTACCTTCGTCAGCGAGGCATAGGCGTAAAAGAAGCACAGGCTCTTCTAATGCTGGCCTTTACCACCGACGCATTAAAGGAGATTAAAATCCCCGAATTAAAGAGCAAGCTCAATCGCCTCATTGCGCGAAAGCTAAATGTAAATTTGGATTTTAATTTGTAATCGACAAAAAAAGAGGCCAGCTGGCCTCTTTTTTTAATTGCTGAAGCCAACTATAATGCTTTCAATTGCTTTGCAATTGTTTGTTTAAGGCACGAATTTACACGAATGCAGTAAGGCTTTGCCTGACTAAACAAAAAACGAATTGACACAATGTTATCGAGTGTGGTTCATTCGCATAGCACATTTTTTCGAGTTTTTCGTTGTTAGATGTACTCTGCACACGCAGTTAATTGGCGGTGAACAGAGCGCATCAATCAAAGGGCACCGTGATTCGTGGCCATTCGTGTAATTCTTGGCCGACAAACATTTTGCAAAGCAAAAAAATGTGATTTTTATTTGGGCAAAGGCAAGGTCAAGAAAAATGTAGACCCAACACCCGGCTCAGACTCCAACCAAATATCACCGCCCATCGACTCCACCTGATTTTTGGTGATGTATAACCCCATTCCCGTAGCATCGGGATGGTCGGTGAACTTCTCAAAAAGACCGAAGACCTTATCCCCGTATTTAGTGAGATTGATACCAATGCCATTATCGGAAACACGCAGTAGTAAATACTCGTTGGTGTAATGCGTCGTTTGCACCAATATCTTTGGCTGTACACCGGGTTTGGCATACTTGATGGCATTGGAAAGTAAGTTGAGCAGAATGCTGTTCAAACTCAAGGTTCTAAAAAATATTGTATCGCCTTCGGCAAAATCTGAGTTAATCACCGCTCGGGAATCGGCAATCTGGGCAACCAAGTGCATTTTCACCTTTTCTAGTTCCTTGGAAATTGAAATATTTTCCGGAGGCTCCGGCGGTAAATACACATTTTTATATACCTCCTCCATTTGTCTATAAAACGCTTGTAAACGAACCGTAGCGTCGTAAATATCTGCCGCTACAGACTGCATATCCTCTGGATCCTCCATGTCTTTCAACACCTCCGCCATCATTTTAATGCCGGTAATGGGTGTCTTCAGATTGTGTGACAGCATAGATGCGTACTCTTGAAGCCTTTCCAGCTCACTTAGCTTTTTTTCTTTTAAAGACATATGCATATATAGTAATATTTGTAATCGTGCTGCAAATGTACTACATACCTTACTAACACCAAAATCCAACAACAACAAAATGATTGCAGTAAATGATATTGACTACCCAATTACCTACACGTTCAGCGGTATTTCCACAACAGACCAAAATCAAACGGCGTCCAAACACAAGCCTTCAATCCATTGTTCTTAAATGCAGAATTCACCCAAGTGTTGCAGGTTTTTAACATAGAATAATTGCCATTGGCACGGTAAAAATCGTTGCGCATCGAATATCCATCCGCTATGAGATGAATTTTATGGCCTTTATCGTCGGTTTGGAAATAACCGAGCAAATAATCATTCATTGCTGCGAATTGCTCTTTACTGACCGGCACTTCAATCCAATTGTCCGACAAATGTCTATATCGCGTCACGTTGACTAGTGTAGGACTTTTTAAGAACAGGGCTTTCAACGCATTTCCTATCGTCAGATCAGACCATGTGGGTGTGTTGAGATAAAAGTTTTCGTCGCCCCAACCAAAGGCCAGGTATTGATCATCAACTGTGAGATTGAGTCCCTCCAGCAATTCCGAAGCACAATCGCTTTTGCGCAACACCACAAACAAATGCACGCCATTGGTGCTCAAATAAATCGAATGCTCCGCACCCGCCACCTCTCCGGAGCGATTGACCGTAATGAGCGACAACAGCAACGCTGCTAGCAGATACGCAGTCGGCAAGGCCATCAAGCCGATAATCCACTTGAATAATGTTTTGAGAGATTTCAATTGACAACTAATTTCCATTAAAGATTAAATGTACGTCATTTAAATGAACTTAGAAGTAAATCAGATTAACTGTAATGCATGACAATTTTTAGTCAAAATTATTGTGATAGATTACAATTATTTATTGTTGAGGCGTTGAGTCGTTTAGGTGTTTAGCCGTTCTTAAACCCATAGCCTAAGCTTGCATATACGCCCACTCATAACTCAAAACTCAAAACCAAAATCCACCTCAATTATTCATTCTTAATTAGTCATCATTAATTTAAATCATATCTTAGCTCAAAAAAATAACCCGTGCTTCCAAACGCCTCCCTTACCATCTTCAACGCCTCTGCAGGAACAGGAAAAACCTACACCCTCACCCGTGAGTTTATTTCCCTTTGCTTGGCCGACGACAATGCTTATGCGTATCGAAACATCCTCGCGCTGACCTTTACCAATAAGGCCGCAGCAGAAATGCGCGAACGCATCCTCAGTAAATTGAGAGCACTAGCAGAAGGAAAAGAAAACGACATGGCACCTGGCTTAATGGCGGCACTGGAAATCGATGCGTCAACGCTGCAAGGAAGGGCTTCGCGCGTAATCACCGCCATCATCCACGACCTGGCATCGCTGAGCATCTCCACCATCGATCGCTTTACCTACCGATTGCTGCGAACGTTTTCCTTTGAACTCAACATCAACAACAGCGCCCGTCTGCGGATGGACGCCGACACCATCGCCAAGCAAACGGTGGACGCCTTGTTGGAAGACGCCGGAGAAAAGGAGGATAAGGTGCTGCAAAACTACCTGAGCAATTTTGTGCGCAATCAAATCCGAAACGACAAGTCCTGGAACATCGTTGGCCAACTCGAAGCCATTGTTAAAAAACTGCACCACGAGAACGACCGCGAAGCCGTCAACGCGTTGCGCGAACACGACCTCGAGGACTTCAATAAAACGCGCAAATCCATCAGTGATCTGCGAAAAAAACTGGAAAAAACGATGATAGAGGCGGGAGAAAATGCAGAACCGCTGCTGAACGACGTCAATCATCTGCACGGTGATATTTCGTATTTCAACGACTTGCCCTCTTTTTTCAAAAAAATAAAAGAAAGACATTTTGAACTGCCTGGTACGCGACTGCGCAAGAACCGCGAAAGCAACTTCCTCAAAAAAAACGCCGCAGACCGCGCAGGAGAAATGGAAGCATTTGCACAAGCCTTCGACCAAGTGACGGCTACATTAGAAAAAAACTTGGCCGACTACAACCTACTCAGAGAAATTGAAAAACACTTCGATGCCGTGGCACTATTGGGCACCCTCCACCACGCCTACAAGCGCATTCAAAAGGAGGAAAACTTCATCAACATCGGGGAGTTTCAAAGCATGATCAATCAACTAACCGACAGCGATACACCCGACTATATTTTTGAGCGACTGGGCGACCGTTACACCTGGTTTTTCATCGACGAATTTCAGGACACCTCCAACATGCAGTGGAACAACCTCAAGACCTTGGCCCAGCACGCCATGGCCAACAACGGCGGATCCATGCTGGTGGGCGACCCCAAGCAGAGCATCTACCGCTGGAGAGGCAGCAATCCCGAGCTCTTTCTCAACATCATCAGCGATCAAGACCCCAATCGCTTTTCGCACTTGTCGGGCGAAAAAACCGTTGAACGCTACGGACTCAACAAACAAACGCTCGATGTCAACTACCGCTCAGGAAAAGCCATTGTAGAATTTGTGCACGACCTATTTATTTTTAAAGGCGAGGCCAAAACGCCGGCCGACAGCGCCTATGCCGAAGTCACAAAAACTGCCCATAAGGATTTCAACGGCTGGGTGAATCTCGAATTTTACCCCAAAGATGAAACCTTTGAAGACATCGAAGAAACGCGCCTCATCGACATGATCAACGATGCGCTTGCGGATGGCTTTACCCTCAGCGACATCACCATTTTGGTGCGCAATACCAAAGACAGCAAACGCGTGGCCGAGTGGATATCGGCAGCCAAACAAGGCAATCAACCGCACCTCAACGTGATCTCCAACGAGTCATTCATCCTCGACAACCAACCAAACATCCGTCTGGTCATCGCCCTCCTTAGTTACCTGCTTTATCCCGGACAAAAAGGTTCTCGCTTCGATATTCTCCACGCACTGGCCGAACTCAAGCGCCTGCAAGATGAAGATCTCCACCCCGTGTTGGAGGCCAAAATCCAACTGAACCAAGACACCTTCGAAGACGAATTATACGCCCTATTCCCCCTGCTCAATTTCGACATGCTTCGTCCGCTCCCCCTGGTGGAAAAGTGCATGCGCATTATGCAGATGACCGACTTGAAGCTCGGCGAGGACGTCTATCTACAAGCCTTCATCGAAGCCATACGCGCCCGCGTACAGGAGAGTCCACTCGACGAGCACGAATTCCTCCGCTGGTGGAACGATAGTCGGCGCGACAGCATCAGCATTGAGATTCCCGAGAACCTAGATGCCATCACCGTAACCACCATTCACAAAGCCAAGGGACTGGAATGGCCTGTGGTGATCATTCCCTTTGCCAACTGGCCGTATCAGCCCCGCACCCCGCAGATGTGGTTGAAAAACGACACGTCCGATTTGCACTATGCGCAGGTGGACATCAAAAAGCTCGACGAAAAAAGTCCCATGCCGGCCAACTACGTCAGCGCTGTGGAATCATACGTAGAGGAGCAGCGGTTCGACAACCTCAATCTGCTTTACGTGGCCTTTACCCGTGCCGCGCAGCGCTTGCTCATCATCAGCAAAAAACCATATCAAAGCAACAGCATCCACGAGTTTCTCTGCGAAAAATTCAATATTCCCAAGCTTGAAGATAAAGTAGAGATTTCGCGTGGTGAGCGCAGTCCCCGCGTAGACGACAAAAAAGCACCTTCAGCCTTCACCGAGCGACACATCCGTCACACCGACACCGAAGGCGTGGGTCCGGTATTGCAAGTGGGGCGCAAATACAGTCCGGGCATCAATGACCTCCCCGCCATTGCGCGCGGAAACACCATCCACGACGCTCTGCAATTGATCGCCTTAGATCCCGAAAAGATAGATTCCGTTCTCGACGAAATGGTTCGCAATAAGCGCATCAAGCAAGACGAGCGCGCCGACATCCGCAACGCCATCGACGGCGTCATCGCACACCCCTTCTGCGCCGACATAGGCGCAAACGCCGCCGACATCCTTCCCGAGCAAACGATTCTCCTCCCCGGCGGCGAGATCCTTCGTCCCGACCTCATCGCCACCACCACCAACGGACACACCTACGTCATCGACTACAAAACCGGCGACCCCATGCCCCGACACCAGCGGCAGTTGGATCGCTACATTCAAGTATTGGAAGAAATGGGGTATGAGCATGTGACAGGGGAGTTGATTTATGTTTGAAAAGTTTTGAGTGATGAGTTAATGTCAAGGCTATGGGGTGGAAACAATTATTGACTGTACATGGCCGATGGGTTGGTTTTGAGTGATTGATTTGAATTTTATGTAAGATATTAATTATATTTATGGCAAAATAAAACAACATGAGTGGAAAAAGAAGTATCTTAAAAGAGCGGTCATTTACGTTTGCCTTGGATGTTATTGAAATATAGAAAATGATTAATAAGCAGCATAGAGAGTATGTCATGAGCAAGCAAATGCTACGTTCAGGCACATCGATTGGCGCGAATATTCGGGAAGCACAGAATGCCCAAAGCAATGCCGATTTCATTCACAAACTCTACATCGCCCAAAAAGAATGCGATGAAACCATGTATTGGCTGGAGCTTCTATTGAGATCAAAAAACATTGAAAACAAATCATTTAACCATTTATCTACACAAGCTCAAGAAATCCTTAGAATGCTAAAATCCGCCATCCTTACCACCAAACAAAAAACCCATCGCCAATAAAATAACAAACCCTCTCCACCCCAATTCCACTCATAACTCAACACTCATAACCAAAAAACGTTTAGACGTTGAGTTGTTTAGTCGGTGAGCCGATTCTAAATCCTAAGCCTATGAGTGAACCAAATGCCAAATGCCCCAAAAACGCCCACTCATAACTCATAACTCATAACTAAATAAGCGTAAACTCTCCACCCTCATCCACCCTCCCACCCAAAACTATTGGCCACACGCCTCCCATATCTATATTTGCTAAAAACATCTCGTTTCATGCAAAAGCTCATCTCTACGCTTGCAAACGGCCTTAAAGGCTCCATCCACACCGATACGCTCACGCGGACGCTGTACGCCACGGATGCTTCGGTTTATAAGGAACTGCCGGATGCGGTGGCCTACCCCAAGGATGAGATGGATGTCGTTGCGCTGGTAAAATTTGCGGGAGAACATAACATCCCGCTGATTCCACGTACAGCCGGGACGTCGCTGGCCGGACAATGCGTGGGGAAAGGCATCGTGGTGGACGTATCGCGCTACATGACCAAGGTGCTGGACTTCGACCGCGAAAAGGGCATCGTCACGGTTCAGCCAGGGGTGATTCGCGATGAACTAAACGATATCGTTCGGCCCTACGGCTGGTTTTTTGGCCCCAATACCTCCACAGCCAATCGCAGTATGCTGGGCGGAATGACGGGCAATAACTCCTGTGGGAGCACGTCCATCCGCTATGGCACCACCCGCGATAAGGTGCGATCGATTCGTGCGGTTACTGCCAATGCCGAGGTGCGTACGTTTGCCGACAATACCAACCACCCGGAAGATCAGGCGGTACAACAATTGCTAAGCGAAGAGCAGGCGCGCCAAGAGATTGCCGAGCATTACCCAAAACCCGGCATCCACCGAAGAAATACGGGCTATGCCCTAGATGTCCTTTGTCAGCAACAGCCTTTTAACGCCATTGGAACAGCTTGGAATCTGGCCAAACTGCTCTGCGGTTCGGAGGGGACTCTGGCATTTTCCACGGCCATTACCCTCCAACTGGATCCATTGCCACCCACGCATCAACTGGTGGTGGCCGCACATTTTTCGTCCATCCGCGAATGCATGGAAGCGACACAGTTGGCCATGCGCTTCCAACCCTACGCATGTGAGTTGATGGACAAGGTCATTCTCGACTGCACCAAAGAAAACCGCGAACAGCGCGACAACAGATTCTTTGTACAGGGCGATCCGGCCGCGATATTGGCCATTGAGCTGCGCAACGATGACCCCAACAAACTTCAAGCTTCGACTCATGAACTGATCGAAACCTTGCAATCCGCCAACAAAGGCTACGCCTACCCCATCATCGAGGGCGAAGAAAGTGCCAAAGTTTGGGCGTTGCGTGCGGCGGGTTTGGGCTTGTTGGCCAATTTACCCGGCCCAAAAAAGGCACTGGCCTGCATCGAAGATACGGCGGTTGACTTGGAAGACTTACCCAATTACATCAGCGAATTTGAAAACCTCATGGCCGGATTTGGGCAGCAAGCGGTGTACTACGCCCATGCCGGTGCAGGAGAACTCCACCTCCGCCCCATTCTCGACCTGCGCAATCCGGAGGACTTGAAACAGTTTCGACAAATCAGTGAGGCTTCCGCCCGACTGGTAAAAAAATACAACGGCTCACTGTCCGGCGAACACGGCGATGGTCGGGTACGCGCCGAGTTCATCCCCATCATGATTGGGGAGAAAAACTACGAGCGACTGCGCGATATCAAGCGCATCTTCGACCCACAAGGCATTTTTAATCCGGGAAAAATCGTTGATGCGCCACCCATGGACACCCAGCTGCGCGAAGATCCGGAGCAACCGCTGACCAGCATCGAAACCTTTTTCGACTACGGCGAAGGTGGTTTTATGTCCGCAGCGGAAAAGTGCAATGGCTCCGGCGATTGTCGCAAACTCCCCGAATCCGGCGGCACCATGTGTCCGAGCTACCAGGCCACGAGAAACGAAAAAGACAGCACCCGCGCTCGTGCCAATGCGTTGCGATCGTTCATCGGCGACAATGCCCGTGGCAATGCCTTCAACCACCCGGAGCTCAAGGAGGTACTTGACCTTTGTTTGAGTTGTAAAGGCTGCACCCGCGAATGTCCGAGCAACGTAGACATGGCCGGCATGAAAGCCGAGTGGCAATACCAGTACTACCAAAGCAACCGTCGTCGGCTGCGCGACTACGCCCTTGGCCACATCGACGCGGTCAGCAAACCGGCCGGATTTTTCCCTTGGCTGGTCAACGGCATCAATCGCTTCCCCGGGGGGAGTCAGCTGATCAAATACAGTTTGGGCATAGCGCCAAAACGTCCCTTACCCACCTTTGCCTCACCGGTTCACCGCTGGTATTTGCGCCGCCACAAACGCAATCAACCCGCACAACCCAAGGGCAAGCTCTATCTATTCTTAGACGAATTTACCGACTACCAAGACACCAACATTGGCAAAGCAGCGATTGCACTGCTGTGGCGTTTGGGTTACGAAGCTCGGTGGGTAAAACACACGAGCAGCGGCCGCAGTCAGATTTCCAAGGGACTGCTGGAGAGTGCTCGCAAGCGCGCCGACCAAAACGTGGCTCTTTTCGCCGACCTCGTGGAGGAACACACGCCCTTGGTGGGCATCGAACCATCGGCCATCTTGAGTTTCCGCGACGAATACCCCCGGTTGGTAAGCGATAATCTTAAAGACAAGGCCCAAGCGCTAAGTTCACACGTCATGCTTATCGACGAATTCCTCAGTCGCGAAATAGAAAACGGCCAACTCTCACAGAGCGACTTCCGATCGGGCAACGAACGCGAGGTCTTGATTCACGGACACTGTCACCAAAAAGCCCTCAGCTCGCTGCGCCACACCAAAGTAATTTTACAAACGGCCGGTTACAAAACCACCATCATTCCCAGCGGGTGCTGCGGCATGGCGGGAAGTTTTGGCTACGAAAAGGAGCACTACAACACCAGTATGGACATCGGCGAGATGGTGCTGTTTCCTTTCCTCAGAAAATCTACGAAAGACAGTCTCATCATCGCCCCGGGCACCTCCTGTCGCCACCAAATTATGGATGGCACGGGAAAAGCGAGTAAGCATTGGGTTGAGGTTGTCTGATGAGAGCCATGTTTTATTGCTTCGCAATTTTTTTTAGCCACTAATTTTCACGAATACGATTCGTGGTTATTCGTGGCTTAAAACTTTTGCCAAGCAATAAAAATCATTCGCAGCAAAATCACCTTTCGTGAATACCCCACAGAAATCACACAATCGAAAATTCTGCTATGCCTTTGATGTTGTAGATTTGTTGCACTGCATATCAACACCGTGAAAAACATAACACTTTCCATCGTTATTCCCGTCCACAACGAAGCTAAGAACATCGCTTCGCTGTACAGTGCGTTGACGACACACATACCCGAAGGCATTACAGTGGAATATGTGTTTGTGGACGATGGCTCTATAGATGAGAGTAAGGCCATCTTAATCAAGCTGGCCGATAAAAACAAACACATTCGCGTGGTTTGTTTGTCGAGAAACTTCGGGCACCAAGCCGCTATCTACGCCGGACTTGAACACGCCAAGGGAGATGCCGTCATTACCATGGACGCCGATTTCCAAGATCCACCAGAACTGATACCGCGTTTTGTCGAAGCTTGGATGGCCGGCAACAAAGTGGTGTACGGCAAACGAATCGACCGCAGTAGTGACAACTGGTTTAAACGCATGTCGGCCAAAACCTATTACCGCATTCTCACCGCCTCTTCTAAAGTGCAGATACCGGAAAATGTTGGCGACTTCCGACTGATTGACCGTCAGGTGGTGGACTGCCTCAACAACTTGCCGCGCCGAGAGCCCTTCGTAAGAGGTATGATTGCCTACCTAGGCTTTGGTCAGCACTTCATCGACTACGAACGCCCCAAACGCCTACAAGGGGAGACAAAATACACGATGAGAAAGATGTTTTCACTGGCGCTTGACGGACTGCTGAGTTTTTCCATGCTCCCGCTTAAATTGGGACTTTTACTCGGCATCCTCTCCGTAGGTACGGGGATGTTTTTCTTGACCTACATCATTTGGGATACCATGTACAACGACGAGATTTATCCGCTTTACAAGTGGTTGGTGGTGGTGTTATTTATGTTCACTGGCTTGTTGTTTATCCTCATGTGGATTTTGGCAGAATACGTGAGTAGGACCTACCGTCTGAACCAAGACAAGCCGATGTACATCACCGAAAAAGTCGTGTAGGCCAATGCCCGCCATCCTCATCCTCAATTACGAATACCCACCGATTGGCGGTGGCGCAGGCGCCATCAGCGCTGCACATGCCGAACACTTGGCCAATCTCGGATACAAAGTCGTGGTGGTAACGGCTTCTCCCAACAGCATTTTATTCCAAGAATCCCCCATAAAAAACCTCAGCATCGTCCGATTGGCATCAATAAGAAAAAAGCCCTTTCAATCCGGTTTTCGAGAAAAAATTGACTGGATGTTCAAGGCTCTTCGGTACTGCAAACGCTTTAAACCTTCGGATTTTGACTTTTGCATGGCGCACTTTTCCATTCCGGGTGGTTGGGTTGCCGCGCAACTGCCCTTTCGCTACGGGGTAATTTCACATGGTCACGACATCCCTTGGTTTTACCCACAACAAATGTTTGTTTATCATGTGTTCACCTACTTTTCAATCAAACGCATCATCAACAAAGCCGAGGTCCTCTGGGTACAGTCTGAAACCATGAGAAAAAACGCCACTGCATTTACCATAAAAACCCCGGTGGTGGTTATTCCCAATGGCTGTGACGCACCGCCGGACGCACACCCCATTCCTTTCAGAGGCGGCACGCTGCGGCTGCTGTTTGCCGGCAGACTGGTCAAGCAAAAACGCGTGGATATCCTCATTGAGGCTGTAAAAATTCTGAACCGCCAAAACGCAGATGTTCACCTGACCATTGCCGGTGACGGGCCATTGGCAGCCGATTTAAAAAAGCGAATCCGTCCGACAGAAAACAACATCGACTTCATCGGCTTGGTACCAAGAGAAAATATGTCGGCGCTATACCGCAACCACCACGTAATCATTGCCCCCAGCGAAGCCGAAGGCATGTCCATCAGTGTGCTGGAAGCCTTATTTCATGGACTATATACGATTACCACAGCAGTAAGCGGCAACACCGACTTGCTCAAAAATAGCGCCCTTGGAAGTTTGTCCGAACCATCTCCCGAAGCCTTCGCCGAAGCCATTATGCAGTATATGCAACATCCGCCAAGCTCGGAAAAACGAGAGGAGGTGTATGAGAAACTGGTCAATACCCACCGATGGGAAAGCATTGTAAAGACCTACGTGAAAAGCATGTCGCTATGAGCAATCGTAAGATTTTACATGTGATTGACACCTTCTGGCTAGGTGGTGCCCAACAAGTGGTCAAACGTTTGATGGAAAACGGCGACGACCACATGCACGTTTTGGCACTGCGAAAAACACCAGAGATGATTGACATCAACCACCCCCATGTGAAGGTTGTTGACAGCAACAAAAAATGGAATTTCTCATTGGCGGCAAAAAACATACTCGCCATCATCAAAAACGAAAACATTGAGATTCTTCACTGTCATTTGCCCAAGAGTCAAACCATAGGCTTATATGTCAAATGGAAACACCCACAAATCACCTTGATTTTTCAGGAACAAGGCGACATCATGAACCCGTTTCCTTTCAACTGGCCTGTATATGTGCTGGGCAGAAAAAAAATCGAATTGGTCATTGCCTGTTCACACGCCGTTGCCCGAGCCTTATCCCGCAAAACCGGGTTTCCCAAAAGCAAGACCGTTGTGCTCCACAATCCTCCGGCCATACAAGCAAAATCTCCCGTTGAAAGCGATGATTTTTCCATAGGATTTGCCGGTCGCATCACCAAACACAAAGGCTGGAGAGACCTGCTTGATGGCGTGGATATTTTGGCGAAAAAACACCCGGACTTGTCCATCTCTCTTCAGATGGCCGGGGCGGGACCGGAAATCGAGGCTCTGATTTCTTGCGCCAAATCTCTGCCAAACAACGTCCATTTTCACCATCACGGCATGATGCACAGCATGGCCGATTTTTACAGAACCATCAAGGTATTGGCTGTCCCCTCGCACTTGGAACCCGTAGGCATGGTGCACTTAGAAGGCATGCTCTGCGGTGCAGCGGTTATCGCAAGCAATGTCGAAGGCATGAACGAAGTGCTGATTCACGGAGAAAACGCCTTGTTGTTTCCCCCAAAAACACCGAGCGCAATTGCCCATACATTGGAACGTTTGGTCGATGAGAAACAGCGCAAGACATTGGCAGAAAGCGGTCGTCAATCTGTCAAGCGCTACGCCTTCAGCGCGTTTAAAGCGGCCTTGGAAAAACACTACCAAAACATCTCCGCCACATGAAGAAGGTTGTGCACGTACTGAAAGATCTCGACGTGGGCGGCATCCAAACCGTACTGCTCGATCGGCTGCGTCACGCCAGGCAAGTGGGCAAAAATGAAACCTTGGTATGCATTGGCAGCGGAGAATTTAGAGAAGACTTCATCGGTGTGCGGGCTACGTTTATCAAAAAAAATTGGCCATTGATTGACTTTCTCACCGTTTGGAGACTGAGAAAGCACCTATTGCGCAGCGGAGCAGAAGAAGTCCATGCGCACCACACTTCCGAAGGTGTAGCTGCCTGGTTGGCCACCAGAGGCACAAACATCAAATACGTTCAGTATTTTCACGTACACCCCGACATTAGCAATCGGCGTGACAATTTTGCATTGCAATTTCTGGCACGTGTTTCTGACCGCGGCATTTCCCCTACCCTGGCTCAACGCGACGCTTTGGAAAAGGCCGGATACATCACCAAAAACATTGGCGTAGAACACAACAAAGTTGACAT
>PXCF01000078.1 GCA_003566715.1 Cryomorphaceae bacterium | reverse complement strand
GGTGGAAACGATGAGCGTGAAAATACATTGAACCAATTGCTGACCGAGATGGATGGCTTTGACAGCAACGAGCACGTCATTATTCTCGCGGCGACCAACCGTCCGGATATTCTCGACAAAGCATTGACCCGTGCTGGTCGCTTTGATCGCTTGATCTATATCGACTTACCGGATTTAAATGAAAGAGAAGCCATTTTCAATATCCACCTCAAAAAAATCAAATTGTCTGAGGGCATGGATGTGAAGTTTTTGGCCAAGCAAACACCTGGTTTTAGTGGGGCAGATATCGCCAATGTGTGCAACGAAGCAGCGCTTATTGCTGCGCGTGAAGACAAAAAAGCGGTTGATAAGCAAGACTTCTTAGATGCGGTAGATCGCATTGTTGCCGGATTGGAACGCAAGAGCAAGCTCATCACGCCGGAAGAGAAAAAGGTCATTGCTTTCCACGAAGCTGGTCACGCCACGGTGAGCTGGATGCTGGAACACGCGGCGCCGTTGGTGAAAGTGACCATTGTGCCCAGAGGACGTTCGTTAGGTGCCGCTTGGTATTTGCCGGAAGAACGCCAAATTACCAATGTGGACCAGATGCTCGACGAAATGTGCGCCGCCTTGGGTGGAAGAGCCGCTGAGCAAGTGGCGTTCAATAAAATTTCTACCGGTGCTTTGAGTGACTTAGAAAAAGTGACCAAGCAAGCGACGTCTATGGTGACCGTTTACGGACTCAATGAAAAGATCGGTAACATCACTTATTACGACAGTTCGGGACAAAATGAGTATGGTTTTAGCAAGCCCTACAGTGAAAAAACGGCCCAGACCATTGATGAAGAAGTGAGGTCGTTGGTTGAAAATCAGTACAAAAGGGCTGTTGAATTGTTAACAAACAATGAGGAAAAACTTTCTGAGCTGGCCGATTTATTGCTGGAAAAAGAGGTTATTTTTAAATCGGATTTAGAAGCGGTTTTTGGCAAACGTCCTTTTGATAAGGATAAAGACAAAAATGAAGAAGAAACAGCTCCCGAGGCAAAGAAAGATGCCGACGTTGATGCTGTTGTAGATGACAATAAATCCATAGATGAAGCTCAATCCGTTGAGCAAGCCGAAAAAACCAACGAGAGCGAAAAACAAAAGGAATAACAACACCTGATTTGTGAAGGGCTTTTTTAAAAAAATGTTTAACATGGGAGGCGACGGTGAAACGTCGCCCAATAAGCCCGCCTCCAAATCTGAACTCGCTTCCAAACAACCAAAGATGTTGGACGTGGCCTTTGCCGAAAACTTCACCCAGTCGGGGGGGAAGTTTTTGTTTTGCGAAGATGTTGAAGCTGCCATCGTCAACCTGCAGAATATTGCCGGTGAAACTGGTCTGAATAAGGTTTATAGTCCGGATGAAAACCTCCGTTCACTACTTTCAAAAGCGGGTTTTCGCGATTTTGCAGAGAGGTGTTCAGATGCAGAATTATTCTGCACCACCTGTGAGTATTTGGTAGCTTACAATGGAGGTATCATGGTAGATGCCCGTCACACCAAAGGGAATAAGCTCAAAGATTTACCGGATGTATTTGTAATTTTGGCATTTACCGACCAATTGGTGGAGCGACTAAGCGATGCGCTTCAAGGCATCCAGAAGCGTTATTCCGGAAAAGATATGCCTTCGGAAATCACCACCCTTCACGGCCCCAATAAAAGCGGTTTGCAAGATCCGGGGTCCATTACTGCGACCAAAGAAATCTATTTGCTCTATGTGGAGCGTTAAGTCTTTCGTTTCCAGCACCTATATGTCATGAGTGAACTTGTGAAACGCACTTTATTTGGTGTGCTATATGTCGCATTGGTGGTTGCTTGCCTGCAATTCTTTCCCGATTTTGCGGCGCCCTTATTTATGCTCTTTAGTCTTTTGTGCGTATTGGAAGTGGTTCGCTTATCTGACTTAAAGCGACTCAATGTGGGGTGGTTTGTTGGGTTGTGGTTGCTTACCTGGGCGGCTTTATATCTGCCCTTTCCGCCTGAATTATTGGCCGTCACAATTGTTCTTTTGTACGTTGTATCGATGGTATTGGATAGGGTGACCTGGCGGGTGCTATACGTGATGCAGCCCTTTGTGCTGTCTGTTTTTGCCGTGAAAGCCGGTTTTTTTATGTCCTATGACGTGGTGTTGATGGTGTTCATTCTTATCTGGCTCAACGATAGTGGCGCTTATGTATTTGGACGAACATTTGGAAAAACATTGTTGGCACCCAAGGTGTCGCCCAAGAAAACATGGGAAGGTTTTGCCGGTGGAATTCTCTCGGCGGCCTTCATTCAGTTACTGGTTTTCCCTTTTATCTACGAAGGATACAACTGGGTATATGGTGTAGTGGCCGCGATATTGGTAGGTAGTTCTGCCACCTTGGGCGATTTGATTCAATCGCGTATGAAACGCAAAGCTGGGGTGAAAGATTCCGGTAATATTCTACCCGGACACGGAGGTGCGTTTGATAGACTAGACAGTTTTATATTTGCCATGCCGGTCGTGTTCATTTTTTACACGATCATTTACCTTTAATCACAACCAACTATGATTCGCATCCATCCCGAAGGGCGTAAAATCCTTGCCTCTACCTTTTTTTCTCTGGCCGCCATTAACGTTGTCCTAAATTTAACCGTAGACAGTCGCCCCATCACCATATCGGTTTTATTGGTGTCTTTGGTTATTTACATTTTGGTGTTGCAGTTTTTCCGCAACCCCAAGCGTAACATTCAGCCCAACGAGAACCACGTCATTGCTCCGGCAGACGGCAAAGTTGTGGTGATTGAAAACACCCAAGAAGACGAGTATTTTAAGGGAGAGCGACTCCAGGTTTCCATTTTTATGTCGCCGTTAAACGTACACGTCAATCGCTACCCCATTGCCGGAGAGATTAAATACGCCAAGTATCACCCCGGAAAGTACCTGGTGGCTTGGCACCCCAAGTCCAGTACGCTCAACGAACGCACTTCGGTGGTGGTTGAAAACGATACCGTCGGTCCGGTACTCTATCGTCAAATTGCCGGAGCCGTGGCGCGAAGAATCGTCATGTACCCCAAGCAAGGCATGAAGGTGCAGCAGGGTGCCGACAGCGGCTTCATCAAGTTCGGCTCTCGCCTCGATGTATTTTTACCGCCCAACAGTGAAGTGGACGTGAAGATTGGCGACGTTGTCAAAGGAGGTGAAACCATTTTGTTTCGTCAAAAGAAATAAGACATGGCGCATCAACCGACGGCAAAGTGGTTGATTCTGGCCGGTGCGGTGCTGCTCCTCATCGGCGTACTTTACTATGTTAAGCCCAATATCTTTTCATGGTTTGGTCGCTTACCGGGCGACATACGCATCGAACGCGAAAATACCCGCGTGTTTATCCCCATCACCACGATGATTTTGATTAGTGTGGTGGGGTCTGTTTTGTTGAACATAATTAAACGGTTATTTTAATTGTTGGCAGCAAATAGTATAACACCAATTAAAATTCAAGCATCGCTTCTTTTTCACACGATATCAACTAATGGTTGTATTTTTGCATTATATTTGATGAATAAATATTGAGAACCATTGAAATTATATTTATGAATACCAACGAAACATACATTGTGCGCCCTAAAAATATGAAAGAGGCTAAAATGGTTCGCAGCTTATTGAAAGCTGTTGAAGTTGCTTTTGATGTCAATAAAACAAAGTCACCTTATAGCCCCGAGTTTGTTCGAAAAATTAAAAAAGCGGAAAAAGAAACGCCTATTCGTGTAAATAAAGATGCGTTTAAACAGTTAATAGGATATGAAGAATAACTATGAAATAGATATATTACCTACAGCTTATAGAGATTTAAAATGGTGGAATAAAAGGGGAAGTAAAAAAGGAAAAAATCGACTATTGAAAATATACGAAGAGTTACAAGAATAGTTACAAATTAATCCCCTCACCGGCATTGGTAAACCTCACGCTTTAAAACACGATTTAGCCGGAAAGTATTCAAGAACGATAGATGGCGAAAACAGAATCATCTATTCAATCGATGATGATAATAAAGTTGTGACCATATATTCTGCAAAAGGTCATTACAAATAGACCTCTTATTTCCTTGATACAATACTCAATCTTTATTTCCCGCCCAAAAGGTGTTCGGATTATAAAGTTTATGGCAAAAAAAATCCCGAACACTTTTTGTATTCGGGAAGATTTGAGCGAGAAACGGGACTCGAACCCGCGACCCCGACCTTGGCAAGGTCGTGCTCTACCAACTGAGCTATTCTCGCAATTGCGGGTGCAAAGATAAGACGAGTTTTTAATCGTGCAACTGTTTTTGGAAAATTTTGCCGGTAATTTTCCTCCCTTTTTCATAAGTGCGTCAAATTGTGGTTCTTTGGTGTTTTAGTCGCAACGAATCTGGAAGCCAGGATACGGAGAGTCGCAGTTGAACGAATGATTTTTTATTTTAAAAATATTGAGGAAAACATATAAGAAGCATTTATTTTCCGTCATTCCCTATCAACAGACTCACTTATATCGCCTATTTTTGTCGGCCAAACAAATTTAGGTTTTGTCAGAGTCCATTGTTGTCATCCCCACGTATAATGAATGTGAAAATATCCCTCACATCATCAAGGCTGTATTGAATTTGCCTGATGGGTTTAACGTACTTATTGTAGATGATAACTCTCCAGACGGAACAGCGGATGTTGTTAGGGTTATAGCCGAACAATTTCCCAAACGTGTGCACTTGGAAGTGCGTGCCGAAAAATCCGGACTGGGAACAGCTTATCTTCATGGCTTTCGCTGGGCATTGGATAGAAATTATAAGTATATCTTTGAAATGGATGCCGATTTCTCACACGATCCTGCCGACTTGCCTCGTTTGTTAGAGCCCATCAAAGAAGATCGCGCCGATTTGACCATTGGCTCGCGTTATATTAAAGGGGTAAATGTGGTCAACTGGCCCATGAGTCGTGTGATACTTTCGTATTTTGCTTCTAAATATGTGCGCTTTATTTTGCGACTTCCGGTGATGGATACCACGGCCGGATTTAAATGTTACCGACGAGAGGTTTTGGAGCGCATCGACTTTGATAAAATCAAGTTTGTCGGCTACGCGTTTCAGATAGAAATGAAATTCACTGCCTGGAAAATGGGCTTTCGCATCGAAGAGGTGCCGGTAATTTTTACCGATCGTACGGTGGGAGAGTCAAAAATGTCACACGGCATTATCAAAGAAGCAGTATTTGGTGTATTACTGCTTCGTTGGAAATCTTTTTTTAGAAAGTATAAATAACACCAAAAACATAGAACACTACCTCAAACAATAAAAATGGAGAAGTACCTGCTCATCAAAAATGCTAAGTTAGTCAATGAAGGAGCCATTCGTGAATGTGATGTGCTCGTAAAGGGCGAGCGAATCGATCGTATTGACGATTCCATCAGTGCGCCCAACGGAAATTGTCGTGTGATTGATGCCAACGGAAAATTTCTTTTACCCGGGGTCATCGACGACCAAGTGCATTTTCGCGAACCTGGTCTAACGCATAAAGGCGATATGGCTTCGGAATCGGCGGCGGCTGTTGCCGGTGGTATTACCTCTTACATCGAGCAACCCAATACCGTTCCCCAAGCCACCACCATAGAAAAACTAGAGGAAAAGTACGCTCTGGCAGAAAACCGTTCGTTTGCCAATTACGGATTTAACCTCGGCGCCACCAACGATAATATCGAGGAAATTTTACGCGCTAAGGATTCCCGTGCAGCCGGTGTTAAGACCTTCATGGGTTCTTCCACAGGCAATATGCTGGTCAACGACTTGAACGCGTTGAATCGCTTGTTTTCTGAATCGCCGTTGATGATCATCACCCACTGTGAAGACGAAGAAACCATTCGCAGGAATACAGAAGCGTTTCGTGCGCGCAATGAAGAGCCCAAGCCGGAATGGCACGCACAAATACGCTCAACCGAAGCCTGTGT
>PXCF01000082.1 GCA_003566715.1 Cryomorphaceae bacterium | reverse complement strand
TTACGGTTATTTTGGCGAAATTACCATTTAGAGTGGTAGGTTCATTGTTAAAACCAATTGTACTTGCGCCTTGTAGTATATAGGTATTGCTTCCATTAATATTATAATCAGCTTCATTGAGTGCATGGATAATATAATCCTGTTCGCTAGATGATGGCGTACATGTACACGCGTGCGTGGCGTTAACATTTGTTTGGTTAGTTGAGTTTAGAGTAGGTGTAATTAAAGTATTGTTACAATTAACACCAATGTTGTATTCAACTTGTACGGCCAATACTTGTGTTCCAACTGGTAGATTATCTGTCCAAGTAAAACCAGGGTTACTACCATAAATATTATTAGTGTTACAAACAGTTGGTGCGCTTACCAAATCAGATTGTCCAATCCAATAGACGGCTTGGTTCTGCCCATACCCATTCATCCAACCCAAGAAGCTTAAAACCATCGCAAGGAATATCCTTCTTGTAAATGTGCTATAGTGTATTGTTTTCATTGTTAAAAAAATTAAGTTCAAGTTTGATAGAAAGAAAGTTCGCCGCCATTCACCCGGCCAGCATGGGTATTAAACAATTTTGCTCAACGCGCCATCGATCACACTCGTCCACTGGGAATCTTGGTGTTGGGCGGGTTTGAGCCCTTCCGGTTGCGGCGCCGCTTGCGGCGTCTCTTCGGAAGGTTGATTTGCCTGTGATTCACACGAAAAAGCGAACAGCAAGAACACAGCAATGACGCATGTAAAACGCACGGACATCACTCGACGCCTTTTACTTTTTTAACGCCGTAGACCGCGCCCGCCGCCAGTACGATGAGCAATCCGCCGTCTAGAGGCACGGGTGCGCCACCGTCTCCCGGGGGCGCCGGCTGTGCAAAAAGGAATCCTACCACGAGGATGAAGGCAAGGGAAAAAATGGTTTTCATGGGGATTTTGAATGTAAACATGAGTTTATAGTTAGTGAACGCCAGCGACCTCGTAGGTGGCCGTTCATTCAGAATTGAAAAATAATTTTTGTTGATGCTAAGGGGTACGCAAGAAAGGCCCATCGTGTTATACCTATTATATAGAGGCACACACGATGTGCTAACACACCTTACTTAATCGAAGAAAAAAATGGGTTCATAAACGAACACGAGGATTCGCGCAAGAAAGATTGTCGTAGCATAATGCGTCATATCACAGTTAATGGCCTTGGTTAATTAAATGTCCTCCGGAACGTGTAGTAGGGGGACGAACATTTCTGTAACAATATTACAGCAATGGCCATTTGTAAGAAAATATTTTGATAGACAATACATACTCTTTTGCGATTATTTTGGATAGTCAAACATAGACAACGGCAAAAACCCCTGTTTTTTTTTGCTCATTTTGTGGACTTAAGCGTTGAACAAGGCAACCTTTGCCGGATACACACAACAGGGGTGAGCGGGAGGGTAAAAAGAGAAAATGTATAAAAAAATGGGTGAAGAATATCCCCAAAAAGAACGCCGAAACCTAGATGTGTTGACGCCCCAACCACCCGTCGAAGTCCAAATCGCTTGACAGGTTTAACTTCTTAACCAAGCGGTACTTTTTGGTGGCCACACTGGAGGAGGAAATCCCCAGTGCTTTGCCAATTTCTTTGTTGCTGAGCTGCATGGACGCCAGTATGCAAAACTCTATTTCACTCCTAGTCAGATTGTATTCCGGCTGGGATAAATTCACCAGCAAAATAGGGTTGAGCGCTTTGAACTTGTCGATGGTGGAATTCCAATTCTGACTGTCTTTCTTTCTGATGCGCTTGAGTCCCTTATCCAGTATGGGCGACTTCTCGTTTTTTATCAGCTCTTCAATGAGGACGACCTCCTCTTGCAGGCGAATGCGTTCGCTGGTTTGCTCGATCAGCTCCAACTCTTTTTCTTTGATGATCTTCTCTTTTAACACACCCATCGCCTTTTCTTTATCAAAGTCTTTTTGGACGGCGTGGTACTCAGCTCTGATTTGTTCTAACGCCTCAATGTTGTTGTTTTTGCGATAGCTGTAAAAAAGCCAACTGAAATAGAGTCCAATGAGCACAAGCACAGCAATGCCCGTAATCATCAACGTAGATTGTCTTTTTTCTCTGGCGTCTTGTTGCATAACGCTTTCACGGTGCTGATTGACCTTTAGTTCGTATCGCTGATGCAGCTCTTCGATTTGCACGCGATTGAAGTGCAGGGCAATGGAATCGCTCAACACGATTATCTTTAGGGCATACCGATACGCCTGCTCATAATCTTCCTTTAGCTCCATGATGCGTGACATCGACTGGTAAAAAGTCGATTGGTTTTCCATGGAAGACAGGCGCAAAATGTCTCGAAAAACTTCGTCGTCTATGGCATATTCCAGCAAAGAGTCAATCAAAACGACATCTTTTTGGCTCCAGGCATAATGAAGGGTCAGCGCCATCGTATTAATCAATCTGGGAATTTGGTGTTCAAGACCTTCGCTTATTGCTTTGAGGTAGTAGCGCTCCGCCGAAGTGGGTACCCCCGCACCTTCGTAATAACGCCCCATCATTTCCCAGAGATAATTGTTCCAAATGGGATTATTGTACTGCACCAGCCCCGCCTCGGCTTCTTTGAGAAAGACCTCCGCCGTATCGTACCTCGCTTGATCCAAATACATCATGGCCTGTGCGGCTAAGGTTAGGTAGTATGCATCTTGATTGGGACTGTCTTTTAGTACATTTTTGGCTTCATCAAACAACCGCTCGGCAAAATCATATTTAGCTAACTTGCTGTACAAGCTCCCCAATTTCTGTTTCTCAACCGCAATTTTAATGGCGTTTCGCTCGGGACCTCTCTCCCAATAATCTATGCTTTTGAGGAGATAATCGGTGGCTAATTCGTAGTTCTCCATGGCCTTGTACACGGAAGCATATTCCCCGTATATCAATCCAAACAAGTCAAAGTTTTGGGTTTTTTGCGCAATTTGATCGGCCATCCGCAGGGCCTCTAAGCTCTTTTCGTAACGGGCCGCGTTTTTAAAAACAACGGCCATGTTGTTGAGCGTTTTTGCCTTGCGTACGTCGTAATTTGTAAAAGCGTTGACCGCTTTTTCAAAGTAGTGTAACGCACTATCAGAATTGTTCTGCACCCCATAGTAAACCCCTTTGTTGTTGAGTACAATTCCGTACAAACTATCGTTTTGCCGTTTGCTGCGTTCCTCCAGCCGGTTCAGCGATTTTATCGCCAGCTGAGGTTCAGAAAATATTAAATCAAACGCTTGTTTGACGTCTTCGTAGCGCACCTTCTTTCCATCATCCTCGGTCGTAGTAGCATTTAAGGCGTTGAATGTGGATAATAGAAAGAAAAGCACGGCCACAACCGTCCTTTGAAGTAGCATGAGTTATCCGTTTTTATAGTTAAAGCCTCGTTCATGTTATTGATACATGAAGGTAGTAGTTACATCATAATCATCATCCCTACGGTAAAGTAGATAAACATGCCTATGACATCATTAGTTGTAGTAATAAATGGCCCCACCGCCACGGCAGGATCAACTTTTAATCGATGAAGCACCAAAGGTACAATGGTGCCAAATAAAGCCGCAAATATGATGACCGAAAATAGTGCTGCGCTTACCGTAATAGACAGGTTATAACTCTTGCCCAACATGTAATTGGCCAAAAATATTACGGTAGAACAAACGGCTCCGGTCAACAATCCCACGCCAAAGTCTTTGCCCAGCTTAGACATCACGGAGTCTTTAAATCCGCCTTCCGACGCGAGCGATTGCACCACAAGTGCCGCGGATTGCACCCCAACGTTGCCTCCGGTAGCGGCAATAAGTGGTATGAAGGGGCCCATCTCGGGAAATTGTGACAAATCAAAATAATCAATGACGCGGGAACTGAAAATACCGCCAACCAAACCCACAAATATCCAGGGTAAACGGGCTTTGGTAAGGGTAAATACGTTGTCGCGCGATTCCACGTCAAGGGTCAAACCTGAAGCCATTTGGTAATCTCTTCCGGCTTCTTCAGCGATGACATCTACCACATCGTCGATGGTAATGCGGCCAAGTAGCTTACCGGCTTCATCGGTTACGGGTATCACCACCAGGTCGTACTTGCGCATGATGCGCGCCACTTCCTCGGCATCGGTTTCGGCGGTTACGGAAACCACCGTGGGATTAAATACCTCCGCCACCGGAGTCTTGGTGGAGGTGGTCAGCAATTTTTTCAGCGAAAGGGTACCCAGTAATATCTCGTCGTCGTCCACCACATAGATGGAGTGCACGTGTTCAATTTCTTCGGCTTGGCGGCGCATCTCGCGCACACAGCGCATGACTTTCCAGTTCTTATTGACCTTGACGAGCTCTTTGGCCATCAAGGCACCGGCGGTATCTTCTTCGTGGGTAAGTAGTTCGGTAATTTCCCTTGCCTGCTGGTCATCTGGGATGATATCGAGCACCTCTTTAATGCGTTCATCCGAGAGCTCAGAAATGATATCCGCCGCATCATCGGAGTCGAGCTCACTGATGATGTCGCGGGCAATTTCTTCCGAGCTATACTCGTCGATTAGGGCCTGGCGAACATCTTCGTCGAGCTCAATAATGACGTCTGCGGAGCGTTCGTTGGGCAAAGCGCGAAGAAGTTTACCCGCCAACTCGGTATCGAGGCGGTCGATAACCTCAGCAATATCGGCCGCGTGCATGTCCTCAATGTTTTGCAGTACCTCTTCCATGCGGCTCTGAACCAAGCATTCCTCGAGATACTCCAAAAAAGCAGGGGTGAGTTTTACTTCAGTACTCATGACAGCAAGCGTAAAAGGTAATCAAATTCTTCAACGGTTAGCGTTTCGGGACGACGGCCAAAAATAGGCAACATCCTTTGATTTTCCGAAAAAGAATAATTTTTTAGCGATCCTCGCAGCATTTTCCGCCGCTGTCCAAAGGCCTGCTTAACCATTTTTAAAAATTCTTGCGGGTCGGACTGAATGCGTGATTGCGCTCTTCTACGCAGAAGTATGACCCCTGATTTTACCTTGGGCGGGGGGTTAAAAGCGCCTTCATTGACCGTAAAACAATAGGTGACATCGTAAAAAGCTTGTACCCATACGCTGATAATGCCGTAGGTTTTTGACCCAGGGGGGGCGGCGATGCGCTCGGCCACTTCTTTCTGAAACATTCCGCCGGCCAAGGGGAATAAATGCCGGTATTCTACCAAGCGAAAGACGATCTGCGAGGATATGTTGTAGGGGTAGTTGCCAATCAAGGCCGTGGGCGCTTGGACGATGTCCTCCAAAGGCATGCGCAAAAAATCGCCAAAGTAGATCTGATTATCCGGTAACAACGCGTTGGCCTTTAGATAAGCGATCGATTCCTCGTCGAGCTCAACAACGTTGACCGTGGGGTAATGCTTTATGAGCTCACGGGTAAGCATACCCGTTCCCGGACCAATTTCCAAAATATGCGTTGGGGCGTCATCCGCAAATATATTGGCAATCCGGGCAGCGATGGGCGCACTGGTTAAAAAGTGCTGGCCTAGGTGCTTTTTGGGACGAACACTCATCGGATGCGCACTTTACCGGTTTGTGGGTCTTTTTTGGGCGGTGCCGATGGCAGTGGTTGCTTTAGTTTTGATTCCACCGAAATGTCTTCGCGCAATACCCAACGACCTTTGACAAACTCGAGTCCGTCGTAACTAAAATCCGGACCGTAAAACTCCCACACGCCCTTGGGCTTGTCATCCGGTGGTGATAAGTGATCGAGCACAATCATGCCCTCTTCTTTGCGGTAGCGGAAGGTTGCAGCAGCTTGGTATGAGTAGTTAAAAAACAAACGGTACGGAGGGCGCTGATATACGCGGTCCATCAACTTGGGGGTGTCAAAAATCTTGGCACCAAAACGCAGCAAGCCCTTTTCGTCGATGTGTATGACGTCGATAAGCTTTTGCTGTACCTTTTCGCTGTGCGGACGATACCCCATCAGCATGTGGTAGGTGTTGTTCTTGTCCTTCACGGTATGTAATTGATAGTAAAGCGCTCCGTACCACTGTCCTGCAGTAAGTGGTCGGTATTCCGGCGCATCCAATGAATCGGCAAAATCTTCCAGCACGATGATTCTGAAATCTTCTTTACCCATTTTACGCAGCAGCATACCATTGAAGGTTTCCGTGCCGGGAAAACCGGGCACCAGCCAGGTAAACACGCGTAAACTGCCGTCGTCGCTATCGAGTACCGACAGGTTTTTCACCTCCGAAAAATCTATGCGAAAGGGGTCTTCGGCATCGGCAACAACATCCTTTAACAAAACGAAAAACGCCGCATGGGCGCTATCTCTTTGCTCCGCCGTTTCCGAATACATAACGGCCTCCCCCAACGCTACCAAATCGAGCATATCGTCGTTCACCGCTGTCTGGGCGTGCAGAGCGATGGAGAGGAATAGGGCGGATATTTGGATGAGTAGTTTCATTCTTATATTAATTGTGAATTTAGAAGCGTGTATTTTGGCGGAATTTTTTTACTACATAGGCACATAGAAACACATAGGTTTGAGATGTAATATTGATGCGTTGAAAGAAAGAGCACATAGGTTAGTCACCTTCGGCGACTGGGGAGCTGCCTACGTTCTTTAAATTTTGGGTTACGCATAATTAACTTCATGTATATCAGCGACACATCGTCCCGCTAGGGATGAAATATTGGCAGCAAACACAACACTCATGTCTCATAACAAAAAAACACGCCAATAAAAAAGCCTTCCCTTTCCACCCCAAAACACTCATAACTCAAAACTCATAACTCAAAACTCATAACTCATAACTAAATTTAGTCTAAATGAAGAAAGTCCTTCTTCTCAAACAACTCATCTTCCGTTTCCACGTGATCTTCATCAGGAACGCAGCAGTCGACCGGACAAACGGCCGCACACTGGGGTTCTTCGTGAAAGCCGATACACTCGGTACACTTGTCGGTAACAATATAGTACAAGTCGTAGCTCACGGGCTCCTGAGCTTCGTCTGCGTCAACGGTTTTTCCGCTTTTCGGGGTTACATTTCCATTCAACGAAGTCCCTTCAGAGAAACGCCATTCTACGCCTCCTTCGTATATTGCATTATTGGGACACTCCGGCTCGCAAGCGCCGCAGTTGATACATTCGTCGGTGATTATGATTGCCATGGTTATTTGTTTTTATTTTACGGATGAAGAGTTGGCGCAAGGCCAACCCCTACTGTACTTTTGCAAAACAAAGATACAACAACTAAGTTTGTTTTATGACCAAAAAGACGGAAGGATTATTGACATTGGGACGTGCATTTCGGGAGATCTTAAACGGTGATTCCCCAACCGTTAACGCGGCATTGCAGAAGAAGTTGTCGGACGTACGTCAGCATTCTATGCCTATCAACCCTTGGTTTACGCCCGATAATGTGACTTACGCCATGCAGCAGTGGGCGGATCTTCTCACCGAAGCTTCCGTTGACCAATGGCTGAGCGCCTACCCCTCCATTGAAGAAACAAAGCGCATTGGACTGATTACGGCGGGCAACATTCCCTTGGTAGGCCTGCACGACATTTTATCGGTATGGGCAGCCGGTCACGTGGCGTTGATCAAAAACGCCTCCGAAGACCCACTTACGCCGGTAATCATCGATTTGCTCAACGAGATTGCTGATGAAGAACGCTTTGTACACCACAAAGACCTATTAAAAGGTGCCGACGCCTACATTGCTACCGGCAGCGACAACAGTGCGCGCTACTTCGATTACTACTTTGGCAAATACCCCCACATCATTCGTAAAAACCGGCACTCGGTGGCCATTCTTCGCGGCGACGAAAGCGAAGATGAGCTTCGCGGCTTGGCGTCAGACATCTTTCGCTATTTTGGACTGGGTTGTCGCTCAGTGGCAAAAATATTTGTCCCTGCCGGTTACGAATTTCAGCCCTTGTTTAAAGCAATGTACGACTATCAACACGTGATAGAACACAACCGCTACGCTAATAACTACGATTATTACCGCACCATTTACTTGATGAACAAACTGCCCATCTGGGATAACGGATTTATTGTATTTAAAGAAGATGAGGGACTTTCTTCCCCCGTGGCAGTCCTCTTTTACAGCACTTACGAAAACGAACATGAACTGCAAAATCACCTGGAATCACTGGGCGACAAACTCCAATGTGTGGTGGGTAAAAACAGCCTACCCTTTGGTCGTACGCAGCAACCTTCGCTTACCGATTACGCCGACGGGGTTGATACGATGCAGTTTTTAACCCAAAGTGACCAATGGTAATATAAGGTGAACGCACGTGCCATACATATCGGTTTGGTTGATGCTGTCCACGAGTCGTGTCGGTTATTGCTGGAAAAAAACGGCTTGGTGGTGCACGACCTTTCGGTTTTGCCGGAAAGCGAAACAAGAAACGCCATTGGCAAAATGGACGCCATCGTGGTGCGTAGTCGGTTTCCATTCGACCGTGCATTTATGGAAGCGAACCGTCACCTCAAGTGCATTGGCCGATGGGGGAGCGGATTGGAAAACATTGACTTAGATGCCGCAAAAGCATTTGGTATTGCCGTGGTGAATGCACCCGAAGGCAATCGACAGGCCGTGGCCGAGCATGCACTTCTTCTTTTGCTCAGCATGATGCGGCACATGCCACGCATTGATACAGAGGTGAGAGCCGGCGTTTGGCAACGAGAACCAAACCGCGGCACGGAATTACAAGGCAAAACGATTGCCATCATTGGCTACGGCCATACGGGCAGTGCGTTTGCCCGAGTACTGGCGGGGTTTCGCGTGAAGGTGCTGGCCTTCGACAAATACCGCAGTGGCTTTTCCGATGAATACATTTCCGAGGCCACTTTAGACGACGTATTTCAACATGCAGACGTCATTTCCCTGCACTTACCGCAATCGGAAGAAACCAAGCACTACGTTGATGCCGATTTTATTGCGCGTTTTCAAAAGCCCGTTTACCTGCTCAATACCGCTCGGGGTCAGTTGATCGACGCCCAGGCACTGCTGCAAGGCATAAATAGCGGCAGCATCATTTGCGCCGGTCTGGACGTGTTGCCCTTTGAAACCAGCAGTTTTGAACAGCTCGACAACAACCCCCAACAAACAGCCTTTCTCCAGCATCCACAAATGGTTTTTAGTCCGCATATTGCTGGCTGGACCCACGAAGCAAACACAAAAATGGCGAAGTGGCTAACGGATAAAATGATTTATTTGCTTAGAAATGAAAAAACTGAAGGTTAGTTTTAAAAAGCGGCTTATCTTTGTTGTCCAAACCATCATATCACACGATTAATAGAAACCATTGAATCAATTGAATACCTAATGATGTAAAAAAACTCTCTACGCACATGTTACCCTCATACGAAAAGCTTCTATCACTACTACAGCTGGAAGATGAAAAAAAAATCAAAGGTGGTATTGAAGACCTCCTTGATGAGGTCTGCAAGTTCTTAGACGGCGATCGCGCTTATTTTTTTTCTTATTCTCCGGTATTTGATACGGTTTCAAACGAATACGAATGGTGTAGAGATGGCGTTAGCCCTCAAATAGACGAACTACAAAACGTCCCTTTCGACGTTTTTCCCAATTGGAAACAAGCCCATCTCAACAAAAATCCTTATATCATTGATGACGTTGCTTCGTCTGAAGACGAAAGTGAGCGTGAAGCCCTATTGCCACAAGGCATAAAATCGCTTATATCGATGCCCATTTTTAATAATGAGGAATACAAAGGGTTTATCGGCGTTGATTTTGTCGAGGCCAATCGCAACTTCACTTCTAGAGAGGTATACTATATGGAAGAGTATGGGCGATTCTTTGCCATTGTATTGACGCATTTGCAATCGAAAAAGCAAACCGATGATCTAAAACGAATCATCTCGCAGGTAGAAAGCAATCAAGTAACCGGCGCATGGGAATTAGATGTGAAGACAAACAAAACGTACTGGACGCCCGGTGTTTATAACATTTACGACGTGCCTAAAGACTTTGACCACAATCTTTTAGCAGGTGTTGCACACTACATTGGTTCTGACCAAAAATTGATAGAAAAGAGCTTAAATACCGCCATTAAGGAAAAAAAACCTTTTTCTGTCAAAGCCCGAATTAAATCGGCGAAAAACACAATCAAGCACGTTGAGGTGACCGGAACATACGTTGAAGACAAAAACGGCAAACGCGTCATCGGCTCTATTCGCGATATTTCAGATGCTTACAGACTAAAATCAGCACTCGGGGTGAGTGAGAAACTGTTTGCCATTTCGTCGGAAATTGGCAAAGTAGCCACGATATTGATAGAAGATGAGCATTTTAAAGCCAATGCTTATTTTTCAAAATTATTTGGTTTACCTCTATACGGTAAAAAACAGGTGGCGTCTTTAAACATCCTCATGACCAGTGAAGACAAACACAGGATTAACAACATCGACCAATTGCTCGAATATTTTCAGCACAAAGAAGATCACCATGAGTACTTTTTGGTAAAAACCTTTGAAGGAGACATTTGGATGGATGTATACTTGAAAAAAGCGGAGTTGCCCAACGACAGCAATGATTTTTATGTCGTCGCATTTCGCAACATCGACGACATCAAAAGAAAAGTCATCAAGGAAAAAGAAAATGCATTTTGGCTGAAAGAGTCTCAACGGATTGGAAAAATAGGGCATTTTCTCTATAACCAAAAGACTGATTTTTTTGAAGTCAACGAGGAATTGAATCACATCCTTGGTAAAAAAAACAAGATTCACAAAATTGAGGATCTTTTTAACTACTTTGAGTCGAGCAATAAAAAAATCATCCTTTTAAAATGGCTGAGATTCTTAAAGAATGGGGCTCCATTTGTACATTCGGGTAAATTTATCACGGGCAAACAAACACAAAAAATTTTAAGTGTAAAAATCAGCAATGGCGATTCTTTAAAGAGCAACAGGGATTACAGTGATTTATATTTGGGGATTGTGAAAGACATCACGAATGAATGGATCAATCAGATGGAGATAAAAAACAAGTCGCAGCTGCTCGATATCGCGGCAGATAAAGCCTCACATGAACTTCGTGCCGGGATTAAAAGACTGGAAGGCATTGTCAATGTCTTTGACCTCAACAGCCTTACCGAAAAAGAAAAGAGCTTTCTACTGAATTCCATTGCAACCGAAAGCAAGCAACTCGACGTTTACATGAAAAGCATTATTGAAGCGCTGAACAAGAGATACGAGAACGCGAAGTTATAGCGATAAGGCATCGGTGGTTTATCGCCACCGGCGTACAACGTGCCGGTTATTTTGAATGGTGAATTTGTCCATTGTCTATTAACTTTGGCCGTGAATTACACCTTAAAAAAACAAATACCTATGCGCGGCCCAATTTCTCAATTCATTGAACACAACTACAGACACTTTAACGCTGCGGCACTGATGGATGCTGCAAAGGGGTACGAAGCCCACTTGGCAGAAGGCGGCAAAATGATGATCACCTTGGCCGGAGCCATGAGCACGGCTGAGCTCGGCATTAGCTTGGCCGAAATGATTCGCCAAGACAAAGTACATATCATTTCTTGTACCGGTGCCAATTTAGAGGAAGATTTGATGAATCTCGTGGCCCACAATTCCTATAAACGCGTGCCCAATTACCGTGACTTATCCCCGCAAGAAGAATGGGATTTGTTGGAAAACGGGTTCAACCGCGTTACGGATACCTGTATTCCCGAAGAGGAGGCCTTCCGAAGATTACAAAAACACGTTCACCAATTGTGGAAAGACGCCGAGGGTAAAGGTGAGCGCTATTTTCCCCACCAATACATGTATCAGATGTTGCTCAGCGGGGTTCTCGAACAATACTACGAAATCGACCCCAAAGACTCTTGGATGATTGCCGCGGCAGAAAAAAATATCCCCATCGTGGTGCCGGGTTGGGAAGACAGCACCATGGGCAATATATTTGCTTCTTACGTCATCAAAAATGAACTCAAGGCGTCCACAGTAAAGTCGGGCATAGAATACATGGCGTTTTTGGCCGACTGGTACGTGAAACATTCCGGCGGAAAAGGCGTGGGTTTTTTCCAAATTGGTGGTGGCATTGCCGGTGATTTCCCCATTTGTGTGGTCCCCATGCTCTATCAAGATATGGAAATGACCAACATTCCATTCTGGAGCTACTTCTGTCAAATCAGCGATAGTACAACGAGTTATGGCTCGTATTCAGGGGCTGTTCCCAATGAAAAAATCACCTGGGGAAAACTTGACATTGATACCCCAAAATTTATTGTAGAATCTGACGCAACTATTGTTGCTCCGCTTATTTTTGCGTGGCTATTGAATCAATAAAACGATGGATAAAAAACGTGTCATAGTAGACTACAAGAACATTACTGCAGATTTACTGCAGCGCTTCACCGACGTCTTTCCTCACGGATACGACGACGATGACATCATCCGCTTTACCAACGCCAAAGGGGAATCGGTAAGGGCGGTTCCGCTGGAAACCGACGATACACGTTACTTGGTTAAGGTAAGTGTAGAACTCGATCGCCGGGTTGAGGCCTTTCTCGACGACGATGATGAGGATGATGATTCGGACGACATCGAAATCAATCCCGATGATTTGGATGAAGACGACCGTTAATAAAAAAGCAGGCCAGTGGCCTGCTTTTTTATTTTTAGATGTCCACTAGTCTAACCACTTATTCATGGCTTCAATGGCCTGCTGAATATTTTTACGTACGTCTAAAATATCGGCATTCATCATATAGCAAGGAGCGCAGATTATTTTATGCTCATCATCAACAGATACTTCGCGTACGGTTTTCATTTCGGCCTGCATACCCACCGCGATGACTCCATCACTGATGGCCCCTATTTCGTAGGGAGAGCTCTCTTCCGTTGACCCCACCGATAGCTTGGCGCTTATCCCTGATCCTTCCAGTGCTTTGGCCAATGTCGTGGGACTCATACACAGCGCTACTATGGGTTTTTTGGCTTTTACCACCGTCATTAAAAAATCGCGCACCGTGGGGTCGATCGCTCCTTCGGGGCCGGAAAAGGCCCATTTGGTGATGTTTTTCGCCGTGCCAAATCCTCCGGGCATGACCAAGGCATCGATGCTGTTGGCGTGTTCAACCGTCAACGCCTCTATGTCTCCTCGGGCAATACGGGCTGACTCCACCAGCACATTGCGCGTTTCCTTCATTTCTTCCCCCTTGGTGTGGTCAATGACGTGGTGTTGATCGATATTGGGTGCCAAACAAACATACGAATGGCCCGCCTCGCGAATGGCTAATAACGTCAATACCGCTTCGTGAATCTCCGTTCCGTCGTACACGCCACTGCCGTGTAATAAAACGCCTATTTTACTCATGACTCTCTATTTTTTTCATTGAACGCACTAAGGTAATGAAAATAGTTGAATCGGTGTAGATGATCGCTAGGCTTCGTCATAGGGTCGTAAGTGACCAACCACTGCAAACAAAAACGCGAAGAAAAACACCCCCGCTTGTCGTTCCAGTATGGACTCGGTAAGCATGGAAAAAAATAGAACCAAGGCGAGCACCTTTGCGGCGGGATGCGGATTTTTAAGCAAAACCAACAAAATGACGATTAGAATTAGAAAGGCCCATACGCCATTGGACGCCCATAACTGCAAAAACTGATTGTGATAATTATACCCTACGTCGCGCAGATAATAAAGCCCCTCTCCGTCCCAAAACTGAGCATCGGAAGACTGGTAAGCATCTTGGAGCTGCTTATTGGCGTCGCCGGTACCGTGTCCGAAAAGTGGTGCTTCTTGAATCACGCCTACACCATAAGTCCATAAATATACGCGATGATTTTTTTGCTTGCTTTCATCTACTTTGGCCATATTTCGCCATTCGTCTCTGGTTTCTTTTAAGCGTCGCTGATTTTCCGGCAAGGCAAACACACTGCCCAGCATCAATACAGCGCCCAAAACCACCATCAGCTTTCTTTTTGGCGTAGGCCTAGTGTGTTTGAACGCGGTAACCAGTGTCCAAATGATGACCAACAACACCACCAAGAACTGGATGCGGGCATTCATCAGCAAAGATGTTAACAACAATATAGCCCCGGGAACAAAATGAAACCAAGGGCTTTTTTCCCGCGCACTCATCAGCCACCATGCACCACCGGCAAAACTGAAGTACATGGCTAAGTAGTGTGAGGGGATATGGCTAAAGGGTGAATACTGGCGGTAGGTTATGTCTGGCTGCGGAGAAATCACCACCACCCATAGCAGGTAGCCCAGGGTGACCACCGCGGCAAAAACCGAGGAAGCCAAGAAGAACCTTAGCAGTTGGGGAGCGAGTTGTTGTGCTGATTTGCTGAGAAACAAAAGCGGAAATGCCCCCAGTGGAATGCTCAACGATATGATTTTAGATGCTCTTGATGCATCGCTTGAGTACAAAGCACCAATGGCATAAAGCAAAAACAACAACAACGGCAACAACGTCAATGGCTTAAAGCGAAACTGCTGTTTTAATCTAAACAACAAAATCAACCAGCCGACACCAGCGAGCATCATTCCCAGCGAGGTAGGAAGCCATTTGGGTTGAAAAGGTAAGCCAAAGGCAAACCAAATCAGGCCGAATTGTAAGATGACTGCGGCAAAACGCATGTTAACAGTGTTGGTGGTCGCGCAAATATACCCTATTCGGTGGAAGCTTTTTCTATTCCGGGAGACAAAATGGTGTGATAATGCTCTAAGTCGGAAAGAATGGTAACGGCGGAGTCAATTTCTATATCGTAACCAATGGCCTGTGCGGCTCTACCCTCTTGATAGAAAAAACGCGAAACAATTTCCATTTCTAACTGCTGACGGATTTCGTCTTTAAAGGTGACCAAATCCACGTCTTTCTTGTCGGCAAAACCTGCTTTTAGTTTGTTGAGCTCTTTTTCGAGCGACTCAAAATATTTCTCATCACGGGCCGTCTCCTTCAATTCATCAATGATACGCTCTGTACGTGTTTCGTAACTGATGTCTTTATCTTGAAGAAAATCTAAGAAACGTTGGTATTCGTTGTCATCTATAACAAATACGCCTGGTTCATCAATAACGTCCACCCGACGATGAAACATGGTGGCGTAATCGAAGATATAGTCATTGCGAATCAATTCACGAAGTATCTTCGGCACATTTTGTACCTCCATATTGATGTCGGGGTCAATTCCTCCGCCATCGAACACCTCGCGTCCTCCTTGCGTTTTGAAGGCAACTCGTAAACTGTCGGGAATCTTATACACACTGCCGTCGTCTCTTCTCTCGGCATAATTAATGGCTTGAATCAATCTACCCGACGGTGTGTGATACTTGGAAATGGTGATTTTCATTTGCGCACCGTACGGGAGTTTTCTGGTTTGTTGCACCAGGCCTTTTCCGAATGAGCGCTGCCCAAGCACCACCCCTCTATCCAAGTCTTGCATCGTGCCGCTCACAATTTCTGAGGCCGAAGCCGAACGTTGATTGATGAGCACCACCAATGGAATGTCGGTATCGATGGGATTGTTAAGTGTTTTGTAGGTGCGATCCCAATCTTTTACTTTTCCTCTGGTTGACACCACTTCTTGTCCTTTGGGAATGAAAATATTACTCACATTGATGGCCTCCGTAAGCAGTCCACCAGGGTTGTTGCGCAAGTCGAGGATAAGGCCTTCTACGTTGTTGTTTTTCTTGAGTTCTTCAAAGGCATCAATAATATCTTTAGAGGCGTGTTCGGTAAAGCTACTCAAGCGAATATAACCTATGTTGGGGGCGACCATCCCGCTAAAGGGAACCGATTTTACCTTCACTTCCTCACGGGTGATACGCTCGGTTTTTACTTGTCCGTCGCGCTCAAACGTCAATATGAAAGAAGACCCCGGAGAGCCTTTGAGTAACTTACTAACTTCTTCGGTATCGAGTCCTACCAAATTATCCTCATCAATTTTTAGCAGGATGTCGCCGGCTCTTAATCCGGCTTTGTCGGCAGCAAAGCCTTTATACGGCATGGCAACCATTACTTTGTTGTCGCGCTTGCGAATGGTGGCGCCTATACCGCCGTATTGTCCGGTCGTTTGAATGCGGAAATCCTCCACATCGGTTTCGCGAATGTAATTGGTGTATGGATCCAGCGACTTTAGCATGGCATTTATGGCCGTCTCCATCAATTCTTGCGGCTGAGATTCATCTACATAATAAAGGTTTATTTCCTTGAAAATATTGGTGAAGATCTCCAGTTGTTTGTTGATTTCAAAATAGTTGGATGCGCCAACAAACAGTCCAACAACGGCCACCATGGCCACCAATACGGTCTTTCTAATACGCGTCATATGATCATTTTCTAGCGGTTACAAAACGAATTGTCTAATGTACAACAGATAATTCAACAATCGTACCGTTGGAGGAACGTAGGGGGCAAGCCGTTCGCTTACCCTTAAATTTGGGCAAGCACAAGGCTTGCCCCTACTACCGGTTCGCTGTGGGGCGAATTTTTTCTTTCAACCACAGGACGAAAGTTTTGATGGGGCCTTTTTTGGGACCCCAAATCCATTGTATAAACGCGTGTTTAACGATTTTTCGTGTGGTGTAAAATTCTTTAAAGTGCATACCGTTGCGCTGGTCTTCACCAATTTTTTGGTAAAGAGCCATGTTGCCTTGAGGAATGTTCATCTTGCGGTAGTCCTTGCGATTTTTTTCAATAAACGACATGACCAACTGGGTACTGCGCATCCAGGTATCGTGAAAGAGGATGCTTCCGCCTTGGTTGACAAGCATATCGGCATAATAGAAATCCACAAATATGCCGTCGAATTTGTGGTCGCCATCGATAAAAATGACATCGTACTTTTTTCCATCCTTTACCATTTCTGGTAAAACGTGATGAGAGTATTCTTCCAAAAAGGTGAGCTTTTCACCAAAGCCACATGCCTCCACATTTTTTAAAGCTTGGCGTCCGTAATGGTTTTGAAAAGGATCCATCACGGTATGCACATCATCGGTTGCCGCCATGATATAACATGCCGAACGACCGTAACCAAAGCCCACTTCCAGTGTTTTGGGCTTATCGAGCTGTTTTAAAAAGTCGTGGATAAACTGTGCTTCCGATGCGCGCACAGCGGTGGTGGCATCTTCCACGGGGATGTGGATGGTTTCTTCTATCTCTTTGGTGGTCATTGGGGTGGTTTTTGGAGTTGCAAAAGTAACGCATCCATCGCTTTTTGTACGGTTTTTTGGCCAACATCTGTCGGCGCAACGCTCATAAACACGATACTATAGGGAAAGTCGTGTGGAGGTCGGTGAGGTGAAGCGCGGTACGCTTCCCGCAGCAAACGCTTTTGTCGGTTGCGATCTACCGCCTGGCGATAGCGTCGTTTGGGGGCAATAAAGCCGACTTGTAGTGGGGCATCTTCTTCGTGTTTTACCCACATTTTTATGGGAAAAACAAAGGTGCTTTCGCCTTTATCCATGATGGCTGTCCACCGATTGACCGAGCAAAGGCGTTCTGACTTGGGTAATGATTCTTTTGTTGGTCGCATATGGTGGTTTGCCGCCACAAAGATAGTTGAGGATTTTCGTTGACGTTCGTTGACTTTAACACGTGGGTTTATAAATGCACAAAGACAGCCTATAGCTGTCTTTGTACATTAACCATTTATGCTCTATGCCGGATGCAAAAGCATAATGTAGGCTTCTATTGTCTTAAAGATTGATATCAAAGCGGTCTAAGTTCATCACTTTGGTCCAGGCTTTTACAAAATCACGAACGAATTTTTCTTTGGCATCCTCGCCGGCATAAACCTCCGCCAGTGCGCGAAGTTCGGAATTGGACCCAAAAATCAAATCGGCACGGGTAGCAGTGTACATCACGTCTCCAGTAGCTCTGTCTTTTCCGTTGAATGTCTCCTTGGCGTCGTCCATCGCTTCCCACTTGGTGCGCATGTCGAGAAGGTTGACAAAAAACGCGTTAGACAATTGCGGTTTATCATCATTGAAGATACCGTGTTTTGACCCGTCGTAATTGGCGTGCATGGCGCGCATTCCTCCTACCAACACGGTCATTTCCGGAGCAGTAAGGGTAAGCAACTGCGCTTTGTCAACCAATAACTCTTCTGTCGTTAACGTGTACTTAGTTTTAAGATAATTGCGGAATCCATCGGCCATAGGCTCAAGCACAGCAAAAGACGCTACGTCGGTCATCTCTTGTGACGCATCCATTCTACCGGGCGTAAATGGAACGTTGATTTGGTGTCCGGCATTGGCGGCGGCCATTTCGACACCAACATTACCTGCCAACACAATTAGGTCAGCCATGGATATTTTCGCGGGCGCAGCCTTTTGGTTGAATTTGTTTTGGATGGCTTCGTAAGCGGCCAATACTTTCGCCAATTGCTTAGGGTTGTTGACTTCCCAGTCCTTCTGAGGCGATAGTCTGATGCGTGCACCATTGGCGCCTCCGCGTCTGTCGGAGCCTCTGTAGGTAGATGCCGACGCCCAAGCTGTTGTTACCAATTCTTCTATGCTCAGTCCGGAATTGCGGATATCTGATTTTAGCGCATTGATTTGCCGGGTATTCACCAATGGGTGGTCAACCTCAGGAATGGGGTCTTGCCAAATAAGATCTTCGGTGGGGGCTTCCGGACCAATATAGGTGGATCGCGGGCCCATATCGCGGTGGGTCAACTTAAACCAAGCTCTGGCGAAGGCCTCGTTGAAAGACTCGGGATCTTCGAGGAAGCGACGAGAAATCTTGGCATACGTGGAATCAAAACGCAGCGACAAGTCGGTTGTCAACATATAAGGCGGGTGCTTTTTCTCGCTGTCAAAGGCATCGGGAATGATTTTATCGGCATCTTTCGCTACCCATTGGTGGGCGCCGGCCGGACTCTTGTCAAGTTCCCACTCGTATTCGAATAAAAACGTGAGATAGTCGTGACTCCACTTGGCCGGTGTTGAGGTCCAGGTAACTTCCACGCCGGAGGTAATGGCATCGGGGCCTTTGCCTGATTTGTAGTCACTTTTCCAGCCTAAACCTTGTTCTTCAATATCCGCCGCTTCAGGTTCGGGGCCAAGGTGAGAATCCGGAGCCATGCCGTGGGTTTTTCCTAAGGTGTGGCCACCGGCGATTAAGGCAACGGTTTCTTCATCGTTCATTCCCATACGGGCAAAGGTTTCACGGATATCGATCGCTGCCAATACCGGATCGGGATTCCCGTCGGGGCCTTCCGGGTTCACGTAGATTAGCCCCATTTGCACAGCTGCCAACGGATTTTCTAAGTCTCTATCACCGCTGTAACGTTGCTCTTCAAGCCATTTGCCTTCTGAACCCCAGTACACATCGAGTTCCGGTTCGTACACGTCTTCTCTTCCTCCGGCAAAACCAAAGGTTTGAAAGCCCATATCTTCCAGGGCTACATTGCCCGTAAGAATCATTAAGTCGGCCCAGGAAATGGCCTTGCCGTACTTTTGCTTGATGGGCCAAAGAAGGCGACGAGCCTTGTCTAGGTTGGCATTATCTGGCCAACTATTAATGGGGGCAAAACGCTGCTGCCCGGTACGCGAACCTCCACGCCCGTCTCCTGTACGGTAGGTACCTGCACTGTGCCATGCCATGCGGATAAATAAGCCACCGTAATGACCAAAGTCGGCCGGCCACCATTCTTGTGACTCCGTCAACACCTTGCGGATGTCTTCTTTCAATGCATCGTAGTCCAGGGCCAAAAACGCTTCCGCGTAATTAAAATCAGCATCCATGGGGTTTGACAAATCGGCATTCTGTCTAAGAATGCTTAAATTCAAACGGTTGGGCCACCATTGGTCGTTACTGGTTGCTCTGGCGCTGGTGCTTTTTTTCATGGTAGCACCGGAATAACCGTCTACATCGTACTCGGCCTTTTGGTTCGACTGCTCACCACAGGAGGTGAACAGTGCGACACCAACGGAGATGGTCAGTATTGCTATTTTTTTCATCGTTGTTATCTTTTAAAATTCAATGGTACAAATGTAGACCTTTCCTTTAATAGTAAAAAATGATGAAAACTATCGCGTGATAGATAAAAATTATAACTAGAGACATGTCGTGCCACGTCTCTGCGATGCCGTTTATGCATCCCCTTGGTCGCGTTTCTTGACCATGGTTAAAATGGTGGCCAAGGCAACCGTTTCACCAGTTTCGTCGTACACATCTACCAAAAACTTGACAATCCCCTTGGCGATGTCGTCTTCGGAGCGCTTTTCTTGCTCTAGTTTTTCTTTTACGGTAAATTTCACCCCAATGGTAGCGCCGGGGTAAACGGGCTTGGTAAAACGGCATTCGTCTAAGCCATAGTTGAGTAGTACGGGACCTTTTTTGGCATCGACAAATAGTCCGGCGGCCTTGCTAAGGACAAAATACCCGTGCGCTACCCGTTGTTCGAAAATGGTGCCTTCCAGCGAAGTGGCATCCATGTGGGCGTAAAAGTTATCGCCACTTACATTGGCAAAATTGACAATATCCGCATCGCTCACGGTGTGCTTTGCGGTGTAAACCGTATCGCCCACTTTTAGATCTTCAAAGTACTGACGGAAAACGTGCGGATTGGCTTCCGGACGGGTTGCCCCCGGTTGGTAAATGCCGGTCATTGCCGTAATGGTATCGGGGTGACCCTGCACGGCGGTACGTTGCAGGTAGTGCATCACGCCGCGCTTACCGCCCATCTCTTCACCACCTCCTGCGCGTCCGGGCCCGCCGTGCGTTAGCAGGGGCATAGGCGAACCATGACCGGTACTTTCTTTGGCACAACGACGGTTGAGCACCAAAATACGTCCGTTGTATGGGGCAGCTTCTACGGCAAATTGAGTGGCGATACGGTCGTCGTTGGTGATGATGGAGGTTACCAACGAGCCCTTACCCATAGCGGTAATGGCCACGGCTTCATCGAGGGTGTCGTAAGGAATAAGGGTAGACACCGGGCCAAAGGCTTCGATGTTGTGGCAGGCGGTTTTGTTAAACGGATCGTCGTTGCGGAAAAGCACGGGTGCCATAAACGCCCCTTTTGCCGCATCGGCATTGATGAGGTGCATGTCTTTTCCTCCATCGTAAACAATCTCTTGATCTTTCATGAGTTGTTCAATGCTTTCGCGAACACGCTCTACCTGCAAGTGAGACGCCAAGGCTCCCATGCGCACACCTTCTGCTTGCGGATCGCCAATGGCGGTCTTTGCCAGTCTTTGGCCGAGGGCGATTTGCACGTCTTCGGCAAGGTGTCGAGGGACTAAAATACGGCGAATGGCGGTACACTTTTGACCGGCCTTAACCGTCATTTCTCGGTGTACCTCTTTGACAAAAATATCAAACTCTTCGTCGCCTACCGTTACATCCGGACCGAGAACAGAGGCATTGAGTGAATCGGCCTCCATATTAAACGGCACGGATTCTTCGAGTATTCGCGGATGGGATTTGAGTTTTTTTCCGGTGGCGGCACTGCCCGTAAAAGTTACTACATCTTGGTGGGTAACGTGGTCGAGGATGCCGTGGCCCAAACCGGTAATGAGCTGCAAGGATCCTTCGGGAAGAATGCCAGACTCTACGATATCACGCACCATGACTTCGGTAAGGTAACCGGTGTATTCCGATGGCTTTACCACGCAGGGAACACCAGCTAGAAGGTTCACGGCGATTTTTTCCAACATACCCCAAATGGGAAAGTTGAAGGCGTTGATGTGCACAGCCACACCGCGTTTGGGCACCATGATGTGATGTCCAATGAACGTACCGTTTTTGGATAATGCCGCTGCTTGTCCATCGACGTAGTAAGGTAAATTTGGAAACTGTCGACGCAGCGATGCGTTGGCAAATAGGTTACCTATGCCCCCTTCAATGTCAATCCAAGAATCAATTTTAGTGGCACCGGTGGCAAAACTCACGTTATAGTATTTTGCTTTATTGTCCATTAAAAAAAGCGCGAGTTTTTTTAGCATCAAGCCGCGCTGGTGGAAGGTCATTTGGCGCAGGGTTTTTCCCTGCTCGCGACCGTATTGTAGTATGGATGCAAAGTCGAGACCTCGGGCGCTGATATCGCCCAGAGATTCTCCGGTAATGGCGTTGGTCAATGTCAGCTCTGATCCCTCTCCGGATACCCATTCGCCTTTTACGTAACTTTGATATTGATGCATGTTGTTTCGGGGTTTAAAATTGAACCCCAAAGCTACGTAACTTTTTGTAATGGCCTACCTGTTTGCCCCGTTGTATAACAGCGAAGCATGCAACTGGGGCGGGATGGTATGGTAAAGTGTCAAAATTGTCAAATCGCTGCGCTTATCAAAGTGTCTAATCCTTAAGGCAACGGACGGAGCGACCGTTAGCACGATTGCTGGCGCTCATATCGGCATTGGCACTATCGAAGCGGAGCCAGCTGGTATCGGTGCCTGAAACGGTACTAGACCAATAGAAGCCTAAGGAGCCAACAAGGCTGAGCCCACCAGAACTGCGGCGGCGGCCGCCTGCTACGGGCAATTTAAGCGGTGAGGCAAAAGCGCCGGCTCGGTTGTTGCTGCTCCAGCTTGAACGTTCTGCTTCCCACTCGGCTTCGGTAGGTACACGATAACCTGTTGGGCAGGGGTTGTTGGTACCGTTTACGCCTTGCCATAAATCATCTACTCCAGACACAGATGGATCTACCCAGTTATTAGCACCGCTATTGCGCAAAATAAATTCACCATCCCAAGCATTTCCTGAGGCATTAAAATTGGCAACCCCATCGGTTGATACAACAGCACTATAAGTAGGTGAGTTTCGCTTTTCATGCCCATCGGCTGCTCTTCCCCATTGGTACAAATCACCATGGCTAGCTGCATCGAAGGGAGAAGTAGCAACTTGGCTCGCCCCTAAATTCCTGTCCATCCATATTTCTCCTGTTTTGGAGATGACTACATTTACCTCACCGAAGTCTGCCCAATTTGCTTTGGTATAAAACTGCAAGGATTTTGTATCGGTGTTATAAATGAGTAAACCAGCGGGTGGGTCACTGATATCATTGCGTTGATTTGTGCTTAAGCGTGGTGGCAAAAAGCCTTTGTTGGTACTGGCAATATCTAACACCGCATTCACATCAGGAGTGGTGGTGCTTATACCAAAATCACCTGTTCCACTTGGCGCTGGATTGGTATTTACTACAGGCGTTTTTGCACGTTCGTTGTAGGTGACCCAATTATCTCCATCACAAAATTCAATAGAATTGG
>PXCF01000139.1 GCA_003566715.1 Cryomorphaceae bacterium | reverse complement strand
CACTTGTTGGTGACCCACTGGTCACAATACCGGCAGAAAAGGTACCCGTAATGGTTGTACTCGCCATGATGGAGCAATTGCGAATGGTAAGGTGCTCGGAACCGCCGGTGATGTGGGCAACCCAACCGTGGCTGGAGCCATTTGCTTCAATGGTTAAGCTATCCACCGTGATGTATTTTGCTCCACTAAACGTAAGTGTTGTTCTATCTGCACTACCGGCAGCGTTGTGTCGCAGCACCCTTCCATTACCATTGATGGTAATGGTATTTATGCTGTCAACACCAACGATATCTCCAAATTCAACTTGTTCATCGTATGGCCCGGACGAAGGGTCAACATTAGCAATCACAGGACCGCAAACGCCATTTAAATCTAGAAAATCTGCAAAGTCTTCGAAGGAATTGAAATTACTTCCCGCAGTAGGCTGCGCATCATTTATGGTGTACGTACCACTAATTGCTGGGGAAACCGTTGCGCTTAGTGTATCGTTACTGGTTACTGTATCGGCAACGCCATTGGGTAGAGATGTCCAAGCTACAATATCATAAGTTGTATTAGCGGCAAAGGCGAAAGAACCTAAGTTGACGTCGGTGTGCGGAGAACCCAAACCTCCAAATGTATCAAGTGGTGTGGTGATCCATTGACTTCCCTGAGGAGTTCCATTAAATGTCCATGTTAGTTGAACAGAATCAATCTGATTAGTTCCAAAATTTGTAACGCGCACAATGACGTCTTCATTTCCGGGACAAAACGCATTGGGTGAGATTAGCTGAGAAACCCCTGCATCATTTGGCGCAGTAGAAGCTTGTATAATTTCTATCTCACGAAAATTTGGATTTGACGTTTGTCCGCTTCCTGTCATTTGAAAAGCCGTGATACGAAATGTTTGCGCCGTTAATCTTGGAAAAGTTACGGAGTTGTCACACTGTTGCGGTAAATTACTAAATGTGTGATGGTTAACCCAGGCTGCTCCATCCCAATACTGGATTAACGCACCTGTAAGCGATCGTGATGTAGCATTCGCATGGTGAATAATAAATTCATCAAACGATACCGGCCCAGGAAAATCCCACTGAATCCAGTCTACCCCTGGTGTTGAACTTGGAGGATTACTGGTGCTGATCCACATTTGCTGTGTTCCACATGTACCAAAGTTGAGGTTGTTGATGTCTGAACATTGTCCGGTTCGACAATCGCTGCCGGTTACCGTAGCCTGAGGCGCAATATTGGTTTGCGCAAACCCCACAAAGCTCAATAAAAGAAAAGCGTTTGTGGTCATCAACTTCACCTTCTGTTGACAGGCAAATAATAGCTTTCTAAACATAATCACATTTTTTTGATGATTTAAAAAACGTTACTCCATCGCTAATTAAAGTAACGTTTCTTTAATTTTATAATAGGCAAAGTTAACAAAAAGCAATGAACCAACAGGTACTTTTACGACAGACCAACACGCACCCAGAATATCTCAACTCTTTGTTTTCAGTTAATTACAAACACGTATATGTTTTTATATAGAATATTTTCGACAAAATCAAATGACTTTAAATCAACTCATTAAGGATTAGCGACTTAATATTTTTTATATGAATTATCTTACTTTTATACAAAAACGAACAATCGCAAGAACAGCATTTTTTTAACCTTTCTTTAGCGATAATAGGTTTAGTCGTATAATCAAACAATGTCATCGTTAGAGACATCATTCACTATTTAAAAAAGGGAGTAATTAAAAATCGGTTCCAATAGAAAAATGGAAAACGCGCGGCAAGAATATGCCATCTTCGATGCCCTTGGCCCAATCCACGCGAACGAAGTAACCAAATAGCTTGGTGCGAAGTCCAACGCCGGTCCCAGCAATAATTGGCTCTTTATTGCTATCGATAATCACGCGTATATTACCTCGATCAATCACTTGTGAATTAATGGCGTTTTGCTCTCCATAAGGGTTAAATCCATTCCACGCCGTACCTACATCAAAAAATGGAACAACTTGGAAATTATTAACGAATTCGTTTAAAATAGGGCGTTTTAACAAATAGCGGAACAACGGAATTCTAACTTCCGAATTAATAACTGAAAAATTGTTGCCATTGCGAGCATTTTGAAAAAAACCTCGCATATTGGTTGCCAGTGTTTGAAAAACATAATTCTCCTCAAAAGCAATGGGGGTCGCTTCGTTGATTTGGGGTGCAAACTGGTTGTCAACCCCGCCTAGAAAATGCACCAACTTTTCGTATCCAAACGAAGTACCTGCCGCAAAGCGGTTTGCCCAGATGATAGGCCCGTGCACCGTATTGTATTTACGAACATCTATACCCAACGTATGTAATCCACTGGGCGATTCATCCAAACGACGATAGTATTCGGTAAACAATTTATAACGGGTTCCCTCCCACAAATTAATACCCAATGTGCGAACATTATCGTAAATATATGCCGCTCTCATGACGCCAAAATACTGAAATTCCGTAGGAGCTTGCAAGCTTATCTGTTCTCGTGAAAGTGATACTTGGTGATCCATTCGCACTGCACCCGAAATCCGCAGCGCTTTCACCGGTGACAAAGGATAAGTCAATTGATGCATGACTTCGTGACTAAAGAAGCGCTCAATTTCCGCAAAACTCATTACGTTTAAGTGACTTCTTCTATAGAGAAAAGTCTCTTGGTTTAGTCGGCGTTTGTAATTGTGAAAACCAACAAATATCTCGTGATTGGGACTGATACTGGTTCCGGGTAATGGTGTGAAATTGGTTCTAGCCGCCAAAGTAACTTTGTAATCATTGAGCAAATCCGTGACGCCTACCCGAAGTAATCCATTAAAACCCGGATTGAGCATACCCACATCAGCCCTGCCGGTAAATGGCTGATATTGTGGATTTAAAAAGGTGTTATCAAACTGAAACGTCAATTCGTCTTGATAAAAAGACAAAAAATAGTTTCTTCTCGGTGGCATCTCAAACGCTTCTTGGGTGACTGGCTCCTCGATGGTACGCGAACTGAGTACCGGTCTTTGTTCTTTGAGCTTTTTTTCTCGTTCTTTAATCTGCTCCTGATGGAGTCCCAAATCGCGAAGTACATCTTCATCGAATTGGTAATTGGTGATATCTATTTCGTATGAAATGTCTGGAACACTGATGTACCTCAACCCAACATCATCCATATCCTCCTCTTCCTGAACATCTCTCGCTTCTAATTCCGGAACACTAGACTCTGTATAGAAACGTGAAGGGTGCGTTCGATTTGCTTTAAAAATACGAAATCGTTTTTTTCTCTTCACCACATAAAACATGTTATCTCCACCTAAGGCTGCGTGCTCAATATTTCTATCTAAATCTGAAATAGGGTAACTTTCAAACGTATAATTATAGTGCGTAATGGTATCTACAAAGGCAATATTTGAGTCCATGACCACAAGAAAATCATTGCGTACACCATTATATCTGCGGATGTAATGAAGATACCCTGGCTTCCATTCTGTGGGTGAAACCTCGCTGACATTTGATGTATTGGTGACACGTCTGAGCGTTTGCTCTGCTCCCTCCGACAACTTGTAAATGAATACATTTTGTGCGCGGCTGAATGAATCCACGCGTTTTCCAGGTGTCAGTTGCTCATCGGGCCGATCACTGGTAAAAACCACATCTCTTCCCCCATTGATAAAAGACGGCCATAGATCTATGTAATCATCTGAAGTTAGAGGCTTATAGGAAGTACTAAGGATGTTATACAAAAAGATATTAGACTGTCCATTTTTGACTGCTGATAAAACAAATTGACGACCATCCGGTGAATATTGAAATTGATTGACTTTATCGACACCATAAAAAGGGCGTTTGTCGAGTTTCTTTTTTTCCGTATCGTAATAATACAACCATATAAACCCTTTTTCTTCCGTCATAAAGGCCAATAAGCGATTGTTGGGATGCCAATCCATAATGGGGAAACTCCGGTCAGGATAGGTGGCTATTTTATATCCACCTTTGTAGATGCGCTTCCGCCTCTTTTTTTCCACATCGTAGATATACACCCGAAATTCGTTGAGGTTGTGTTCTGCATATGCAATGTGTTTTCCATTAGCCGTGCTGGCAATATGCGCAAACTCACGCGATTTCCTACTGCGTTTTAATTCCTCTCCTTCTACCTTATCATTGTCAATCATTTGCTGATATTGCCCTCGGTAGTAGGCTTGAAGATTTTTGATTAGCTGGCCCATTTCTATGCCCAAAATGTACTGAAAACCTGTTTCTACGTTGCGGTTAACCAAGGTCATGTAAAGGATATTCCTTATCACACTCTTCCCATAAGTCTCGGCAACGAAATGCCAAAGTGCATGACCGGCAATCTCTGCTTCATCGCCGGTGAGTGCGTTAAACCTTTTAAAACGACGGGTATAAATACCTTCCCGCATTTCACGGTCGATTTCTACCGTCCAAGGAGTTGAGAGATAAGACACCAGTCCATCTAAATACCAATCGGGCAAATTGAGTAGCGTGCTATTCCTGATGGATTCCGATAGATCTCCATACATAATGTAAGTAATCATCAATTCCGCAAGCGCTTTTCGCAAGCGCTGCTCGAGTTCTTGATAATTTCCGTCAAAGTATAAATATATCTTGCTGCCGGCGATTTGTGTGACCCCACCGGTATTAAACGGAATGTCATCTATTGGGATGAGATTGCTTTGTTTTAGGTCTGTAAGTGTAGTAAAAAGAATAACCTGAACACGTCCATCAAAACTGGTTTCTAGCTGACGCTGTAAAGAAGAAATGTTTTTCTGCGTCATCAGCGCCACCTTTCTTGGCAGCACTCGATCGTTGGCATAATAGTACACGTCCAGCTGATCCAGTCGGTATACATTCCAGTCAAAATCCGTAAATTGGACACGATTTTTTCCGAAATCCATGTAGGTGCCATAGAAAAACTGTGCACTTATTGGCTGAAGAATCCCCAGCATCAACACAATTATTATTCTATGAACTCTACTCATCCGATGAACTATATGTTTAAATTATGCGTTCAAGGCAAATTTATTTAAACGTTTTTATTCCAGCATGCCCTTTCTTTGGTCGAAAGCAGACAATCACACGTTGAAGTGGATCATTTTAAACCACAAAAAAGCAGTGCGAATCATTTAATTGTTGTAAACAAGTCTATAAAAGTAATACACAATACCTATACAAAGCGTTCTCCTTGCTTAATTTTTACATCTTTCACAAAATCACGTACTCTTTGCTCGCTCTGCTTTCTACAAATCAATAAAGCGTTTGGTGTATCAACCACGATGTAATCCTCAAGCCCCTCTATAACCGTTGTTTTATCACCATCAATATGCACCAAGTTGTTGGTTGAGTCATACATCAGAACACTCTTTCCGATACAAACATTACTATTTTCATCCGAAGAAATTTGTTCATATAATGCCCCCCAGGCGCCCAAATCGGACCAACCTATATCCGCAGGAAACACAAAGACGTTACGCGCCTTTTCCATTAACGCATAATCAATCGATTCGTTTTCTAGACGGGGATAAAATGAACGAACCACGCTATCCTCATTGGCTTCATCAAAGCTAACGGCATGTTCTTTCATTGATGCATACAAATCAGGTATGTGAATCTCCAGAGCCTGTATAAAAGATGCTACCGACCAGTAAAAGATTCCTGCGTTCCATAAAAAATCACCACTATCCAGAAACTGACGAGCCATTTCTTCATCCGGTTTTTCCGTAAACGTCTTCACTTTTGAAAGAAAATCGCTGCCATCATCAATATGCTGAATATAACCATAGCCTGTATGTGGGGCATGTGGAGTAATCCCCATGGTGACCAAACTATTGTTTTTCTCACAGTGAAGCAATATACTTTTTGAATGCTCACAAAACAACGCCTCCTTAGTAATCAAGTGATCGCTGGGGCATATAACGACGGACGCCTCGCGGTTACGCTTAGATATTTTAAACATACCATATGCAATGGCAGGTGCAGTATTTCTCCTAGCTGGCTCAGTAAGAATATTCTTAACTGGCAAATTTGGCAATTGCTCTTTCACCAAATCGACGTATTGTTCTGAGGTACTGATCAGTATATTTTCTTCGGGGATAAAGCACTTGACCCGATCATAGGTCATTTGCAATAAAGATAAACCGGTTCCAAGGATGTCGTGAAATTGTTTCGGAAATCTCGACGTGCTTTTAGGCCAAAATCGACTTCCAACACCACCTGCCAAAATAAGGGCAAAATGATTTTGCTGCATGATTACTTATTATATTTGAGCGACAAAAATACGGATTATTAATAGGCTAAACGGCCAGTTTAGAAAATATACGTCGACAAACATCAATGTCTTCATTCGTAATATGCATGTGCGTGACCATTCTCAAAGCACCACCACCCATCGATATTATGTCTACTCCGGCTTCATTTAACAATTTAATGATATTGTCAGCGTCTTTGTGAGGGTAGAAGATAACTATATTGGTCTGTGGCTTTACCACCTGCTTCACCCAATCACATTCGGAAAGGATATTGGCCAATGCTTCCGCTCTTTGGTGATCCTCTGCCAAGCGATCAATATGGTTATTCAGCGCATAAAGGCCCGCTGCAGCCAAAAACCCTGATTGACGCATACCGCCACCCAATCGCTTGCGAATTCGGCGAGCTTCATAGTACTGCGCATGATTGACCAACAACACACTTCCGACCGGACAACCAAGGCCTTTAGACAAACATATACTCATGGTATCAAATAATCCTTTGTACTGTTGTGGCTTTTGACTTTTGGCAACCAAGGCATTAAACAAACGGGCACCATCTAAATGAACGGGCAACTCACACTTATTGGCCAGTGCGCGAATGGCCTTTATTTCCTCTAATTCGTAACAAGTCCCGCCCGCTTTATTGGCTGTATTTTCTAGAGAAATAAGCGCTGTACGTGCGGCATGCTCATTTTCAGGATTCATGGCGCTGGCCACGAGATCCGCTGTCAAACAACCACGCTCCCCGGGGAGCAAACGCAAGGAGACACCCGCATTGGCAGCTGGCCCTCCTCCTTCATACCAATAAATGTGTGACAGAGCGTCACAGATTATTTCGTCACCGGGTCGGGTATGCAGCATCAATGCTATTTGATTGGCCATGGTTCCGCTCGGACAAAACAATGCCCGATCAAATCCAAAATCCTTGGCCAATTGATCTTCCAGAGCTCTCGTCGTTGGATCCACATCAATGACATCGTCTCCTACCACTGCTTTCATCATCGCTTCTAACATCGCTTCTGTTGGTTGCGTTACAGTATCGCTTCTCAAATCTATGCGTTTCATCCGATTGTTTTTTCTATTTATTTAACGGTTAAACGTATCACCACCCTATCCAAATAAGGATTTGCTTGGGTGAATTGTGTTGCTCTATAGATATTCCTGACAGCTGCAAGGCACCGCCCCACCATAGTCCGAATGTTTAAGCAGTATGTTTAAGGGCATAAAGGTATAACAATTACGATGAGATAATGTCGTATTGGCATTTTTTTTCCGACTTTGGAGGCGTATTTTTGCAGCTATGACCGAGCGCGAAGATACACAAACCATTGGCAAACGCCTTGAGGCACTTAAGAGCTACCTCGATATTGAAGGCAAACGCATAGAACTCATCAACGAAGAGGAAAAGACCGCTGCGCCTGAGTTTTGGGAAGACCCAAAAAACGCAGAGGCCGTGATGAAGCACATCCGTAACCTTAAGTTTTGGGTTAACGGCTATGAAGATGCCATGAACTACTATGATGAATGGCAAAATGGCGAAGAGTTTCACCGAGAAGGCTTGATCGAAGATGAAGAACTTCAGAGCCTGCGAAAGTTGTGTATTGACAAAATTGAAGAATTGGAATTCCGCAATATGCTTTCCGGCGAAGAAGACAAACTCAATGCCGTTGTACAAATAACTGCCGGTGCGGGAGGAACAGAAAGTTGTGACTGGGCAGAAATGCTTATGCGCATGTATATCCGTTGGGCAGAACGACAATCTTTTAAAGTGCGAGAATTGGCCTATCTACCGGGTGATGTAGCCGGGGTGAAAGGCGTTACGCTGGAAATTGAAGGGGATTTTGTTTTTGGCAATCTCAAAGGCGAAAACGGCGTACACCGCTTGGTGCGTATATCTCCGTTTGACTCCAATGCGAAGCGTCACACCTCCTTTGTATCGGTGTACGTCTATCCTCTTGTAGACGACACCATTGAAATCAATGTCAACCCGGCAGAAATCGAATGGGATACCTTCCGATCATCCGGGGCTGGGGGACAAAACGTCAATAAAGTAGAAACGGGTGTTCGTTTAAAACACAAGCCCTCAGGCATCGTTATTGAAAACACTGAAACGCGCTCTCAACTTCAAAACCGCGAAAAAGCCATACAATTGCTAAAATCTCAATTATACGAAATGGAGATCGAAGCACGTAATGCCAAGCGCGCAGAAATTGAGGCGGGTAAAAAGAAAATTGAATGGGGGTCTCAAATTCGCAACTATGTACTCCACCCCTATAAGTTGGTAAAAGATGTGCGAACCGGCGTTGACAGTACGGATCCCGATGGGGTACTTGATGGTGACATCGATAAATTTTTAAAAGCATTCCTGATGATGCAAGGTCAAGCGTCACAAGAAACCAATTAGATATTAAATAAAAAACCTATGAGCTACTATACCATCTACCACAACCCACGATGCAAAAAAAGCCGTGAAGCATTGGCTTTTTTAGAAGATAAAAACGCAACCATAGACATCGTAAATTATATCAATGAGCCACTGACGTTTGATCAACTCAGCGATGTGCTCGAGGCATTGGACATTCCTGCAGACAACCTTATTAGAAAAAACGAAACTGTATGGAAAGACACCTTTGCCGATAAAGAGCTTTCTCATGAAGAACTCGTATTCGCCATGATTGAATACCCTCAACTCATGCAACGCCCCATCGTTGTTAAAGAAAACCGTGCTGTTATAGCACGTCCGGCTTCCGAAATAGATCTTTTAGACAAATAATCGACTTTTTTATTGCAAATTATTTGGCGCATATGCAATAATTTTCTACCTTTCGAAACCTTTGTTTTTTTCACCAACAAAACGTGTTTATCTTAGCGAAAATATGTTTTGTCCACAGTAATATAAGACCGTTATCAGAGTTAATGTTTTGATATGAATCACACAATAAGTGCCAGCAACAAGCTGAAAGAGTTTTTTGGATTTGATACTTTTAAGGGCAATCAAGAAGCCGTAATCAATAACTTGCTCGACGGCAACGATGGCTTTGTCATTATGCCTACCGGAGGAGGTAAATCGCTGTGCTATCAACTTCCGGCTTTGATGTCTGAAGGAACCGCAATCGTGGTTTCCCCACTGATTGCCTTGATGAAAAATCAAGTTGATGCGTTACGAGGCTACTCTACCACTCATGGCGTTGCACACGTCATGAATTCTTCGCTTTCTAAAAAGGAACTCCTTCAAGTAAGGGCAGATATTGAAAGTGGGGAAACCAAACTGCTTTACGTGGCTCCTGAGTCATTGACAAAAGACGACAACATCGATTTTTTGGCGCAGCAAAACATTTCATTTTACGCCATTGATGAAGCCCATTGTATTTCTGAGTGGGGTCATGATTTTCGTCCGGAGTACCGAAATCTACGCAGCATCATTCAGCGCATAAGCCAGCGTCCAATAATTGCGTTAACCGCTACCGCTACACCCAAGGTTCAATCTGATATCATTAAAAATCTTGGGATGGATGAGACACACGTGTTTAAAACGTCTTTTAACCGTGAAAATCTTTATTATGAAGTTCGCCCTAAGGTGAACATCGAAAAGGAAATCATTAAGTTTGTTCGTCAACACATTGGCAAAAGTGGCATCATCTACTGTTTGAGCAGGAAAAAAGTAGAGGAGATTGCCCAAACACTTCAGGTGAACGGCATTAAAGCACTCCCCTATCACGCCGGACTTGACGCGACCACGCGGGCGCGACATCAAGACATGTTCCTAATGGAAGAAACCGATGTCATCGTTGCAACCATTGCATTCGGTATGGGTATCGACAAGCCTGATGTACGCTTTGTCATTCACCACGACATTCCTAAAAGTCTGGAAAGTTATTATCAAGAAACCGGGCGTGCCGGACGCGATGGCGGAGAAGGTATTTGTCTGGCCTTTTATGACTATAAAGACATTGAGAAGCTGGAGAAGTTTATGCACAACAAGCCCGTTGCCGAACAAGAAATTGGCAAGCAGCTCCTTGCAGAAACGGTGGGGTACGTAGAAAATGGTGGCTGTCGCCGAAAATACTTGTTGTATTACTTTGGAGAAGTTTTCGACGACGACAACTGCAAAGAAATGTGCGATAACTGTCGTCATCCCCGAGAGCAATTTGATGCCAGAGAAGATGCTGCGCTGGTTATTCGGGCAATTTCAGAGACCAACAGCAAGTTTAAAGCACCACAAATTGCCCAAATTCTGATTGGTGAATTAACCTCACGCATTAAGGCGTACAAAGTAAATCAATCCGACATTTTTGGAGAAGGGGCAGACAAGGACGAAAGACACTGGATGACAGTGATTCGCCAATTGATTGTTCGCAGTTTCATCGACAAAGATATTGAAAGCTACGGATTATTGAAGGTCAATGAAAAAGGGAAAGCATTCTTTGAGAATCCAACTGAATTTTTAATCAGCAAGGATCACAATTATGACGACGCCGATGGGGATGATATGGTGAGCATGCAAAAGGGTGCTACGGCCTTAGACAGCAACCTTTTCAATATGCTCAAAGACCTTACCCGTAAAGAAGCGCAAAAGAAAGGGGTTCCCCCTTATGCCGTATTTCAAGAAAACAGTCTGAGTGAAATGGCAACCCATTACCCTACGTCCATTGACGAATTAAAGCAACTACCGGGGGTTGGAGAAGGAAAGGCTCATAAATTTGGACAACCCTTTATCTCGCTAATCAAGCAATACGTAGAAGATAACGATATTGAAAAAACCGAGGATTTAGTGGTTAAATCCGTTGTCAATAAATCCGGACTAAAGGTTTATATCATTCAAAGTACCGATAGAAAAATCCCTCTTGACGACCTTGCACGCGCCAAGAGTCTGGAATTATCTGAACTGTTGGACGAAATCGATATAATTGTTAACTCAGGCACCAAAATTAACATAGACTATTACCTGAACAGCATCATGGATGAAGATCAGGTTGATGACATCTACGAGTATTTTATGGAATCTGATTCCGACAGCATTGATGATGCCATGGACGAGTTTGATGGAGAGTTTTCGGAAGAAGAACTACGTATGGTACGCATCAAGTTTATGTCTGAAGTAGCCAACTAAACCGCAATTGTTTTACAAGTGACATTGTGATGCTGCCATCGATCATTTGTCTATTCAAAACCCATTCACTTTGTCAACAGCTTGGTTTATTTCGCGCCGTTTAATTGCGGCCACCAACGCCAAAAAGAGTTTCAGCAGACCGGTCATTCGCTTGTCCGTTGCGGCCATTGCCTTTTCCGTTGCGGTCATGATTATTTCAATGGCTACCGGATTGGGATTGCAAATTGAAATCAAAAATCGACTAACGTCATTTTCCGGGCACGTTTCACTAAGGTCTTACGAAAGCAGTATTGGCCTGGAACATTCGCCTATTTTACCCGAATCGGAATGGATTGAAGACATAGCAGCCTTACCTGGTGTTACTGCAATGCAGGCTGTAGGAAATCGAGCAGGCATTATTAAGTCTGCATCTTTTTTTGAGGGTGCCATTTTTAAGGGCATAGACGCTGAATACAATGCGCCTTTTATTGAAAATTCATTGGAATCCGGTAAAGTTCCCGATTTGACGTTGGAGCAACCTAATGACAGTATCCTCGTATCCCGGTACCTGTATGATTTGCTGGCTATTGATGAAGGAGAGCGCATTGCCATGTATTTTTTTAGACCGGCACCTCAGCCGCCATTATTGCGTTACTTTTATATAAGTGGGATTTACAGCACCGGTCTGGAGCAGATAGACGAGCAACTGGTACTGGGTGATTTAAGGCATTTACTTCGCGTCAATGGTTGGGACAGCAACGCGGTTGGTGGATTTGAAATCTTTCTCGACAAGGGATACGACATGGACGAAATGGCTGCTGTAATTCGTGAACGTGTTCCTTACGATGTAGAGGCTATTTCTGCACGCGCTCAGTACGAGCAGGTTTTTCAATGGGTAGATCTATTTGACGTCAACATACTCATTATTTTTATTGTGATGCTCATTGTATCGGCCATCAACATTTCTTCTGCCTTAATGATTATGCTTTTAGAACGTACCCGCATGATTGGCACACTAAAGGCCATGGGCGCCAGCAATGCTTTAGTAAGAAAAATATTCCTCAACAAAAGCGCTTATCTTATTTCTCTAGGACTTTTATGGGGAAACTTTATAGGTTTGGGCTTTGCCTTTGTGCAGTACTACTTTGAACCCATCAAACTCGATCAGTCGGTATACTACGTCAGCGCTGTTCCCATTCACCTTCATTGGTCGTGGATTGTCGGCATCAATGCCGTAACCATCGCGTTCTGCTTGCTCTGCCTCTTATTACCTAGTCTCTACATCAGCCGCATCAAACCGGCAAAAACCATTGCTTTTAGATAGCAAATCTTACAATATTTGCAAAAAGGACGAGGCATCTAAAAAAAAGACGGGGCATGCCCCGTCTTTTCATAGTTGTATGTGTATTGCAATTAAAGGAGCATGCGCATTGGATCCTCCAACATACCCTTCACTGTTTGTAAAAACTTCGCTCCGGTAACCCCATCTACGATGCGGTGATCGCAGCTGAGTGTCACTTTCATTACGCTTCCTACTTTAAGGGAACCATCGCGAACAACCGGCACTTCTTTTACCCCACCAACAGCCAAGATACAAGCGTCAGGTGGATTAATGATGGCGGTAAATTCGTCGATACCAAACATCCCCAAATTGGAAATGGTAAAGGTGTTTCCTTCCCAATCAGCAGGCTGTAGTTTCTTGTCGCGAGCTTTTCCGGCAAAATCTCTAACTTCATTGCCAATGGTCATCAAACCTTTTTGATCGGCATTGCGAACGACCGGCACCAATAGACCTTCATCAACGGCAACCGCTACACCAATATTGATGTGGTGGTTGCGACGTATGGTATCCCCCATCCATGATGAGTTGATAGCCGGATGTTGTTTTAGCGCAACAGCACATGCCTTAATGATCATATCATTGACAGAAATTTTCACATCATCGGCAGCATTGATAGACTTTCTGGTCTCAAGAGCTTTGTCCATGTTGATTTCCATGGTGAGATAGAAATGTGGTGCCGTAAACTTAGAGTCACTCAAACGACGAGCAATGGTTTTTCTCATTTGAGATACGGGCTCTTCGTCGTAAGCATCGCCACTGGCAGCTGTCGAAACAGCTGCTGGTTTCGATTGTGGTTTAAAGTCTTCAATATCGCGTTTCACGATACGACCTCCATCGCCACTACCCTTCACATCCGCAAGGTCAATCCCTTTGTCCTCAGCCATTTTTCTAGCTAATGGGGAAACCTTCAAGCGATCGTCCTCGTCGCTTCCACTTGATTGGGATTCTGCCTTTTTAGACGGCTCTTCTTTGGTTTCTTCAGATTTGCTGTCTTCTGATGATTCATCATCAGATGCTGAAGATGCTTTATCTTCATCCACATCATCATCAGCAACGTCGCCATCTAGCAGTGATTGGATATCTTCACCTTTTTCTCCAAGAATGGCTAAAATGGAATCCACGGGTGCGCTTCCACCTTCTTCAACGCCAATATGTAGCAAAACGCCTTCTTCAAAAGACTCAAACTCCATGGTGGCCTTATCGGTTTCAATTTCAGCCAAGAGATCGCCTTCATTGACTTTATCACCAACCTTTACGTGCCATTTAGCTACGGTTCCTTCTTGCATGGTGTCACTCAGACGGGGCATTTTAATTACTTCTGCCATAGTACTATTGTATTTTCAAAAATGGATAATCTTCCTGGGCATAGATATCTTCATAGATCGCTTCGTCGCTAGGGAAATCACTGTTTTCAGCAAAATCTACGCATTCTTTCACGCGGGCCTTAACGCGATTATCAATCTCTTCGATTTCCTCTTTGGTGGCGTACTCTTTCTCTTTAATGACATTGAGTACGATGGTGATTGGGTCTACCTTTTGATACTCTGCAACTTCGTCTTTGGTTCGGTACTGCTGAGCATCACTCATAGAGTGACCTTTATACCTATAGGTTCTCGCTTCTAAAAGTGTAGGCGTATTGTCTTTGCGAGCTCTTTCTACAGCTTCATGCATGGCATCGTAGGTGGCTGCGGGATCCATTCCGTCAAAGTAGTCGCAAGGCATTTCGTACCCCAGACCCAATTTGTAGATATCGGTGTGATTGGCGCTACGGGCAACGGAGGTTCCCATGGCATATCCGTTATTTTCTACAATAAAGACCACCGGTAACTTATACAACATGGCCATGTTGAGCGTTTCGTGGAAGGCGCCTTGTCTTACGGCACCATCGCCCATATACGTCAAAGTCACATTTTTATTGCCCTTGTATTTATCCGCAAAAGCCAAACCGGCACCGAGAGGAATTTGCCCTCCAACGATTCCGTGACCGCCATAAAAGTGATGCTCTTTAGAAAACATGTGCATGGATCCACCTTTACCTTTACTGGTTCCGGTTTCTTTACCCATTAACTCTGCCATGATTCTCCGCGGATCTACACCAAGTGCTATTGGTTGGACATGGTTGCGATAACCGGTGATCATTTTATCACCTTCTTCCATCGCCAATACCGACCCTGCTAAAACAGCTTCCTGACCGTTATATAAGTGCAAAAACCCGCGAATTTTTTGTTGGATGTAAAGGGCCGAAGCTTTGTCTTCAAACTTGCGCCAAAACAGCATGTCTTCATACCACTGAAGGTATATATTCTTTGTCAAACGTTTTTTCTTCGCCATAGCGATAACACTTCAAAGGTGAATAAAATTTATAAGTACGGCAACCAATTATACGAATCAGTTTCGCACGCAAAAATAGAATGCAAAATGTTGTGACCAATGATATAACATTAGAAAATATCCCTAATGATGGATATCCGCTTATTACAAGTGCTTGCCACCAAGATAGACAAACAGTCGAAGACGGATAAACGCCTTCAGGTTCTGAAAGTTAACTCAGTAAATTTCTTTTTCCAAAGCGAAATGGAAGCAAGGCTTGCACATCATTCATCATGAATACACGCTCATCATTAGCTAATATGACTTTGAATGGATTGCTTTGACGGTCTTCCGTTTCAGCCATAACCTGTAAACAGCTTCCACATGGCGCTGCAGGACGGTTGACTCCGGGCACATACACCATTAAAACCAATACTTTTGATTGCGGCGCATGTGCACCGGCGAAAAAGAGTGCTACGCGTTCAGCACACAGGCCTGAAGGATAGGCAGCATTTTCCTGATTAGATCCGGTTATCACCGTTTTATCATCCATTAACAGTGCTGAACCTACGTGAAATTTCGAATACGGGGCGTAGGCTGTTTGGGATGCTTTCTTGGCCGATTGATAAAGTTTCAGAAGTTCACCAGACAATTCATCTACCTCCAACTCGGTATATTGAATGTTGATGTTGTGCGATTTCAATTAAGACTCAGCTTTATGAAGGTTCCAGAACAAGGTAAAACGCAAGGTGTTTTCCAGAGGATTACGCACTCTTGTCGTGGGAATTAGATATGAAAAGTCTAGGCCAAACACATTAAAACGCAAGCCCAATCCCAACGTAGCGTATTGACGTCCACCTTTATCGATGGCTTCGTGCTGGTAACCTGCGCGAAGGGCAAACTTTTGGTCGTACCACATTTCAACGCCGGCATTAATAACAACCTCTTGCATTTCTTCCGTAAACCCTCCGGGAGCGTCGTAAAATGATTGAAATACGCCTTGAAAGAAAGGCACATCATTTTCCATTCCGGCAATAATATTACCTTCATTATCGCGAAGAGGCGGTGTAGGCACCATCAACTTATTGGCCTCCAAGTGTAACCCGAGATCGATATATTGGTCTATGCCCCAAATGAACCCGGCACCTAAGCGAAGATTGGTAGGAATAAAGTCCGATGGCGTGGTTTCGGTATAGCGGATTTTCGTTCCGAGGTTAGATATGTTTAATCCGGCCAAAAAGCGTCCGGTTTGTCCACCTTCCATCACAAAGCGCTCGCCTTCGTAAAACAAACTAACATCCGATGCAAAAGACTGTCCGGGTGTAATGTTCTGACCGATGGCTTGTGCGCCAGCAGCTTGAGTTAGGTTTGAATAAATATACCTCAAAGCCACCCCAGCCGAGAGATTTCTTGAAAGTTTGAGGGCATAGGCACCACTCAATGCAAATTCATTAGAAGAGTAAGTGCCGATATCGAGGCCCTGCTGATCCGTATATTGAATTTCCCCCAGACTAAAGAAGCGAAAATCTACGGCAAAGGCTTGGTTTTTATCTAATTGATGGGCGTACGACAGGTAAGCCAAGTTGATATCGGGAACCAACTGCTGTAACCATGGCGTATAAGACAAGGCAAAAGAACGCGCGCCATCTTCTAAGAAGGCGAGCTTGGCAGGATTCCAGTGAATGGAATTAGCATCGGCGCTGGTAGCTACACCTACGTCACCCATGGCACCACTCCTAGAATCAGGCGAAATGGCCAAAAAGGGAACAGCGGTGGTAACCACATTTCTGTCAATTGTATTTAATTGGGCGCCGACAGATGTTGTCAACAACATAAATAACATGACAAATAAACGATGGGGAATATTCATTCTACGCGTCAATTCTGTTGATATTAATTCACACTGCATGGGTGTAAAATGGTGTTATTAATATTGTAAGGTTAAACATATTTTTGTTATTCATCACAAAATTATGTCATTTATCTAAGTGAAACGTTGATTTGAGCACGAAATTGCGTCTACGCAAAACTTTCAATTCAATTTGCAATATTAGCGCAAAATTACGAGTTTTTCCATTTTTTCTGCATAAGCATCGTCAAGGGTTGACCGCACTTTGAGTCGATAAATGTATACGCCCTTACCTATTCTATCACCAAAATCGTCCAAACCATCCCAAGGCAAATCGTCCGCCACCCGGTTGCCCTGACTGTATACATTGGCCTGGATGGTTTTCACCAATCTTCCACTTACGGTGAATATTTGCACCATGACTTCCAGCGGTTGGTTAGGTCGGTTGTGTTCAAATTGAAAATTCGTTCGTGTGGTAAATGGGTTGGGGTAATTGAGTACGTGTTTAAGCGCCAACTCGGCCGATGCAGCCACCACAAATTCGGTTTGTGCCGTTGAAGGATTGTTGTGCACATCCCAAGCTCTGAGGGACAAATGATGAGGGCCTTCCTCTAGGTTGAAAAATGGATAGCGGATGCTTCCGCGCCTAAATGAGTTTAGCTCAGCAGTATAATAGTCGTTGAGCACAATGGCATTTTCGGTTTGGTGATCAAGGGTGGCAACGATGTCGTGTCCGATGCTGTTGCCCACCGTGTTTATGCCTGACGAGTCAAACAACACGGCAAACAAATCGGGGTTTTCATTGGTCATCCCACCAAACACAAAGGACTCATCATTCATGTAGAGCTCAATTTCCGGGCCTTCTTCATCCGGTCTGGCATTGGTATCGAGTCCACCAATGATTGGGGTATTATCACCACCCGCTGCTTCTGAACCTCCGGAGGCCGCGTAGTAGCTAAACTTACCTGGACCAAAACTAAAGTTGATGTTTACCGGTGCTATAAAGGTAAAGTCAAATCTACCTCCGGTTACACTCACTCTACCTCTGTATAGCGCATTGGTCTGTGTCGTAAAGACAAACGGGTCGCCAACACCGTCATTGACTAAGGTTTGTCTTTGAACGGGTTTATCAAAGACAGACACGTCCATTTCTCCATTGAAGCCACTCACCAGAACGCCATTACTGCGTTGGGCAATTCTCCCCGTAACGTTGGTTTTACCAAGTGCACGAATGGTATCGGTTGGCTGGTCAAGCAACATGTCGCGCATTCCTTCCGTCACCACATCATACTCGGGAAAAGACACCGTTGTTGCCGGATCCCCTAAGAGAGCAAAGTCTATGGTTACTGAACTGTTGGTGATGTTTTTCGTGTCTTTCATCCAATCTCCCAGAGTATATTTTCCCGACCTGACCTTATCGACATAAACCTGAAACAACAACACGTTAAGCACTTGTGCCGGAAATGCAAAAACCTGTCGCGTTGTACTGAGAAGCGCAGCGGCTCCCCCTTGTGGGTTAAGCAGTGCTTGTTCCCCTGCACTTATTCGCCAGACTTCATCAAAGCGACTAAAATCACAAGTGATGGTTACAAAAATGGTCAAACGATCTAGGTTGGACCAATTATTAATTTGTTCCAGCCGTAAAATTTGTTCTTGCGCCCAACCTGTTTCTCCACCATGGCCAATAAAGTTGGTAATAAAAACGCCATTTTGTACCCGTCGAAAAATCTCTGCCTCTACATCGGGATAGCGCTGACTTCCAGCGGTAGAAACCTGTTGAAAAGCATCTGCATAAACTTTTACTATATTGTAGAATGGATGGTTATTGGTAATGGTATCCGCTATCCGCTCACTGAAATCCATAAACTCTCTCTCCCAAGCATCATCGACATCGTCGGCAACCATCATGATTCTACTTCTCCAAGCACCAAATCTATCGGGGTGGGTTTCGTAGCGAATAATTTTATCTACTACGGTATTGGCTTGGGCAGAGGTTCTAACCGTTATACGACCTAGAGCAACATTTAACGTATTTATGGTTAGTGAAATCCCTTCACCTTCATCTAAAAAGGCATAAAAATCGTCGGCAATAAATGAGTTGCGCAGCGACAGACTGGCAAATGATTGATAGACAGGCACAAAATTGGTGTTGTTGGGCTCCACATCTTTATAGTCGTAAGAAGCAGTACCCATCAAACAGACATACTTCAATCCAGCACCATCCGGGGCTTTTACGTACAATGACTTAATAAAGTTTCGAATGGCACTGATGTCTTGCACGCCACTGTGATATTCATTGTAAATCTGCTCTGGGGTAACAATTTTCACATCAAACCCATTGTGCTGTCTTCTAAATTGAGCCAAACGCTCGGCCGCACCGATAAACCTAGGATGACTGATAATCAGCATATCGGGAGACGACATACCGTGCAGATTTTGGTTTTCAACCGCACCTTGCGCCCTTGGTACTGGAAAATTTGAACCATTCACCATGACAAATGTCCGAAGCGAATCGGTTTCCACCGTGAAATTTGCCTGATTACCAGTTCTATTCAGCGTAAGTTCGGAGGTATTTAAAGGGTCTGTTACATCCCACAGCACAGCCGATGATGGCGCGTTATCGATGACGAAGCGCGTTACATTTCCGTTACCGACCGTGTTTACATCTCTAAATATCAACTCATTTCCCACAAAGATCAAAGACCGTCTGGCATTGAGCGCAATGAAATCTAACCAAGCAGTAGCTGCCGGGTTCACTTGATTGTTGAGTGTAACCGTTAACGGCACGTTTCCTCCATTAGCTAAAAAACTTCCTTCAGTAGCATTTAAAGTAGCGAAAATTTGTGCATCAGGATTCGGGTCAAACGGAGAAAGATTCAATTGTAATACCTGGCTACCTTGGTGATTGACCGTTAGAAAAACGCCTGGGGTTCTGGTTCTTGCGGCGGCACGGAATTGAATCTTGATTGGCTCGCTGGTGACAACATTGGGAAAGCTAAAGTTATAATTATAGGAGAGATTGAAATCAAACACATCTCCAAACCACAATCTTCCTGTGCGTTGAAGGTTGACTTTGGTCTCCTCAATAAAATCAAAATCATCAAAGGTTGTAGCCGTCTGATTGCTGGCTGCACCAGAAGTCGGTATATTGGCAATGCGTTTCCCATTTCCTCCTATTCTGATAAAATAATAATTGACGTCACTGTAAATATTGTATTGGTGAACAAATCTATTATTTTGAGAATTATAGCTCCATTGATGAGGTCCTTTGGCAAAGAAAAGAGCGTAGTCACTCCCGTCGAATTGACCGTCACCTCCGTCAAACATGGCAAGGGGAATTTCTTCTAAGTCGTCAACAAAGGGGTCTCCGACGCGCTCCGGCAACATACCTCCGCGATTGCCGTATACACGAACATTATTTGAAGACACAGAACCCGACACGCCGAGCTCCCGCAACAACTCAGGTGTAATTTTATGCACCCCATCTTTAGTGACAGATACTTTATACCAATTTCCGGAAGCCAGAACACTCTGGGATCTAAAAGACTTTCTGGATGTTTCTGTCTTAGCAGCCAAGCGATAACTAACCGACATTTTATCCACCTTAATCCAGCGATTACTATCATCCTTTCGAACAACCGGAATAACAGCTCGTAAATGAGGCTTGCCGTTGACAGTGGTCACTATTGCTTCGTAACCAGACAAGTCCGATTCTTCCCAGTAAGAAACCTCCTTTTCCTCTTCGTTATTCAATCTTTTATAATCGCTCACCAATACATTAAAAGACTGGATATCTGATGCTTCTTCTAGGGGAACGATTAGCTCAACAGCAGGTATGTTACTTGGCTTTAAAGAAAAGCAATCTTCACACTTAAACACAGTACCTTCTAGATCTTTGGCGGGTGCTTCCCAATTGATATCAAAGCTTACAGTATTCGTTTGTGCAGAGCTTTGACCGAAGGAAAATATAAATATAAGCGAAAGAAAAGCAGAAAGATGTTTAACCATTACTATTGATTTGCTTTTTTAAACGTATCAAACGACAAAGTTAGTGTGAAGCACTATAAAAAAAACACAAACATTGTTGTGCTAAAACAGAGGTACTAAAAGGACATGTTTGTGACCTCACCTATCTAATAAAAACAATGGCTAAATGTTTACGGAACATCCACCTCATCAAACAAAACCATTTTATATTTTAATGTGCAAAAACACCTAGTATAAACACATGGGCAATTCATTACCGTAAAAATGATGATTAATTTAACTTTTTTGGTCCTTACAAGTGATGACAAATGTTAAAAACACATCTTTAAAACGAGAGACTTCATAAAAAAAGTTTACCGTTAACACCTCTTTTTCATACACTTGACAAAAAACACTTATTTGAATATCCCGAAATTTCTCAAAAAATTATCGTTGAATTAAAATTTATTCGTAACATTGTCGTTTGAAATAAGACCCGAAACTATTACCAAAACATGCTTGAACAAGGCATTACTGGCTAGAAAAACTTAAATTGACAACCATAGGCAGATGAGACGAAAATTATGGAATAAGGCTATATTGTTTTGCGTTATGGCATTTGCTATTTCGCCTGAGGTCAAAGCACAAGACCCTCACTTTTCTCAATACTACGCCAACCCTATCTATCTCAACCCGGCTTTTGCAGGTGTTGGTCGATGTCCGAAGGTACACCTTAATTACAGGAATCAGTTTCCTGCTTTAAATGTATACCAAACATTTAGTGCTTCCTACGACCAATACGTAGATAACATTAACGGTGGGTTAGGATTCTTAGCCATGAGAGATATGGCTGGTGATGGCGCGTTAAATTTGACCGAGTTTAGTGGCGTTTATTCCTATCACCTAACTGTAACCAGGAAATTTTCTGTACTAGCAGGTTTTCAAGCTACGGTACGCTCTCGAAGCATCAATTGGGATAACCTAAACTTCCCGGATCAGATAGATCCATTGTTTGGTTTTGTTTTGGAAACCAATGAACAAAGACCTCCCAATGAAGTAAACACTCACGTTGATTTAAGTATTGGTTTTATTGGTTACTCGGAAAACTTTTATGTTGGTATAGCTGGTCATCACTTAACAGAACCGGATGAGCGTTTCTTTAGCGAAAGTCGTTTACCGTTTAAGGCAACCGTTCACGCCGGTGCAAATATTCCCTTGGGAAGACAACGATATGTAGGTGAAGAGAAAACATCATTGATTCCAAATTTTGTTTACCAGCGTCAAGGGGAGTTTGAACAGTTTTTTGGAGGTGTTTCTTTTAACTACAGTGTTCTTACCGGTGGATTGGCCTACAGACATGCCAGTATCAATCCCGATGCGGTCATTGTATTATTGGGTTTCTCTCCCGATGATTTACCAATGAGAATCGGATACAGTTTCGACTACACCGTCAATAAAGTTTCTATGGGCGCAGGTGGCGCACACGAAATCAGTGTTGTCTACGAATTCCCATGTCCGGAAAGACGCAAAAAGACTCAGACAATAAAATGTCCTAAGTTTTAGTTATACTCATAACAACCTTTTCCCGACGTTTAAACACAAACAAAGCACAATCGCCAAAAAATTGACATTATGAAGATGAATAAACTCTTCCTGGCACTACTGGTTTCCACAGCTTTTGTTACAGTTTCATGTAGCAAAAAAGCATCTCAAACGACTGGATGGAAAATCAATGACAAGAAAAATGGTGGTTTTATGGCCAACCTAAACTACAAAGGACAGCAAACTGGTCCGGGACTGGTATTTGTAGAAGGTGGTACATTTACCATGGGGCGTGTAGAAGAAGACTTTTACCGCGAATGGAACAATATACCTAGACGCGTTACTGTATCTTCTTTTTACATGGACGAAAGTGAGGTTACCAACCTCGACTATCGCGAATACCTGTATTGGTTGGAAAGAGTATTCGATATTGAATATTACCCGGAAATCTTCACCGGCGCCCTTCCTGATACTTTGGTATGGAGAGACAAACTAGCCTACAACGAGGTTTACGTAGAAAATTACCTTCGTCACCCAGCCTATAACCTTTACCCTGTTGTTGGCGTTAACTGGGTACAAGCCATGAGATACGCATCTTGGCGTACCGACCGCGTCAATGAGCAAATTCTCATCGACAAAGGGGTTCTTAACCACATGCCCGATCAACAAGATGCAGATCACTTCAACTCTGAAGTGTACCTTTATATGCAAGGTGAATACACCCAACAAAACAAAAAGGGACTTAAAGATGTCCGTCACAATTCGCAATTTGCCGGACGTGAAGGCCGACCCGCAAGAATTGAAGATGGTATTCTTCTACCCAAATATCGTCTACCAACAGAAGCTGAGTGGGAATACGCTGCTTACGGCAACATTGGTAACCGTGAATTTGAACGTCTTACTGATGGCAACAAGTTTACCTGGAACTCAAACTCCATGCGTAAATCAGATGGACGCTCTCAGGGTGATATGTTAGGTAACTTTAAAAGAGGACGTGGTGATAACATGGGTCTCGGTGGCTGGCTTAATGACCAAGCTGATATAACCATGCAAGTGATGTTCTACCCACCTAATTCATATGGTTTATACGACATGGAAGGTAACGTAGCTGAGTGGGTAATGGACGTGTATCGCCCACTAAACTTTGAGGACGTGAGTGACTTCCGTGCTTATCGCGGTAATGAATTTGAGACTTGGGATTCAGATTATCAAGGCATCGGCGCTCTTGAAATGCTCATCGAGCCTCAAACTGATGAAGACGGGAACATTCGCCGTTTACCTGGACAGCTTCCTGTTCGCGATGTAACGGAAGAAGAAAACCTTGACCGCAGAAATTATCAACAAGCAGATTATCGTGACTATCAAGATGGAGATCTGGAGTCCAGTATTTTCTATGACAGCGACGATGGTCCGGAGGAAGGTCCAGTCATGTATGGTCATGGTGAAACAACCTTAATTGGCGATGATGTTCGCGTGTACAAAGGTGCCAGCTGGAAAGACCGTCAGTACTATGTTAGTCCGGGTACACGCCGATTCCTTCACCAAGAGCAATCAACCGACTACATCGGATTCCGTTGCGCCATGGATCGTTTGGGAATGCAAAGCGACCTCAAGCGACGTAAAAAACCCAAACAACCGAAACAAAAACGCTTTAAGCCTTACCGTATGAGTAAGTAAAAAGTCAAGCAATACCACAAAAAAAGCCATCTCTAATCAGATGGCTTTTTTTGTAATATGAAATAATAGGCTTATTAATCCTCTATAGCTTAATATCCAAAACGCTTGAGCTTTAACTCATCTTTACGCCAATTCTTTGCCACTTTAACGAAAGGTTCCAAAAAAATCTTTTTACCAAAAAAATCTTCCATGTCTTCTCTGGCAGATATTGCTACGCGCTTTATGCCACTTCCACCCTTGCCAATAATGATGTTTTTCTGGGATTCCCGCTCCACATAAATGGTCATGCGAATTCGAATGATGTCTTCTTCCTCTTTGAAGGATTCAACGATGGCTTGAACGGCATAGGGAATTTCCTTATCGTAAAATCGAAGAATTTTTTCGCGAATAATTTCTTCGCAAAAAAAACGCTCACTCTTATCCGTTAGGGTGTCCTTCGCATAGTAAGGCGGTGAAACAGGAAGTAGTTCAATCAGCCTACTTTTTAAAGCATCTAACTGAAACTTATGCAATGCACTAACGTTCCAAAACTCTACATCTGGCAGGATGGTTTTCCAGAAGGCATGAACCTGCTCTAAGCCACTCTGATTGGTCTGATCAATTTTATTAATCAACAACAAAACAGGAACACCGGCTTTTTTAACCTTTTCTATAAAAGAATCATCAAAAGGGTTATTTGCTTCAGGCTCTATCATCAACAGTAAGACATCGGCATCTTCTAGGGCTTCGTCTACAAAGCGCATCATGGTGTTCTGCATCAAATAGGCAGGGTCAATAACCCCAGGAGTATCGGAAAAAACCAATTGATAGTCATCGCCATTTAAAATACCTAGAATACGGTGCCTAGTCGTTTGCGCCTTGGGATTGGTCGTACTGAGATTTTCTCCCAGCAGGGCATTTAACAAAGTTGACTTACCTACGTTAGGCCGACCAATGATATTAATAAATCCCGCTTTGTGGGAATCTTTAGAAACTTCTTCCATTTTAAATACTTTGCGTCAAAGGTCGCAAAAAAAAGCTTCACTTTCAGTGATCACAACAAAACAAACCTAAAGAAGTATTTAAGATAGATACTTAAATGGTTGGGCATGTAAAGAAAACGCTAGTCGTTGATGGTTCGTGTCTAAAAAAATGACTATTTAAAAAGTTTCATCAAGTGGTCCTTCTTGCGGTTTGCCACCGGAATGGAGGACCCATCTTCTAATACCAAATACCCTCCGTCAGAGGTCATATACTTAATGGCATACTTCATATTGACCAAATGTGATTTGTGCACCCTTTCAAAATCGTAAGGGGTCAACATTTGATCAAACTCCTTTAGTGTTTTTGATGCCATTAATTTATTGCCGTTATTCAGAAAAAAGTTGGTATAGTTACTGCTGCTTTCACAGCGAACGATGTCCTCTACTTTTAGAATTTGCATACCATCTCCCGCGGGAATCATGATGCGTTTGGGTCGAGTATTGATGTGACGGAGATTCTCTAGCAAGACATCATAACCACGAACATCAACATCGTGTTTTTCTTCAAACTTTCGAATGGCCTTTACCAACTCCTCGACATCTATTGGCTTTAACAAATAGTCTAAAGCCGAAAACTTAATAGCGCGAATAGCGTACTCGTCGTGGGCAGTTATAAAGATGACTTCTGGCATAGGATTGCTACCAGTCAATGTTGGAAGCTGTTCCAAAAGATCAAACCCCGAAGTACTACCCAAGTGGATATCCAAAAAAATGAGTTGAGGCCACGTACTGTCCATTTGTGTTAATGCCTCTTTTACAGAACTGGCTTCAGCATATACTGAAACTTCCGGACAAAACAATTCAAGCTTCTTCCGCAGACTCTCTCTTGCGGGTGCTTCGTCATCAATGAGGATGGCGTTAATCATAAATCGTCTAAATAAATGATGGGTAAGGTTACTACAACTTTGGTACCTGCGGCTTTGCCTTCGTGGTAAAGGTCGTGAATTTTCAACGAAAATTCACGATGAAATGATTTTGATAGCAATTCAATGCGTTTGCGATTGATTTCAAGAGCCATCGAACGATGATGTTTTCTTTTTTGGCTTCTATTGGCTTCCCGTCCTACACCGTTATCCTCAATCTCCACCACCAAATTTGTGTCGGTAAGAATAAAACGAACCACCAACTTACCCCTTCTCTCCTCAAGATCACGCAACCCATGGATAATGGCATTTTCTACGTGTGGTTGAACCAACATGGGTGGTATGGCAATGTCGTAATCTATATTTTCATCAATCTCAAATGCAACGTCAAATTTATGACTAAACCGCAGCTGTTCAAGCGTTACGTACGACGTCAACAATGTTATTTCATTCTCAACTGGATGATCCTTATCGGTACCAGCTTCAAGCGTCAATCGCATCAACTTGGTAAAACTATTGAGGTACTTCATCGTTGACTTGGGGTCATTTTTCAATACAAAACTTCCAATGGATTCTAAAGCATTGAATAGGAAATGCGGGTTCATCTGCAATCGCAATGCAACCCGTTCATTTGCCAACACGGCATTCTCAAGCCTTATCCGCTCATTTTGCTGTTTGATCCTTAGTCTAACACCAGTATAAACACCAAATACCAATAGTGCTATGGTAGTAACATAAAACCACCATGTCCTATACCAGGGCGGTACGATATTGATGCTGATTTGCTTGGCTGGCGACCACTGTCCGTGAGGCCATCGGGCTTGTAGCTCAAATGTGTACCTTCCGGGGGACATATTTGCGTATACAGCTTCGGGTAACCCATCAATTTCTATCCAGTTGGGATCCATGGGGTTCATTCGGTATCTATATGCCAAATGCCCATCTAAAAGTGGTAGTTTGGGCGCACCAAACAAAAAGCGCAAATAGTTTTCCTTGTGGCTTAGAACCACTTGTTGGGGCACGCCGGTAAATGGCGACAAATCCTCAGATTTATCTCTCCAGCGGGTATGCATATCAAAATATAAATCCATTCGCCATAGTTGAGGCATGCAGTCGGCATTACTTTCCAATGGGTAATAGAATAAATCTGTATGTATGGTGTGTCGTCCTTGTGTTGACGTCAAATACAAAAGCCCATTTTTAAAACCAAAAGGATACGTCCTATCGGAATATCCATTGGGGATGAATGCCTCGTAAGGGTGTCGATAAACAAAAAAATCATCATTGTTGGCATCGACCATCATAAGGTGATTCTCAGTTACAGCCACCATCCTCCTTCCCCCCACGGGGTACCAATCGTAAATGGTTCGTTCTCCTTCAATAATCATATTTTCCCATCCACTTTTGGTCTGTATGAACGCTCCCGCATTTGATGTTCCCATCCATATAAAACCTGAATCATCCACCGACAAGGCTGAGGGCAGTAAGCTCAAAGCCGATGAATCGGCAAATTCTGAGTAATTCTCCACCACTTTACCAGTCGAATCAAACACCAAAACACCATTGATAAATGATAGCGCAATCAACTGTTGTCCTCTGATTGAAAGATGAGAAACTCCTTGCGCATATATCATGTCAACTCTAGGCTGATCAAGATAACGTTCAATTTTATAGATGCCACTAGCACAGCCTAAATACAAAACGTCATCAATCACGGCCATGGATGTAACAAATGGATCCGGAAGAGACTCACGAAGAAATGACAATCGATTGCCAACTGGAGAGCGGATATCTATACCATTTTCTCCGGCAATCAAGACATTGCCATCGTTGTCTTCAGTCATTGCAAATACAATCCCCGGCTCAAGTCTACCAATAATGGTATCTGATTCTCTCTCTAGAATCCACCCCATATTCCCCGTCAACCAAATATCTTTGTTTTGAGAAATCAAGCCACGATAATACTTGGTATCATCTTGTAAAAATGTGCGTTCTTTTAAACTGGTGACCACCCCCATACCATCTGAGGTCGTATACCAAAGTCTTCCCGCACGATCAAAGGCAATGGAGCGCATTTGATTATTGTGTGCCCCACTTGAGGTTGTTATGGACGTTTGATGTTCTGCCAAAATACCGAGATTGCTGGTTGCTACAAATATCTCTCCGTTGTGATACGCAATATCTCGCACATCAACCGATTCAATAACCGCATAAAACGCACCATCCCAGCGATATAATCCTTTTGTCGTTGCTGCATACAAAACCCCTTCCGGCGTGGTATACCACTTGCGAACATGTACACCTGAAAGACCCACTTGATTGATTTCTTCACCTATTTCCCAAACCCCTGATGACGTAGCAAACCACCAGGCATTTTCTGTAAAAATCACGTCGTTGAATCTTAAGGTGGTTGTTTCTTGTGTCAAATGATCCCAAACGCTGTCGCTATACAACCAAAGTCCATTTCCTTGAGATAAAACATATAGATTATCATCATAAAAATAAGACGATACTATTCTTTCTGATTCCGGTAAACGTATATGTGTATATGTATAACCATCATACTTGACCATGTATTGTTCCGTCAACATATAGAAATCACCACCTTTTTCGAATAACTCTAATATAAAGGGGTCTTGTAACGTATTTTCAGAAAATGGCGGAACAAAGGCATGGCCATTCCACCAAAGCAACCCTTGCCCCATCGTCGCTAACCATACATTTTGATCTTCGCTTATGTAGGTCTGGCTCACCAGTGGGACCAGCACGCCTTCGGAAACAGAAACGCGCTTGATGTGGTAGTTTGCCAGCAGTGATGTGTCTAACAAAGTCCACAAAAAAGCACTTAACAACAGAAGGTGTTTTATCATACTTAAATCCTTCCAGAAAGATTATTACATCCATGAATTATGGACAGGCGCTCGGGCTTGTCTCTGCACAAAAGTAAAGGACAAACCCCATTTTCAGTGATCTTTGCAAAAACGAATGACGACGGGCATATCTTAAATAAATAACAAAACACCACTTTACAGTAAAATTCCGGAAATGTATGTAAAGCGTCGATCGTCAGATGGTCTAGTTTTAACAGGATTTGGATATTTAAAGTCTTTTCAATCTACCGCAGATAATTTTCATTTTAAGTTTGTATGAGCAATCAAAACGAACTAATTTCGCAACCATGTCTATTCTAGTAAAAAATGCCGTCAAAACATATGGAGAGCAGCGTGCACTTAACGACGTGAGCTTTTCCATATCTTCAGGAGAGGTGGTTGGTTTTCTTGGTCCCAACGGTGCCGGAAAGTCCACCATGATGAAAATTATCACTTGTTATTTACCAAAAACTTCGGGTGATGTACGTGTTTGTGGTTACAGTGTTGACGACGACCCTTTGGAAGTGAAAAAGCGCGTTGGTTATTTGCCGGAAACGAATCCACTGTATCTCGACATGTACATAGTGGAATTTTTGCGTTTTGTTGCCGCCATCAACAATGTGCCAAAGTCAAGGGTAGAAGACATGATAGATCTTACCGGCCTCGGCCCCGAGCGTCATAAAAAAATCGGTCAGTTATCGAAGGGATATCGCCAACGTGTTGGTTTGGCTCAAGCGCTCATCCACGACCCCGAAGTACTGATACTCGATGAGCCTACCACCGGCTTAGATCCCAATCAGCTTGTTGAAATTCGCGGACTCATTAAACAGCTTGGAAAAGAAAAAACGGTTATGCTTTCCACCCACATCATGCAAGAAGTGGAAATGCTGTGCGACCGTGTGATCATCATCAACAAAGGCAATATACTCACCGACCAACCCGCAGACGCGCTTCGCAATGCTTCACAAACCAAAGCCGTGCTCGTGAGATTTACGGGTAATGTGAGCACCTCCGCTTTAAGAAAAATCAATGGAGTGGTTCGTGTTAAGCAGCTCGACAAAGGATTGTTGGTAGAGTCTGAAAAACATATTGACTTAGGTCAGGAACTATTTAAATTTGCTGTTGACAATAAATTTGTCATTGAAGAGAGTCGCCCCTACGAATTGGGATTGGAAGAAGTATTCCGTAATCTTACCGGCAAAGAAGCGTCATGATACGCCTGATTTTTGCCCTCATTGTTATTTATTTGACGGCATTAGCTTGTGCCAATATCGGCACCGTAGAGGGTGGTCCAATTGATAAAGATCCACCAGAAGTACTGAGTACGGTACCGAAAAATGAGGGTTTGTTTTTCGATAAGAACTCTTTCGCTATTTTCTTTGATGAGTTTCTCCAACCGGGTGGAATATCAAACGACATTACCGTATCACCGCCACTAAAAAGCAAAGTAAAAGGAAGCATTCGCTCTAAAAGTATCATCGTAGAATGGGAAGATACGTTGAAAGAAAATACCACTTATGTGTTTCAGTTTGGCGACGGCATCAAAGACCTCAACGAAGGCAACATACTGAAAAACTTTATGTACGTATTTTCTACCGGTGACCACATCGACTCGCTCACTGTTACGGGAAAAGTGCGCACCGTTGAAGACAAGTCTCCCTTAGATGATGCCATTGTTGGTTTATACACTTGGAATGGAGAAAAGAACGATTCCACACCTATATTAGAAAAGCCATATTACTACACCATGTCTGAGAGCAGTGGCAGCTTTACACTCAGGTACCTCAAAGAAGGCGAATACCGTTTGGTGATTTTTGAAGACGAAAACGGCAATTTTAAATACGATCCGGATTTAGAAAAAGGCGGCTTTCTTCCCTATCCAATAAACCCGGCGAATGACGAGCACGATATGTTGGAAATCCGCGCTTTTACGCCAATACCCAAGCTTCGAAAAACGGAAGAACGCTTAATACATCCTCAAGGGGTTCGATTGGTTTTTAATCGCCCGCTCGACACCATTAACATCGACGTCATCTATCCAAGAGTGAATGCTCCAAAGGTTGTAATGAATATGTCTTCTGACACCGCCACACTATGGTTTGAAAAGGCCATTACAGATACCGTGCAGTTTGTCTATACCACAAGAACAGCCGTCGACACAGTCAATATTAAAAAACGCACACTGAAAGAATTTAATTATCGTCACAAAACTGTTTTTGGAACTGATCTCACACCTAATAAAAAAGCTATATTTACTGCGAATATCCCGATTATTAACTTGGACTCAAGCGGAATATTGATTAAGCGAGATTCTGTGAAATTTCATGTAGATAGCGTAGACGTGAATCCCGACGGTTCCTATACAATACACTTCCCTAGAAAAGGGATGGGGGAATTTAAAATCAGCTTCCCCCCCAATGCCTTTACATATTGGGACAACAGCAAAAACAGCGACTCCATTCACCTTAAATTTAATGTGCCGGATAAAGAAGACTTAGGTAAACTGGAAATCACCGTTAACCCCGGAAGATTAGATTCACTGGTGATTGATATTTTGACGGGTGAAACGTTGGTGAAAACTCAAGTCATAACCGACACCACGGTTATTACTTTGCCCTTTATAAACCCAGGTTCCTACAAAATGCAAGCCGTGGTAGATTGGAACGGAAACGGCAAATGGGATCCCGGAAACTTTCTTCAAAATCGACTCCCCGAGCCCATCATCGTCAACAGTGATGAAGTGCAAATTAAGGCCAATTGGGAAATCGAATACACCTGGAATATTCCTGCGGAGGACATCATGCGGCCGGAAGATTACCTACCGTCTTTGAATGATACCATTTCCGAAGAAGTGGAAGAAGAAATTTTGGAAGAAGAGTAGAGACGTTGCGTGCAACATCTTCAGGAATTATTTATTAGAATTGGGCTTGCATAATGCAGCCATCAGACCTATCTACACAAACTTTATATAATTCAACCCCTTTCTTACACCTTTTACATAGCTGTTTCCAAAGAGATTGAGGTGCACGAGATTGGGGTAAGTATTCCACAATATGATGCGTTGCTCCCAACCTTTTTCTAAAGGATAAACCTCTTGATAAGCATCGTAAAATACTTGGTCGAAACCGCCAAACATCTTGGTCATTGCTATGTCCATTTCTCTATGCCCACAGTAAACGGCCGGGTCGATAAAATACGCATCGCCATTTTCAGCACAGTGCACATTCCCCGACCACAAATCTCCGTGAAGCAGTGAAGGATGTTCTTCTGGATATAAACTATCGAGACGGGCTCGCAGTGATTCCAATGCGATCAAGTCATCGCGATTGAGCAATCCTTTATCGAAAGCAGATTTCACCAAAGGCGTCAAGCGTTGGTTTATAAAAAAATCGCGCCAATCATCTGTCTGCATATTAGACTGAGGCAAACTGCCAATGTAATTGTCGTGATCGAGTCCAAAGAGGTTTTGTTTTTCCAGGTGCATTCGTGCCAACTGCTCACCTAAAGAGGTGAAAAAAGCCTTTGTTGGCACCCCTTCACCTAAATCTTCCAGCAAAAGAAAATCATTACCTTGATGAGACATCACACCACTTACTTGTGGCACATTTAAAAAAGGCCTCAATCGATTGAGGCCCTCACTTTCGGCGGCAAACATACCCGGATACCGAGAGGAACGGTTGACTTTTACCACCACGGATGTGCCGTCGGGTAGAGACAAACGGTAAACCTCATTGATGGACCCACCCAACAGTGGTTTCCACTTGGCTTCGTCGGGTATGTTGGGAATATGGTACAATGGAAACTATTCCTAATCTAAAATTTGTGCAGTGTGATCTTTAGTTTTCACCTTGTCAATCACCTTGTCGATTTTCCCCTCTTCATTGATTACAAATGTTTCGCGATGTATGCCATCATATTCACGTCCCATAAACTTCTTTTTCCCCCACACACCAAACGACTGGATGATTTCCTTTTCGGTATCGGCAATAAGCGGAAATGGCAGATCGTACTTTTCGATGAATTTTTGGTGTTTGGCCTCCTTATCAGCACTTACACCAATGATGTTATAGCCTGCTTTTTGTAATTCCGTATAATTATCACGTAGATTACATGCTTGAGCTGTGCAGCCGGGGGTATCGTCTTTGGGATAAAAGTACATCACGACCTTTTTTCCCTTATAGTCGTTGAGAGAGATGGTATTTCCGTTTTGGTCTTTTCCTGCGAAATTTGGAGCATCATCTCCTGGCTTTAAGTGTGTCATAAGATTATCGTTTTTGTATTCGTATTTGTATAACCACAAATGTAACAAAGAAACCCCTTCTAAAGGTTTATACATGGCTTAAAATAGAGACGCATCTCTTTATCGATTCTCATGCATTTTGAGATAACCTTGGGATTAAGAAATAAATTTATTCGTAGTTTTGCAGGCTTATTTTTCACTAACATTTTAAAAGCCCGTAAGCTTTATGAAAAAAATGAAGTTATCCCATTTCAGCTACAAACTGCCTAAAGAATTGGTAGCTGATCGCCCCGCTACTCACAGCGATGACGCCCGTATGATGGTTGTTGACCGCAAGACCGGCACATTTGAACACAAGCATTTTGGCGATATCATGGATTACTTTGACGAAGGTGATTGCTTCGTCATCAACAACACCAAAGTATTTCCTGCCCGTATGTACGGCTACAAGGAAAAAACCAATGCCCGTATCGAAGTCTTTTTGCTTCGTGAACTCAATAAAGAAACCCGTTTATGGGATGTATTGGTTGACCCGGCGAGAAAAATACGCATCGGAAACAAATTATTTTTTGGCACCGATGAAGACTCATTGGTCGCAGAAGTTATTGACAACACCACCAGCAGAGGCCGTACCCTACGCTTCTTATTTGACGGTTCTTACGAAGAGTTCAGACAAAAGCTTAAGCGCTTGGGGCAAACACCCATCCCTAAATATCTCAACCGCGAAGCGGACGAAGAAGATGATGTGCGCTACCAAACCATTTTTGCCAAGCACGAAGGCGCCGTAGCCGCTCCAGTGAGTGGCCTTCACTTTAGCAAGCAATTGCTGAAGAAATTTGAAATCAAAGGCATAGAAACGGCAGAAATCACTCTTCACGTTGGATTGGGCACATTTCGCCCGGTGGAAGTAGAAGATTTGTCGAAGCACAAAATGGACTCTGAGCGACTCATCATCACCCAAGAAGAAGCCAATATCGTCAACAAAGCCATCGACAACAGAAAGAAAGTTGTATCGGTAGGCACCACCACCATGCGTGCATTGGAGACATCCATTACCACCGAAGATAAGTTGAAGAAGTTTGATGGCTGGACCAACCGCTTTATTTATCCGCCGCACGACTTTACCATTGCCGATGCGTTGGTAACCAACTTCCACCCGCCACAATCAACCATCTTAATGATGACGGCGGCCTTTACCGGATATGAATTGCTCAACAAAGCATACAAAGAAGCCATTAAAGAGAAGTACCGTTTCCTCAGTTATGGAGATGCCATGCTGATTTTGTAAAGCGCAAAGCCTCATCTATTGATGGGGCTTTTTTTATGGCTTAGCGTCGGCAAAACAATTCATTTTCGTGCATATAAAAGCTCGTATTTCACATGACTAAAAAATTCGGGAAAGTCAAGTCAGAATTACCAAAGAAATAAACTTTGTTTCTTCGTTGGTCATTGATTTCGTTTAATGATGTATATTTACAACGAACAACCTATGTCGTTTTGTTGATGGATGTCAAAAGACCAATTCGCAGAGTCTAAACCAAACAGAAATAGCCATGAGTGATTTAATACGGTTAATGTCCGACAGTTCAATCGTCATCAATAGAATTGCAACCATTCTAGAAGAAAGTGGCATTCCTTTTATGATTAAAGACAATACAGAATCCGGAAGACTGGCCGGTTTCGGCACATCGCAAAACGACGTAGACATCCACGTAAAGGCGTCTGATTTTGAAAAAGCCAAGGAGATTGTTGAGCGCTTTTTGGAGGAGAGTTAATGCCTGTGTCGTTATGGATGGCTCCACATAAAATCATTGGTATTATAGACGCCAATAAATACCGAGGTTTAGCCCCATTGCATAAATAAAGCCTTGGCGAAAAAAATCGTTTTTATACGTCTTTAATAAGAAATGTTCAAAGTTCGTTGCTAAGCGAAACTTCAGATGCTGTGATTTGCGATAATCAACACCAATTCCTACTTGAGCAGATAGGTTTAATCGCCTGTAATTTTCTAAATAAACATCTTCTATTTTTGATCTCCCCGTTTGAATATCTATGGGGGAACCCATTACATTTGTTAGATGTAAATCCGTATAGAAGTGCCGAAATATTGTGATTAATCCATGCCCCCTTACGCCTCCCGAAACATACCAAGACCACTTGGCGCGTGGGTCATTTAAATAATAATTGAGCAACAAGGGAATCGATAACATATGATACTCATCAATTCTAATATTTTGAAAAGTTGGGCCAGGAGCCAGGTCTGGAAAAGTTGCGTTTCGAGGCTTAAACTTCTCTCTTATCGTATAAACACCGTACAGAATGTCCATTTGAAAATCTAAGCGCGAACCAAGGTCTATGAGCCCACTAATACCTACACTTCCGCCAATAAACCCCCTACCAACTTCCAAGTCATTTAAAAAAACTTCTCTGCCCCATTCATCGGTAATCCAAGCGTTGGTAAAAGAAGGATTTAAATTAACCCCAATATAGTGCTTAGATTTTTGTGCGAGTGTCGATACACTGAATAAAAGTAGTGGAATTATAAAACGCATGTATAAGCAAATGTACATGCTGGGGCTAGAAATTCAAAATGTGATAAATGACATTATAAAGCTATCTTCTTATTTAGCAGAATATAACGCAAGATTTAAACCCGATTATTTTAATTACTAATCATTTGAAGACGCCCTCCGCTTCCTCCTCCGCTTCACTATCGCCTCGGTAAACAACGCCGAAAGTATGATGAGCGTTCCAAAATAAAACAAGGGATCCATGCGCTCGCTTTCGCCAAAAAACAAAAAAGCCAATATGATACCGTACACAGGCTCCATGTTTATACTCAGCACAACGGTGTAGGGTCTGAGGTATTTCATAACCGCAACGGATTCGATAAATGCCCATGCGGTACAAATGGTTCCCAAAATCAATAGGAGAGTCAAATCACAATAGCCGCCCAAAAGCGCCCAAAATCCACCTTCCGTACACTGACCCAATGCAAACAATTCGGCATTAAATTTACCGGTAGCTACCATAAAAATGGTGATACCAATAACCCCGCCCAGCAATTCGTAAGTGGTAATGGTCGTCGGGCGGTGTTTGGTAATCAACCTCCCATTGATTACACTAAACAAGGCCGACAAAAAAGCCGACACCAAGGCAATCAACATACCGACAAAGTGGGTGCTATCGGCGCGGAAAATTATATACAAACCACCCACCACAATCACCCCCAGGCCAATTTCCAACACATCAACTTTGCGTTTAAAAAACAGTGGCTCAAGAAACGACGTAAACAATGCCGCCGTTGACATCATGGCCAAAGTAATGGAAACATTGGCCACTTTTATCGCCAAGAAAAAGGTGATCCAGTGCGCGGCAATGACCAATCCGGCCGCCAATATCGGCAACGACTGTCGCAGCGACAAGGGCTGCAATTTTTTACGCGCCATCAAGTAAACCATGAGCACGGCAACAGCAATCAGCATACGGTGCCACACCAGCGACACTGCGTCTAGCGAGATCAAACGACCCAATATGGCGGTAAAGCCCCAGACAAACACAACAATGTGCATGCGCATTAGGGCGGTATTCTCATTTAGGGGCAATGCGATAGAGATAAATGGCTAAGCCGGTGAATACAAAGTTAGGTAACCATACTGCCAACCAAGGCTCCAAATTACCACTGGTGGCAAAGGTGGTAGATATCTGCATGAAAAATATATAAACCACACAAATGATCAATCCGAGGGCGATGTTTAATCCAAGTCCTCCTCGCTTTTTCCGCGAACTGAGCGTAACAGCAATGAGGACCAATACAAACGTTGCGCCGGGCCAACTGCTTCGACTGTAATAGTCGATCAAAAACGTGTTGATGGTCTCCCCTCCCCTGACGCGCTCTGCTTCGATCAATTTCTTTAATTCCGGCGTGGTCATGGTTTCGGTGGTGAATACGCCGGGCGCTAAATCTTCGGGTAAAAAGGCAAAATTGGTGTCCAAACGCTTGCCACGCTCTAATCGTTCCTCACCCATATCATCGATATATCGAATCACATAATTATCTAATTTCCATCCTTGTGAAACTGTATCAAAACGAATAAAATCGCCGGAAATTTTTGCCTTGAGAACTTGGTCATCAAACCGCTCATAAGTAAAGCGATATCCCGTCCCACGCTTGACGTTAAACGATTCCATAAACACCATTTCCCCGGGTAAGATCTGTCGGTGGATATTGCGATAACTGGTGCGTTGATGGGTGTGAATGTACTTGGCATCAAAGTCCAGACGCACTTCATTGGTCTGCGGAATAAGGTAGTGATTCAGTGCATAACTCCCTCCGGATATAATCAATGCACCTATAAAATACGGCCACATCATGCGCCTAAAACTCATCCCACCGGTTAAAATAGCCACGATTTCTGTGCGGTTAGCCATTTGTGAGGTAAACAAAATGGTGGATATAAAAACAATCAATGCACTGAACAGATTCCCGAAGTAAAGGACGAAGTTGAGGTAATAGTTAAAGACAATCTCGTTTAAAGGCGCATTCTTGGTAACAAAGTCCTCAATTCGTTCTGATACGTCGAACACCACGGCGATAGACATAATGAGAACGAGCACCAAGATAAAGGTGCCTAAAAATTTCCGCAGTATATACCAATCGACGATTTTAAACATCATAAGCGATTTTGCAGCGACGGAATGATGCCCGACTTCCATTCGGCGAACGTCCCTTCCAAAATATGTTGACGAGCAGTTTCCATCAACCAAAGGTAAAACCGCAAATTGTGAAGTGAAGCGATGTATTTCCCTAAAAATTCGTTAGCGGCAAAAAGGTGACGCAAGTAGGCCTTACTGTAGACTGCATCTACATAACTATCACCATTGGGATCAATGGGTGTATGGTCGTTGTGCCATTTCTTGTTTCTGATATTGATTATGCCGTTCTTGGTAAACAGCATTCCGTTTCTCCCATTTCTTGTCGGCATCACACAGTCAAACATATCTACGCCTAAAGCCACGCATTCCAACAAATTGGCCGGGGTACCCACCCCCATCAAATAACGGGGCTTGTCTTCTGGCAAAATACCGCAAACGAGATCACACATGGCATACATGTCCTCTGCCGGCTCTCCTACACTTAGCCCCCCGATGGCGTTTCCGGGTGCATCCACATTGGCGATATACTCGGCCGAAATCTTTCTTAGCTCAGGAAATACACTGCCTTGCACTATGGGAAATAGCATTTGTGGCTTACCATAAGCTTCGGGGTTTTTCTTCCAGTGATCAACACTGCGATCCAACCAACGATGGGTCAAATGCATGCTTTTACGCGCGTAATCTTCCGTACATGGAAAAGGTGGGCATTCGTCAAATGCCATAATAATATCGGCGCCAATGATACGCTGGATATCCATCGAGCGCTCCGGACTAAGCATATGCCTACTGCCATCAATGTGCGACTGAAACGTCACCCCCTCTTCGGTAATCTTTCTATTGGCTGCTAAAGAGTAAACCTGATACCCCCCACTATCGGTAAGCAGAGGCTTATTCCAGGAAGAAAAACGATGAAGTCCGCCGGCTTCTTGCATGACCTCCATGCCCGGGCGAAGCATCAGGTGATAGGTATTGCCAAGTATGATCTGTGCACGTACATCATTTTCTAAATCGCGATGCGGTATGGCTTTTACCGTTCCCAGTGTACCAACTGGCATAAAGATAGGCGTCTGAATGTCCCCGTGTGGTGTATGAAGCACTCCGGCTCTTGCGCGTGAATGTTTGTCTACTGCTTCCTTGTTAAAAGTCATCGTTTTGTTCATTCCGGCAAAAGTACAACGGCAAATCAGTAGGGAAATGCATTCTTGCATCGTACTTTTGCCAACGTTATGATGGAACATGTTTTTTCAATTTTCATTGCCCTTTTTCTAATCGTCCTTTTGGTCGTTTACGCCTATAAAGTGGCCCTGCAATACGAATTATTGCATTTGCAAAAAAAGAAAAAAAGACCCCTAAATCGCTGGGAATGTTGGAAAAGCACAGCTAATAAACCGCTGCGCAACGAAGCCTTGATGCTATATCCTTTATTCTTTCCGGTAGAAACTGATGATAGAGATAACGAGGAAATCAAGGAACAAAAAAGTAGCATCAAACGTGTGAATATATTGATGTACTGGATATTGATTATGGTGCTGTTATTCGCAGTATATGTTAGCAAAAGCTAAAAAAATGAAAGGCAGAGACATCATTTCTGACGATATATTTAAAACCATTTCGGATGTTGCCGACGCCATGAAGGTGGAGGCCTATGTGGTGGGGGGCTATGTGCGCGACTTCATGTTGAAAAGACCACTTCCCAACGACATTGACGTGGTAGCGGTAGGTAGCGGCATTGAACTGGCAGAAAAGCTGTCTGAAGCCCTACCCAAAAAACCAAAAGTAACCGTTTTTAAGCGCTTTGGAACCGCCATGCTCCGCCACAACGATATAGAATTGGAGTTTGTGGGCGCCCGAAAAGAGTCTTACCGCGCCGACAGCCGCAAACCAACCGTTGAAGACGGTACGCTAGAAGACGACCAACGCCGAAGAGACTTCACCATCAATGCCTTGGCTGTGCGGCTTAACAATGACGGTTTTGGAGAGCTAATCGATCCGTTTAATGGGTTGACCGATTTGGAAAACGAAATTATTCAAACGCCATTAGATCCGGATATCACCTTCTCCGATGACCCCTTGCGGATGATGCGCGCCATTCGCTTTGCAGCACAATTGCACTTCACCATCCACCCCAAAACACTGGCAGCCATCAGAAAAAATGCCGACCGTCTTCACATCGTATCGGTAGAACGCATTATGACCGAGTTCAACAAAATCATGACTTGTGAACGACCATCAGAAGGCCTGGCACTACTCTTTGAAACTGGACTACTTCCCTATTTTCTTCCCGAAATTAACGCCCTGCAAGGCGTGGAAGAAGTGGAAGGACAACTGCACAAAGACAACTTCTACCACACCATTGAAGTCGTCGACAACATCAGTAAAAACACCGAAAACCTATGGCTTCGCTGGGCTGCTTTACTCCACGACATCGGGAAGCCCGTCGTCAAGAAGTTTGACAGTAAAGTCGGCTGGACTTTTCATGGACACGAATTCTTGGGCGGAAAAATGGTGCCTCGAATATTTAAACGACTCAAACTTCCATTGGGTAGCACCAGTAAATACGTGCAAAAAATGGTAGCCATGAGTAGCAGACCCACCGCATTAACCAACGAGAATGTAACCGACTCAGCTGTTCGCCGTTTGTTGTTTGATGCCGGTGATGACATAGATGATCTGATGCTGTTGGTGGAAGCCGATATTACAACAAAAAACGAACGCAGAAAACGAAAGTATCTTAACAATTTCCGTGAAGTACGTGAGCGTTTGGTGAAAGTAGAAGAGGAGGATAAACTGAGAAATTGGCAGCCCCCCATCAGCGGCAAAGAAATTATGGATGCATTTAATCTGCCGCCGGGAAGAGAAGTTGGCCTCATCAAAAGCGCCATCAAAGAAGCCATTCTCGATGGTGAGATTCACAACGACTACGATGCGGCTATGGCATTTATGAAAGAAAAAGGTCCCCATATTCTTCAATCTGATGAAAAACCTTAGGTGTCGGGCTTGTGCAGAGACCACGGTTAGTGTTTATTAATAAAAGTAACCGCCAAAAATCCATTTAAACACCCTGCCACTTCAACTTTGTATCTTAGTTTTGTAGGTCATAGAAAGGAGAAAAAAACGCATGAGTAAATCACTAGATTTTTCAGAATTTACCTCACTAACCAAGGCACAATGGTTGGAGAAAATCAAACGTGAAACAGGTGTGGAAAGCTTGGAAGAATTAACCACAAAGGTTTTTCAAAACACCCCCATCCACCCCTTGCAAGTAGTCCATGCGCATGAGGCACCATTGCCTTCTGAAAAGCGCACCCACATACTCGTACATCCTCAAGGAAACATCACCAACGAAAAGGAAGACAACAAACGCATTATTAAAGCTCTAGAAGGCGGCGCAAACGGCGTGTTTCTAACACCTTCTTCTAAAGTTAATTGGCGTACGTTATTGAATGATATTATTTTAGACTACATCACACTGTATGTCGTTACAAGTAACCAATCCGTTTGTGATAGTTTGGAGACTTACATCGCTGAAGCCTATCCCGACAAAAACCCATCGGTTTTTTACGATTGTCGAGGATTTTTGCATGGCCATGAACGATCGGGTTGTCGGTCGGGCTCTATAAATGTGTTGGAGCACGAAGATATTCGTCCGGCCGCTCGATTGGCACTGGCCATTGCGCAAGTCCATGAACTCATTCAAAATGGCAAACCAGTTGAAGAACTGTGGTATGCGCTCCCCACTGTTGGTCACTATTTCTTAGACATTATTCAGATACGTGCTCTCCGCCAAATGCACCACTTCCTTATGGAAACCTGCAATCTGGAACCCACTCATCCCGATATTTTTGTTAAAAGCAGATTAGACAACAAATCAACGGAGGACGAGTATCAAAACATGATAAAAAACACAGCTGAAGCTATGGGCGCACTGGTTGGTGGAGCAAATGCTCTGTGCATTGAACCACACAACACACACACAAAAGCCTATGACCCTTTTGGCTTGAGAATAGCTCGCAACATTCAGCTGATCCTTCAGTACGAAGCACATATTGATGCCAACATCGACCCGGCTGCGGGTAGTCATTTCTTTGAAATACAAACCCTAGACATGGCGACCGAAGCCTGGAATCTGTTTAGAGAAATTGAAAAGAACGGTGGCTACATGAAAATGGCCAATAACCGTGAAATATTAGCATTCATTAAAACACATAAAAACGCATGATATCACTGAAGTTATCTGAATTAAGCCCCCAGGAAAGACAGGCTTACCTACAAGCAGCTATTGGCCCACGCCCCATCGCATTTGCAAGCACGGTAGACAGAGATGGAAACCCCAATTTAAGCCCGTTTAGTTTTTTTAATGTATTCAGCAGCAATCCACCCATATTGATTTTTTCTCCGGCAAGACGCGTGAGAAACAATACAGTAAAAGACACTTTAACAAATTGCGAAGCCACCAAAGAAGTGGTCATCAATATTGTCAACCACGCATTGGTTCAGCAATGTTCACTTTCCAGCACCGAGTACGACACCGGCATCAACGAGTTTAAAAAGGCCGGCTTAACCGAGGAACCCTCTCTGGGTGTGACTCCCCCTCGCGTAAAGGAATCTCCCGTACAAATGGAGTGTAAAGTAAAAGACATCGTGCCTTTGGGGGAAGAAGGAGGTGCCGGAAATTTGGTTATCTGTGAAGTCATTCACATGCATATCAGCAAAGACATACTCAATGCAGATGGAAAAATTGACCAGCACAAAATTGATCTCGTTGCTCGACTTGGCGGAAACTGGTATGCGCGTGCCTACGGTGACGCACTTTTTGAAGTAGAAAAGCCATTGCGCAACAAAGGTATTGGTGTAGACAACATTCCTCCTCGCATCAGAAATTCGTACGTCTTTGACGGCAATGATTTAGGTATGCTGGGTAACGTTGAACAGTTACCCGCTGATGAAGACATTAGAACAGTTTTAGATCACCCACGTGTGCAGTCCATCTTTAACGACAGCAGCGATGGTATGGAAGCCCGCGAACTGCTTCACCATTACGCAAAAGAATTATTGGCCAAAGGAAAAGTTGAAAAAGCCTGGAAAGTTCTTTTGAGCGACAACATTCAAAAATAACGTTTAATCATTATAAATCAAACATCAACTATGGAAGTTACCGGAAGAATCAAAGAGCTATACCCCGAAAAACAAGTAACGGCATCGTTTCGAAAAAAAGAATGTGTGATTACCACCCAGGAACAATATCCACAACACATCCTCATCGAATTTGTACAAGATAAATGTGACCTATTGAACAATTTTCAAGAAGGTCAAGACGTGAAGATTTCCATCAATTTACGCGGAAGAGAGTGGACAGCTCCCGATGGACAGGTAAAATACTTTAACTCCATTCACGGTTGGCGCATTGAACCAATGCAAAGCGAAGCCCCACAGCAACCTTCGCATGCAGAAACAAGCGCGCCACCATCAAATTTACCTCCTTTGGAGTCGTCTGCCGACAGCGGCAGTGACGACGATTTGCCGTTCTAAAAACGGATGGGTCTTTCCCGTCATATTGAGCGTTTGTTCCGAGCAATATTGCCCGGACCATTTGGGTTGGCCGTTATTATAACCTTTATAGCGGCCATCCTTTCTCTTATTGTTGAGAAACAATCGCCTGTTGATATAGGACTTCATTGGCAAAAGGGTTTTTGGGATCCTGCCATGATGGTATTTACCATACAAATGGCGCTTATCTTGATTTTGGGCTACAGTGTGGCCGTAAGTCCGCCGGTAAGTAAAATCATCAATCGTCTCATCGATATGGTGAATAACCAAACACAAGCCATTGTATTACTAACGGTCAGCAGCATGTGCCTTGGCTGGCTTAACTGGGGCTTGGGTCTCTTGTTTGGTGCCGTGATGGCGCGCAAAACAGCAGAAAATTTTCAAAAAAGAAACATACCCTTCTACTTTCCACTCTTAGGTGCATCCGGATACTCAGGTATGTTGACGTGGCACAGCGGATTATCGGGTTCTGCTCCGTTGAAGGCGGCAGAGAAAAACCACCTTCGGGAATTAAGTGACCACAGCATTGCTTCTCTTCCGGAAACACTCTCTATAAGTGAAACCATACTTTCAACACAAAACATTTTCAGTTTTGTCTTTCTATTGATTTTAGCGCCCTTAGTTCTGCTTCTTTTCCGTAAGAGAAACAAAGCCATAGACGAACTTACACCCTATACCAACACAACACACGATGAAAGTAAGCCCATAGGGGCAGAACGCTTTGAGCATTCAAAGTGGCCTGCTCTATTCATTGGCGGTGCATTAATGATAACGACAATGTTGACATTGAGTTTGGACAAAGACACATTTGGCCCCAATGCCCTCAATGGTTTGTTCTTGGGATTTGCATTAATGGTATATGGCAGCCTCAATAATTTTTTTAAGTCGGTTAAGGCCGGAATGGAAGGCGCTGCTGCCATCATTATTCAGTTTCCATTTTATTTTGGCGTAATGGGTATTCTCAAACACGGCGGATTAATTGAAACCTTCACCCAGTGGTTTGTTACAGCCGGCTCTGAAAGCAGCATGCCATTTTTAATTATGGGCAGTGCCGGTTTGGTTAACTTTTTTGTACCCAGTGGAGGCGGTCAATGGGCCGTTCAAGGACCCCTGATTTTGTCTATATGTGAATCCATCAACTTGCCTATTTCCAAGGGCATTATGGCAATGGCATACGGTGACCAGTTGACAAACATGCTGCAGCCTTTTTGGGCATTACCTCTTCTGGCTATTACGGGATTAAAGGCACATCAGGTACTTCCCTACACCTTCCTTATGATGATCGTGGCGAGCTTGGTTTATGTTGTCACTTTGATGTATTGATGTTTTTTTGTTTAGTTTAACATCACGAGAACACCACAACAAAAACCTAAATTACAAATACTTAACCCCAATTATTTATTCATTAAACAAATTATACGTGGAACATTTTTCACCATTCGTTAAACAAAAAGAAAACTACTGGCGTTATCTGTTTCTAATTCAAAAAATAAACTCACCATGAAAAAAGTATTCAATCGCATGTTTTTAGTCGCAGCGATCGCTGGAACAGGTTTCTTTACAGCTTGTAGTGACGACGACGACAATGGAAACGGAAATGGCAACGGTAACGGTAACGGAGCAGAAACCATTGCTGACGTAGCAGCAGGTAATGAAGATTTCAGCATTTTAGTTGACGCATTAACCAGAGCAAATTTGGTAGACGCAGTATCTGACGCCAACGCCAACTTAACTGTATTTGCGCCTACCAATGATGCCTTTACAAGTTTGCTAGGCGATTTAGGCTTGAGCGATCTTGACGCTCTTGAGGCTGCATTGGGAACAGAAGGTTTGGCCAATGTACTATTATATCACGTATTGGGAACCAAAGTTATGGCATCGGATGTAACTACTGGTTACGTAAGTTCTTTGGCAACCAACGACAATGACAACAACTTGTCAATGTACATCAGTACTTCTGGAGGTGTTAGCATTAACGGCAGCTCAAATGTAGTAACTACTGACATTGAAGCCAGCAACGGGGTAATTCACGTAATCGACGCGGTTATTTTACCACAAACCATCTTGGGTCTTGTTGGTCCTAACAATGACTTTGATGCATTGGTAACAGCAGTAAGCGTTGCCGATAACAATCCTGGTAGTATTTTGGACGATGAAACATCTTTCATCACACTATTTGCACCTTCAAACGCTGGTTTCGACCAATTGGTTAGTGATTTGGGCGCAGCAGACTTAAACGATGTTGTTGCAACTGTAGGTACTGACGGTTTATTCACCGTATTGGCTTACCACATCGTACCTGCAGACGTACGTTCTTCAGATGTACAAGCTGGTTCGGTTACCACAGCTGCCGGACAAGATTTCACTGTAGCTATTCAAAATGGAAATGTTGAATTGACCGACACTGAAAACCGTACGGCAACAGTTACTACTGTTGATATCACCGGTACAAATGGTACCATTCACATCATCGATAATGTGATACTACCGGATTTGAACTAATAAGAATTTATCTAAAAAAAATGGCCGTCTTTCAGACGGCCATTTTTTTTTTAGTACTGATCGAGCATGTATTTAATAATGTCAGTACTGGTAACAATACCGACCACTTTTCCATCTTGCATAACTGGCAGAGAGTGAAACTTACTCGAGACAAATATCTCGGCTGCATCTTTTACGGTGGCATTTACATCAATGGATGTAATGTTGTGCGTCATGATTTGATCAATGCTCAACATATCCAAAACAGCTTCATCTGCGTCGCCTTGGTTATCGAAAACCTGACCAAAGCTCAATCGCATGATATCGTTTTTACTAACCATACCCACCAGCTTTTCTCCGTCCATCACCGGTAAGTGACGAAATTTACCTTTGGCAAAGATGTCCTTTACTTTTCTCAAGTCATCGTTGAGATTAACTGTTACCAATGAGTCTGTCATTATGGTAGAAATTGATTCTCGCTTTTTCATTTTTGCTATTTTTTTTGTGTTTTGACTTTTTCCTATAATATAGAAAAAAGCAGCTATGAATGATTTGATTATGCAAATGTCGGCATAACGTGAAACAGATTAGATGATATATATCATCATTAGAGCAGTATAGTAAACTGAGAGAGATTGGCCTCCTTAATTACCGATGCTTTCTTTTTTCTTCCTCCCTTTTAATCTGGCAACTTTCATTTATTACCCACTCGTTAGATCTGCTCTTCCTTTATTCTGTCGCTGCTTCGCCCTCCCTTACCTAGTAATTAAGTAAGGTGCAAAAAAAAACACCGCAAAAAGCGGTGTTTAAATTTATCTGATAAGTGTGATTGATCCTTGTCGATTGATCAACTGGGTATCTCCACCACCAGGCGGATTAAACCTAGCCGTTATTTGGTAGAAGTAAACACCAGAATTGAGATTGGTGCCATCAAAGGTACCGTCCCACCAAAAAGGTTCATCATGTTCGACCTCTTCAAAAACCTTTCTTCCCCAGCGGTCAACAATTCTCAAAGTGAATTCTACTACTTCACAACCGGGGTTAACACGTACACCCCACTTATCATTGTTTCCGTCATTATTAGGCGTAAAAGCGTTGGGGATGTACAAATTACAGTCAACGATACTCTTTTCGGGTAGCGGATTACCGCTGCTAATCTGAGCGCTGACTTGCGATGAAAATACAAAAGTCATAACAAATACTGTGAGTGTTATGAATTTATAGTAGTTAGTTCGTGACATTTGGTTCATTTATATATGCAATTCAATGCAACCATTCCAATGAGCAAATATAGTTAAATCTTTTTTCCGCACAACAAATTTATTAACTAACGTCAAAATATCTGATTTAAAGTGGCAGGACAATTATTAATCGATAGATATCAAAAATAATCGAATGCCAACATAAAACGGTTTCTTTAACTTACGAGCTCATCCTTCTCAACCCTCAAATTTTCAATGATAAACTCTTGGCGTTTGGGGGTATTTTTTCCCATGTAAAATTCCAGCAACTTATCGACTTGCCCGTCTCTACCAATCATAACCGGGTCCAAACGGATATCCGAGCTAATAAAATACTTAAATTCATCGGGTGAAATTTCTCCCAAGCCTTTAAATCGCGTAATTTCAGGTTTACCGCCCAACTTCTGCATGGCATTGCGTCGCTCTTCTTCTGAGTAACAATAAATGGTTTCCTTTTTATTACGCACTCTAAATAATGGTGTTTGCAAGATGTACAAATGTCCTTCTCGAACAAGTTCGGGAAAAAACTGCAAGAAAAAGGTAATTAACAATAAGCGAATGTGCATGCCATCAACATCGGCATCGGTGGCAATCACCACTTGATTGTATCTGAGGTTTTCCAAGCCTTCTTCTATGTCTAACGCGGCTTGCAGTAAGTTAAACTCCTCATTTTCGTACACCACTTTTTTAGTGAGATTGTAACAATTGAGGGGCTTACCTTTTAAACTAAATACGGCTTGCGTGTTTACATCTCTCGCCTTGGTGATGGATCCACTGGCCGAATCTCCTTCGGTAATAAACAAAGTCGTCTCTTGTCGGCGTTCATTTTTTAAATCGGTGTAATGCACACGACAATCGCGCAACTTCTTATTGTGTAAGCTTACTTTTTTGGCACGTTCTCTGGCCAACTTTCTGATACCAGCCAAGTCCTTCCGCTCTCTTTCGGCCCGCTGAATTTTTTTAAGTATGGCCTCGGCCACGTCGGGGTTTTTGTGTAGATAGTTATCGAGATGTGTTTTTACAAAATCAATCACGTAGGTTCGCACGGTGGGCAAATCTGGCCCCATATCGTTGGAACCCAGCTTGGTTTTAGTTTGCGACTCAAACACAGGCTCGATGACCTTGATGGAGATGGCTGCGACGACAGACTGGCGTACATCTGAGGGGTCGAATTGCTTGTTGTAATGCTCGCGCATGGTTTTTACTAAAGCTTCTCTCAATGCTGCTTGATGCGTTCCTCCTTGCGTGGTATGCTGTCCGTTGACAAAACTATAATAAGTCTCCGACTGGGACTTTTCACTATGCGTTATCGCCAGTTCAATGTCCTCTCCTCGTAGGTGAACTACGGGGTGCAGAACGGCCGTATCTAAGTTTTCCTCCAATAAATCCTTGAGTCCATTCTCCGAAAAGTATTTTTCTCCGTTGAACACAATCGTTAAACCCGGATTAAGATAGGAATAATTGCGAATCATCCGCTCGATGTACTCAGGGACAAAGCGGAATTTAGGGAAAATGCTGACGTCGGGACGAAACACAACATAGGTTCCTCTTCTGGCAGAACTATCTACCACCGGCGCATCTTCTTTTAAGTTTCCTTTTTCAAATACCGCTACCTTAGTCTTTCCGTCGCGCGTACTTTGGATTTTGAAATAATCTGAAAGCGCGTTCACAGCTTTGGTACCAACTCCGTTGAGACCTACCGATTTTTTAAATGCTTGGGAATCGTACTTGGCACCGGTATTGATTTTGCTCACACAATCAATAACTTTTCCCAAAGGAATACCTCTACCATAGTCGCGAATGCTCACTTCGTCTTCCGACACCTTAACTTCGATGGTCTTTCCCGTCCCCATTACAAATTCATCGATGCTGTTATCCAGCACCTCTTTGATAAGAATATATATTCCGTCATCCGGAGAACTTCCGTCTCCGAGTTTCCCAATATACATACCTGGACGAAGGCGAATATGTTCTTTCCAATCCAACGACCGAATATTGTCTTCGGTATAGTTTGTTTGCTCTGCCATTTCTTAAGGGCTTTTACTCAACTGATAGTCTGATGTTTTCTATTTATAAACCAACAAAACCCTTTACCAGAATGTGTCTTGTTGAACGACCAACCTCCTTCATATATTCAATGCATTCACATATCAAAGTATCGTACGCTAATATACGAATGTTTAAACCCTCGCAAATACAAGAATGGCGGTAATTTTCCACAAGAAATAAACAATCGCGCGGCATTCGCCATTCGGTTCATACCTTTATCCTTGTAAACTTTTTTAATTTGAGCCTCGTTAAAAAACTATGTCCATAAACACAATCATCAATCAATTCTCCGCTACAAGAAAGCAAACGGAACAGATTTGCGCCTTCTTAAAACCCGAAGACAGCGTGCTTCAACCAAGTGAGGATGTGAGTCCTCCTAAGTGGCATTTGGCACACAGCACTTGGTTTTTCGAATACTTTTTTCTCATTCAATTTTGCAAGGACTACCAGCCTTTCAATCACATATATCTTACATTATTCAACAGCTACTACGAAGGCGCTGGGGAAAAAGTCAACAGAAACATGCGCGGATTCTTGAGCCGACCTACGATTGATGACATACTAGAATATCGATACTACATAACCCAAAAGGTATGCGACTATATTCAAAAAAAACCGCTAAGTGATAAAGCCAAGTTTGTTCTTTTGCTCGGTATTAATCACGAACAGCAGCATCAAGAATTGTTGCATAGCGACATAAAACAAATCATGTCTTTTAACCTTATTGAAACACCGCTGTATAATCTTGGAGAAACAGATGAAATAACCACAACCAATGACTGGATAACATTTGACGAAGGTATTTATATCATAGGCCATGGAGGAAATGATTTTCACTTCGACAATGAAGCGCCTCAACACAAAATCTATCTGCATCCATTTGAAATTGCCACAAACCTCGTCAGCAATAGAGCCTATCTCGAATTTATTCAAGATAAAGGCTACCAAACGCCCTCTTTATGGCATCAGGAAGGATATCATTGGATAAAGTCTGAACACATCACTACCCCTATGTATTGGCGTGAGGATTGCTCAAAAATTTTCACCCTCAACGGCACGAAAGATATTCCCCTGGATGCACCCGTTACCCACCTATCTTTTTACGAAGCATCGGCCTTTGCACTATGGGCGGGCAAACGTTTGCCCTCCGAAAGCGAATGGGAAGTTGCCGCTTCAAAACTCCATTACGGTCTGCGATGGGAATGGACCAACAGTGCTTACTTACCATATCCCGGATATAAGCCGTGGAAAGGAATTGTGGGAGAATACAATGGTAAGTTTATGATCAACCAAATGGTACTTAGGGGGCACTCCATAGCCACTGCTATTGGTCATACCCGTCCTACGTATCGCAACTTCTTTCACCCCCACCTCCGCTGGCAGTTTAACGGAATACGTTTGGCCAATGACAAATAATCAAGATATTTCTCTTATGGAAAAAGACATCATTAGTGGATTGGCGCAAGAGCCAAAAAGCCTGCCCAGTAAATACTTTTATGACGCTACTGGAGACGCCTTGTTTCAGGCCATTATGGATATGCCGGAATATTATTTAAGCAGGAGCGAAATGGATGTTTTCTTACATCATGCCAAAGACATTGTGTTAACATTTGATCCAAAAGGCTTTTTTGAAATCATTGAACTGGGGGCAGGCGATGGAACAAAAACCAAAGTGCTCATTAATAAATGGCTGGAGATGGGACTCGATTTTTCGTATGTACCCATAGACATCTCAAAAAATGTCTTGCAATTATTGGCGGCTGAGTTTAAAAAATCGTTTGATAACCTTCGCATGACACCCGTTGCCGGTGATTATTTTCACGTTTTAAAAGATAAAAAGACAAGCAACAACCGCAAGCTGGTACTCTTTCTCGGGTCAAATATTGGAAATTTAAGAGGTGACAATCAAGCGAACTTTATTCAATCGTTAAGCGATTCACTCAATCCTGGCGACGGTCTTTTGATAGGCTTTGACCTAGTCAAAAACCCACACACCATTCTCGAAGCTTACAATGACAAAAACGGCATCACCAAACAGTTTAATTTAAACCTACTAACACGATGTAATCGCGAGCTAAAAACAGATTTTGACCTCGACAACTTTTCCCACTACCCTATTTATGATCCGGAAAGGAAGGAGGCGCGAAGCTATTTAATTAGTATGAAAAAGCAAGTGGTAACCTTTCCTACCAGTCAACTCAAAATCACCTTTGAACCCGGAGAAACCATTCATACAGAAACATCTAGAAAGTACACCAAAGCAGATATTGAGCAGTTGATGACGAATGCCAACTTAAAACCAAGCGGCTGGTTCTACGATTGCAAGCACTACTTTGCTAATGTTCTATCCATAAAGCAATAGGCTGTTCAATCGCGACTCATATCTACTTCTGGAAACACAGTCTCTTTAGCCATTGATAATTGATCAATGGCTTCAGATAGATATTGCATAGAGCTAAAGACTTTGCGAATAACGTTGGTCATGCTACTGATTGATATATCCCGCAAAGGTTGATCTTTCACCTTGCGATACAAATCCGCTATACTGTCTGGATACGCACGAAGATACTTTTCCTTGTAGGCATAAAACGCAATGCCTTCAATGTGTCCATCTTTAAGCGCTTCGCGTATATCAAGAAAAAGGTGCTTCATTGTTTCTAGTAGCTGTTCGAGAATCTCTTTTGCACTTTTATCTTGAGACTGTTTGATGTCCTTTACATTATGTGTTATGTCGCGAATCTCCTTTGCTGCATAGATCAACGAGCGAATGGACTGCATTAACCGGTCGAGTTGCTCCACCTCATGCTCGCTTAGTGAACGCTCTTGGATTCGCAAGCTGAAATCGGTGAGCTCATCTTCAATATTTTTTAAATGCTGATAAGCAGCGTCTGTGGACTCAACCGTTTGTAAAAACCGCAAATATGGCAATGCCATGGTTTTAGTAGTTGTCATACTCAAAGCGTTCTCTATAAAAGCAACACACCGCTCTATGGTAAGTATAAGCTCTTTTTCCGTTGCTTGAATGGCAATTTCCGGCACATCCGGCGGAACATTTTTCACGTAAACGGTTGCACCCACGGCCTCTGAGTTCTTAAACCTCTGTAACAACCAACGTTCAAATGGCGCCAAAAGTGGAAAAAACAAAAGAACCCCTCCCACTTTCATAACCGTGCTAATGAGCACCAGTTGCAATAAAGGATCAGTGAATGCCCCCGTAGCTAAAACACCTCTTACTACATAATCGACTAAAATAAAAAATAGAAGCCCGGCAACAACATTGATGATGACATGTGCTAAAGCCAAACGCTTTTTATCTGCCACCCCCTTCAAGGCACCAATACCTACGGTTATGGTAGTCCCAATATTTGAACCGATCACCAAAACAGCGCCTTGGGTAAGGTCGATGACACCGGCGTTTAAGCTACTCAACACGATAACAATCATAGCAGAGCTGGATTGTATTAAAGCCGTAACCACGATTCCTACCAGCAAGAAAACCCAACGTCCGTAATCGGCAAACTGCTCCATAGAAACACTTTCTGCAACGCCTTCAATGGCCTCCTTCATAAAATCCAGCCCCAAAAACAACAATCCAAAGCCAAGCAAAAACAGGCCCAGATTCTTTAAAAAAGGGCGGGTGCTCACGAATAAGTATGCCAAGCTACCCAGACCAATAAAAGGAAAAGCAAACGCTTTTATTGGTAAAGAAAAACCCAGGGTTGCCACCAACCAAGCCGTAACAACGGTTCCGATATGTGCACCCAAAATAACGCCCAATGCATTTTTTAGACGAATAATTTTTGCTCCTAAAAAAGCCAATACCATAAGAGACACCAATGAGCTGCTCTGCAAAATAGCGGTCATCACAATCCCCGTAAGCACGCCATGGAAGCTCTTTTTGGTAAAACGACGCATCATTTTTCTAAATGAAGCACCACCAAGCTCAGTTAGTCCATGTTCCAATTGCCCCATCCCAAAAAGGAAAATTCCTAATCCTGCAATCAGTAACCAAACATCAAATTCAGCATTCATATAAAAAATTATCTGCGTTTGTTATTGCGATAAAAATTATAATCAAAATTCACGCCCACTCTTACCGTAAATCTAAAAACGCGAAAGTCGTCCCATCCATTAGAAAATTCAATTTTCGCTACCTTAAATATGTTGTCAAAACCAAAAAACATTTCAAAGAAATGGGCGTCCCACTCGCTAGACAAGTAGTTGAATCCCGTAACGAGGTGCAAGTTTGCCCGGTTGACATAGGGAATTTTAGACATAACATAACCACCAAAGTTATGCTCCAAATGAGCCTCTAAGAAAAATTGATCCGTACTAAAGTCATAATACCGCATGGTTCTAAACTGTTTTATATCCGAGAAACGGTCTTGCACACGCTGTAAGAAGATGGTCTGCAAACCATTAAAATGCTTAAAGTCAACAAAAGGAACATTGCTGCTATTCAAAAAACCTCCCCCGCTGATATCAAAACGGGTGGTTCCGGCGTTTCTAAAGCGAGTGGTCGAACCAACTCCCCCCGCCAAATAGTCATAATCGGTAATGGCACCAGCCCAGGGTAGTCCTATTTTATACTGCATGTAAATCTTGGGGTAGTCTGAATCCACGTTGACTTTCCTGCCGTTGATCATTTTATAACGCTGACGAAACTGATATACAACATCCACGTCTAGAATCAACCCCCGATGGGGATCAAAACCGTCACTGCTTATCACATCCGATCTGTCTGACCCCATATTGTTGTTATTGAAAAAATCTTGTTCAGACGTCAAGAAATTCCACGATGCGCCCGATAAATTGATGGGGTCTTCTAAATTAAACAACGGCGACCTTCGGCCGTAATCAATATGGGCATTGATGGTTAACCCATTTACAATCTCTTGCTTATACCGCAGCCTTGCATATTCTTTATTGTAAAGACGCAGAAAGTTTTTGCCTAAAAACAGACTGTAGAATGTGTTAATGACCGGAAGAATGGGTTCGGCTTCGTTGAACTGAAACACGTAATTACCAAAATCAAGTGCCAACTTACCCGGACGCTTGAGGTTAAAGTCCCATTCGGTAACGTTGCGGAATTTTAATCGAACATCACCGTAGCCCAAGCGAAGGTCTAAGGTGTTTTTAAATGTTTCATCTTCAAAATCAAAATTTGACTCGTGAATAAACCTCGTATAAAATCCTTCTATAACATTGTATCCCGTACCAAACCACAGGGGGTAAACACGTACGTAGTGTTTGTTTTGGTAAAATGGCAAGTTCATACCCTTAATAAACAATGTTTGAAATGGCCTATCAGAATAATATTGCTGCAAACTATCGGCTATCTGTCCGGATTCCCATCGCTTGTTGTACAGGTGGTCATCCTCCATGACTCGACGCTCCTTTGAGGTGAGGTGAAAAGGCAATGTCAATTCCGGTAGTTGGTCTACTTGGTTTTGATTTAGCACCACCGGACTGTATGGTGGTTGACCTTCCAAAAAGTTAAAATCGGCATAGACGATTTCACTCCTATACTCCCCGGAATTGCTAAATATGTCAAAGAAAAAGGAGTGTGACGTATACACTGGTCGCATAAGTGAGTCCGTGGGGTGGTGAAACTGAACAATTCTAACGGAATCAACCAATTCAATTTGTTGGCGCGCGTCGAGTTTCCAATCGATGTACACCAAATTATTGGTTGATGCATCAATGATAATATACCCATAAAAAAGCGGCTCATAAGGATTTTTTGGGCGCACCTTGTATAAATGACAATCGCTGTTGCTATAGTATCCAAGATGGTCAACGTAATATTCACTTGCATAATCCTCGTCCAACGGTGTCAAGTAGCCTCGATAAGATAATTCTTTAAAATGGCTATATCGCTGGAAGGGGTTAAAAATGTAGTCGGCAGATTCTCTCCAAGCAATATTTCTAATCAATCCAAAGTCTCTTTTATTGATGACCTCTTCATTAGACAACTCTCCAGCTATTCTGGTAATTGCAGAGTGTATCTTTGAGAGAAAAACAATGCCCGTATCTTGTTTCCCCGGGAAAAATCTACCCGAAACATAAGGGATTTCTCTGGTTGTTCTGTCTATGCGGGTAAATGTCTTTCGAAAAGCTTCGGTATAAAAATGCTGAAAAGCAGCGTCCATGCCTGCCCTACTTTGTACCAAATTATTGTATGGCTGCAAATTCATGGTGCCTGTATACACCAGTTTTCGTGGACGTAGAGCGACAACAATGGTATCTGATGACGAAGAAAAGATGGTGTCCACATCAAATTTTGGGTGAAAAATATTCAAGGCGGAAAAATCATCGGTTAAATGATCTGCTTTAATCAATCCTTCTATATTGGAAACATTGGAAAACGAGTGGGAATGGTCATTTAAAAGCAACACCCCTTGTACCGGCTTATTGGTATTGACATCGTAAAAAAACAAGTAGGAACCATGCATGCTCCCCACCAAAAGCAACGGCAATAATTGAAACACAAAGAAAAAGCAGCGTAAATATGGTTGCACCAATTCTGTTATTTTCTGTGGTAATGGCGACGCTTTGTCGAGTAAAGGCCAAATTTAATCACCACAAAGAAACGTCACCACTTTTTTACAACCTATTTTTGCCGCAATGTTTGCAGTAATTGACACAGAAACCAGTGGAGGGCAAGTTGGAGAAGAGAAAATCATTGAACTTGCCATTTTCCTATACGACGGCGAAAAGGTTGTTGACCAACTTATTACGCTCGTAAATCCCCAACGCCGAATAGACCGCTACGTCAGTAAAATGACAGGTATAAGTGAAAACATGGTTCGCCGAGCGCCCAGATTTCACGAAATTGCCAAGCGGGTAGTAGAAATTACCGACAAAGCTGTGCTGGTTGGCCACAACATCGCTTTCGACTACCGAATGCTGCGGCAAGAATTTGACTCCTTGGGATATGTTTTTCAAAAAGAAACGTTAGATACGTTGTTTTTAGCTGAGGGACTGATTCCCGGATTACCCGCCTATGGTCTTTCCAAACTTTGCAAAGAACTGAACATTGTCAACAGCGACACCCACCGCGCGGATGGTGACGCCCGCGCAACGTTAGAACTTTTTGAAATCCTCATACAAAAGGACGAAAAAAAACAATTGTTTGGTATCCGGAGTATGTACACGGGCAAGCAGGGTGAAACTCGCGGCGAGAAACTTCGCCACTTACTTAGGAATGTTACCACCCAACACGGCGTTTATTATGTATTTGACAAACACGGCTCTTGTATTTATTTGTGTCCTTTACACCAGGCCAAACAAAACATCACCCGCATGTTTTTATCAGATGCGCCAGTAGACAAACAATTCCAAATGGCGGCTTCTGAATCAGAAAGTGAAAAACACGCCAATAAATGGTTGGCCAATTGGAAGATATATTCTGAATTTCGTCGTTTAACCCCCCTGTTTAACAGCGATGCACCTGTGCCCCAACACCGTTTTCTTATCGATGTAAAAGATGGGGTGTATATAAAAAGTAAGCAGAGTGATAATCCTATTCTGGCATTGTCTTCCTCTTTTTTGGCCGGAAGACTGGTAAAACAACTCAATAGCAAACTGCAATCAGGCGAAAAAGCCGGTGACTTACACATGAGGAAGACGGTACTTGGTACGGATTTTTTATTGGAAATGAAACCCGGGCGAAAGGTTGGAGAAAAGCTGTTTTTTGTGTGGGAGGACTTTAAACTAAAAGGTTATTTGTACTCTACAACCAAAGAAAGTCTGAAGCGCCGTTCGGCGGTCCTCAAACGATGTGTACCATTAAGAGACGATGCTTACGGATTGGGGGTTTGGATCGAGCACAGTCGACACTTTGAACTGACATCGGATAAAAAATAGAAGCTATCCTTAGGAGAGCATGCGTGCCCTTTCTTCAATCGACGGCAATTTACAAGAGGTTGCTTTACCAAAAATACCGTAGCGTCGCTTGGCAATGACGTAATATAGATAACGACTTAACGCACCCGGCAGCACTTTCCATAGGCCGTAAAAAAAACGCCACCTCCCCCCCAAATCCAAGCAAATCATAGCCAAAGCCTCTGCGGCTTCATAGACCATACCTTTTCGGTAATAAATGATCGCGTCGAGATTGAGTGGTCGCTCTGTAAGGGACGAAAAGTAATCTCCCTGTTGGGTGGCATAATAAAGCGCTCTGTTTTTATCGACCTTCAGCAACCATTGTACTGAGCCATGACACAAACCGCAGGAGCCATCATAAAAGACGATGTTTTTGTTTTTCAAATCATCCATGGTATGCTGATCGGTCACGGAGAACTAGATTAATATCGTTATACATACACCTCATGTGTAAAACAGTAAAACACTCATTGTACACTTGATAAAAACACCCCGTTGATTATGAAGGTTTGCTCAACAATATAAAATTACTGTTTAATAATCATCAAGCGATGACTTTCCCACGTCCTTCCGTCGGGAAGAAGTGTTCTCACAATATAGACACCATCTGACACCCCGGGTAATTCCAGGCGACTGCGATCTTCCACATCGTTCCAGGATCTGAGAACCCTTCCATTTAAATCGTACATTTCTACACGTCCTAACGTCACACCGGTTTCGCCGGAAAAGGAAATTTCAAAATACCGATCTGCGGGGTTGGGGTAAAGCTTAATTTGCTGAATGCGCTGAACAAAATTGTAAACGGTATTCGTAGGCATGGTATCTTCTTCAACTTCTACCATTACACCCTTGAAAAAGTGTAGACCTCCAGATACGTTACCCAAAATGGCTTCCGGTAGAGAATCACCATCAAAGTCGTACATGGCCACAGAGTTGCGCCATCCACTCTTTAAAAACTGATTGCTTTCCAATACGGAGGGCACAACATTAAATCGCACATTTGGCCTTACCTTGGTAGAATCGGCAAATGGCAATTCGCAACCATTTTGTAGTAAAGTGTTGTTTCCACTCTGGTTGGTATTTAATCCGTAGGCATGAAGGTAATCGGCTTGCATGGTGCCGTTCATGTCAATATTTGAAAAGATATTGCTGTTCCTTTGAAAACACACTTCAACCAAAATATCACTTTCTCCGTCCCATCCAAACGCACCGGCATTGAAAGGTATTTCATTCCAACCTCTGCTAAGGGTCCACACACCACTAAACACCTCTTGCCCGGATGGCAAAAAACCATTGGCAAAACTTGGGTTTTGCACATTACTCATTCTTATTCTAAAGCCCTGTGTAAGATTTGGGTTTCCGGTAGATGTTACCTCAAAACTCAAAGATGTCATTCTGCCGGAATAGATATTTTGAGCTTGCAACTCTTCCTTTTTGATAATGAATTGGTTTCTGCCATTTCGTCTTGTAGAGCCAAGTAAGCTCAACTCCGGCGTATTTAACTCTATGGTATCGAACCCCATTTGCACGCTGGTATTTTGTGGCAAACCCAGTACAGCTTGTATGCTGTCAAAAGCAAGGACGCCCTGACCGTAGCTACCTACCAAGAACATGAGCTCACCCGTCGGATAACGATAAAACGAAGGCATGGCGTTGCCTTCCGCATCAATGGAGCGTTTTGTACTGATACCGGAAAACTGATTGGTTACCAACTGAAATGAAGGATTGCCAATGGTACCTGTATTTTCAAAATAGTGAATATGTCCTTCTTGATCGCCAATAAACAACTCAGGTAGCGAATCTCCGGTAACGTCAAAGAGTACCGGAGCAGAAATATTGGGAACACTCACGCCTAAATAATTAAATACCGGTGCGGCAAACTGTGGGTTGGTTGCACCGCCCGTATTTTCTAACAAAATTAAACTGCCGTCCATTTGGCCAAGTACAATATCTAAATCACCGTCGTTATCTATATCGTATACTGTCGGGTACAAATAAGATATTTTATGCTGCGCCATATTACCAAAGTCGGTATCGAGCAATTGAAATTCGGGTTGGGTTGCTGTTCCTGTGTTTTGGTATAAATACAAACGACCATTCCAATTAAACATGGTATCCTCTCTAAAACCGATGGTACCAATCAGCAAGTCCGGCAAACCATTACCGGTAAAATCAGCCAGCACAGGAAACGCTCCGGTGCTTACTTCAATCATATCTTCTTGAAGAAAACGTCTGTTTTGTAAACGGAAATCGGGAAGGGAATCCAACCCAATATTTTTGTAAAAATGTACACTCGTATCTGAACTACCGTAAATAATGCTGTTAGAGGTTACAATGAGGTCTTTTACACCATCGTGATCGACGTCTAAATAAAACATGGCCGGAAAATTAGGCATATGAATGGGCACATCATAAGAAGGAAAAATTGTATCCATAGAAGTCATTATGGCCGTGTCTAATGAACCCGTATTGAATGCTGCAATCGCTCCGGGAAACTCACTGTCTCCGAGAATCATGTCGTAAAGTCCATTGCCAGACAGATCAAGAGATAAAAGAGCTGATTCAGCGTGTTGAACGGCTTCAGGTTTTTGGGTATTAATAAGCCCTAAGGACAAACTATCGTAGTAATCATCAATGCGGTTTCCGGAATAGTTACAAGAGAGAAGGTCCAATCTGTTCCCGGTAATCGACTCCATAAACTTACCGTAGCAAATATCGGCAATTTCAAAATCCAATCCACAAGGCTGTGTATTGCGAAACTCGGTAACGATGACCCCCAGCATGTTAAAGGCTAATATATCAATGCTGCCGTCTTTATTGACATCTTTAAAAACCGGAACATCTGATCCATTTATATGAATACTTACGTCCCTTCCGGTATTGGTTCTGTAAGTGATGAAGGGCCCAGACACTGCTTTTTCAAACCGCAGTTCTGTAGCGGTAGACACATTGGTGTAAATCATTACAGAGGTACTACCCAGCTCACCTACGGTCATGATGTCTAACTTACCATCACAGTTATAATCTGCCGTTTGAATATAGTTGGCTGCCGGTGGGAGATACTTGATAACATCGTGATCGTATCTGTAATAAAAATTACCAGAATCACCTTCTTTTATCAATGGTACATAGCGGTTTCCACTTCTGTCAAATCCTAAAATATCCATGATACCATTGAGATTTAGATCCATTTCCACCATTTGAAACTGGTCAATTCCTCCTGCCCATGCCAAAGAAAGGGTGTCGCCATCAACAATAACCGGGACGGTATCGACAAATGCAAAGTCTAATCTCATTTGCGGTGTTTGCGCATGAGAAGAAAGAATAGATGCTATAAAAATGATAAATAAGGTATAAACGCGTTTCATATCAAAGTGATTTCAGCTAACAAATATACAATATAACGATCGTTTTTAATCGTGATTTTTGTTACAAATGTATCTTTTTTTGACCTTAATTAACCGTAGCTGGCAATTGTGATTTATGCTTTTTTGGGTGATTCAAGTTCATGAATCAAAAAAAAAGCGACAAATTATAATCCATGCCTCATTTATCCTTATCAATATTATATATTTGCCGTCCGTTTAAAAAAATTAGTTAACAAACAATTACAGTATGCAAAATAAGGGGTTAATCCGAGGCTTTGCCGTTGTTTTTGCCTTAGCCTGCCTTTTCCAGTTGTCATTTTCATTCGTGACGTATCGCGTTGAAAAGGCCGCAAAGGCTTACGCCGATGGCGATGTTGAAAAGGAAAATGCGTATTTGGACTCCATGGCCAATCAAAGAGTTTACAATCTAGGGTTGCGCAATTACACATTCAGTGAGGTCAAAGAACGTGAGATCAACTTGGGTCTTGACCTTAAAGGGGGGATGAATGTCATCCTTGAAGTATCGGTAAAAGACATCATCAAGGAATTGTCTAACGACAAAGAAGAGCCATTACTCATCGCGGCAATAGAAGCTGCAGATAAAAATGTAGGGGGGTCTAATGAACTATACGTCAACGTATTCTTCCGTGAATTGGATCGCATCATCGCCAATGAAGAAGAGAAAATCAACTATGCTTCTTCTCGTTTGTTCGGTACAAAAATGATGAACGACCGTCTTGGCTTTAACGCCCAAGACGCGAGAATCAAAGAAGAGCTACGCGGCGAAGTAGAAGCAGCCGTTTCCAATGTGTACACCGTATTGCGCGCTCGTATCGACCAGTTTGGTGTGGTTCAACCCAACATCCAAAAACTGGAAAATACCGGTCGTATTCTTGTAGAACTTCCCGGTGTAAAAGATCCGGATCGTGTTAAACGCCTATTGCAAAGCACCGCGCAACTAGAGTTCTGGAACCTCTACGAAGGTGTTGAGTTGATCGAATTCTTAGGACAAGCCAATGAGCGCTTACGTACGTTGGTAGAGCGTCCGGAAGGCGAAGATCGTGATGCAGACATCAGTGATGTTTTGGGTGATTTAGATATCGAACCCATGAGCGATGACGAAATTGATCAGCTGGACATAGAAGCCGCTGACAACATTGACGAAGGCGATGAATCAACCGACGAACTAGACGCCATTCTCGACGAACAAACACAAGAAGACGACTTTGAATCTTTGTTGTCTGATGAAGGTGACACTACCGATATCGATGAAGAACAATTGTTTAATCCGCTCTTTGACGTATTTGCTCCCAACTACGACTTTCAAGAGAACCGTCCGGGAAGAGGCCCTATCGTAGGATATACGCGCGTTCAGGATACGGCAAAAGTTAACGAATACCTGAGAATGCCTCAGGTTCGTGCGCTTCTTCCTGCTTCTATGCGCTACGTTCGCTTTGCTTGGTCTGCCAAGCCTGAAGGCCCCGACCAACTCGTTTACTTGTTGGCACTAAAAGGCAACCGCGATATGACGCCGGCTCTTGATGGAGATGTCGTTGTTGACGCGCGTCAAGACTTCGACGAACGCAACCGCCCCATCGTGAACATGCGCATGAATGCCGTAGGTTCTCAGAAATGGCAAAAAATTACCCGTGAAGCCTCCAGTCAAGAACCTAAACGCAGTGTGGCCGTGGTACTCGACAACTTGGTTTACTCCTTCCCTACCGTTCAATCTGAGATTAGCGGCGGAAGCACACAAATCAGTGGAAACTTCACCATTCTTGAAGCACAAGATTTGGCCAATATTCTCAAGGCTGGTAAACTTCCCGCACCAGCTCGTATCGTACAGGCCGACGTGGTTGGACCTTCACTAGGTCAAGCAGCCATTCGCGCTGGTCTTTTCTCTTTTGTATTGGCTTTGATTATTGTTCTTATGTACATGATCTTCTACTACAACGTTGCCGGTGTAGCATCTAACGTTGCGTTGGTAGTTAACATGTTCTTTATCTTTGGTGTATTGGCCAGTTTGGGAGCCGTACTTACCCTACCGGGTATCGCGGGTATCATCTTAACAATTGGTATTGCCGTGGATGCCAACGTACTTATCTATGAACGGGTTCGAGAAGAAATCCGCGCCGGAAAAGGATTAAAATTAGCCGTTGAACACGGTTACAAGCAAGCGATGTCTTCCATCCTCGATGCGAACATCACCACCCTACTTACGGGTATCATCCTTTACGTATTCGGAACCGGACCTATCCGTGGTTTTGCCACCACCTTGATTATCGGTATTTTCACCTCATTGTTCTCGGCCATTTTTATTACCCGCTTGATTCTTGAAAGCCGTTTGGCTAAAAAACAATCGGTGAAGTTTGGTAGCAAGTTGACGATGAATGCCTTTTCCAACTTGTCATTTGACTTCGTTGGAAAACGCAATAAATCATACCTCATCAGTGGTATCATCATCGTTATCGGTATTGTGTCACTATTCGTCAAAGGCCTTGACTACGGTGTAGACTTCGTTGGAGGTCGCTCGTTCCAAGTGCGATTTGAAGAGCCGGTGAATACGGTAGACATTCAATCGGAACTGGGTAACGTCTTCGTAGACGAAGGTGGCACCCCTCAACCTCCTATCGTAAAAACCATCGGTGACGCCAACCAGGTTATCATCACCACGAAGTACCGTATTGATGAATCAGGTATTGAAGTAGAAGATGCCATTCGCCAGAAGCTGTTTGAAGGTTTACAGCCATTCATTGCCGAAGGCACCGAATACAGTTCCTTTATGAACCCCAACAACGCCGATTACGGTGTGGTAGCTGAACGCCAGGTTGGACCAACCATTGCGGCAGATATTAAGCAAGCAGCCATCTGGGCCATCTTGTTCTCCATCGTGGTTATCTTCCTCTACATTCTCTTGAGATTTAGAGGCTGGCAATTTAGTTTGGGAGCGGTTAGTGCCGCCACGCACGACGTGTTGGTCGTATTGGCGCTCTTCTCTATCTTCTATGGTATCCTTCCGTTTAGCTTGGAAATTGACCAGTCATTTATCGCAGCTATACTTACAGTCATCGGTTACTCGCTGAATGACACGGTGGTTGTATTTGACCGTATTCGTGAATATTTTGCCACCCACAGTAAGCGAAAGCCCATTAAAGAAGTGGTCAACGAAGCGGTCAACAGCACCATCAGTCGTACCATCAACACCTCAGCGACTACCTTCTTCGTATTGCTCATCATCTTCATCTTTGGAGGAGAAGTGATACGCGGATTTATGTTTGCCTTGATGGTTGGTGTGGTTGTTGGTACCTACTCATCCGTGTTTATTGCCACCCCGATCATGGTGGATACTTACACGGAAAAGGCGCGTTTGCGTGAGATTGAACGTAAGAATAAACCTATTGCTGAAGGCAGTAACACACCTTAGATTCTGTCTGTCTAGAAAGTCCGATAGCTTCGTTACGCTCATTTAAAAATCAAGTCATTTACTAATTTGTAAACTCCCTGATTTTTAAATTTTGCAAGCCTTGCTCTCAAACTTTCTAGAACAGCCAAACAGGTAATAGTATTAGCTTTTAATCAAAGCGCCCTTTGAGTTTATCATTGGGCGCTTTTTTTACATTTGAAGCACAATCCAAAGCATAGTGACGTTTAATTTGTATCGTACCTTTGCAACATTATCAAATTACTATGCAGTTCTTACTATTCAACATAGGTTTCGGGGAGTTGGGCTTTGTCGTTCTCATGGTCATCATGTTCTTCGGATCAAAACAAATTCCCGCCATTGCTCGTGAATTGGGCAAAGGCATTCGCATGGTAAAAAACGCCACGGAAGACATCAAGCACAGCATCAATGACAGCGCGCTTAACGACGATGACTTAGACGAAGACAACAGTGCAAAGGATTCGCTTACAGATGCGGTTAAGGAGGGGAAGAAGGCGATTGAGGAGATTACAGGAACCATCAAACGAAAACTCTAGTCGGCTTTCTATAAAGTCCGATAGGTGCGTTATGCTCAATTGAAAATCCGGTCATTTACTACAGTAAACTCCCGAATTTTCAATATTCGCAAGCCTTGCTTTCGACTTTCTAGTTCAGCCGCAATAACTTTGTAGACAAACTCTGAATAGTTTAAAGTTAGGCCTGTGAGGCTGATAAGGCATTGGATGTTAATGCGGGAATTTTAATTTTTTTAGAATCTTCGTTACTAATCAGTTTGCTACTGATATACTGTACCTAACGGCACGGGTTGACTAAAGTGCAATAAACTCAAACACGAGCTCAAAAATCTCATTCAGATCGCGATCGTTGGCTTTCATGACCGGAAAGTACATGTAGATGGGGGCGTCTTCTTTGATGGTTTTTGCGGGGATGTCTAAAGCAAAATCATGGGTAACGATGCCGTAAAATGAACCGCCTTTTTTGTACACCAGTAAAATCTTAAAATCTTTATCGCGCTTGAGTGAATGGTTTTCACGGTATATGGGGTAGAAAGAAAATTCGCCAACATCTTCGCGAATCAACCGATGCTCTTCGATGTAGTCGTCCACTTGACGAGCCATCATTCCTTTTTTTCCCGATGTAAAAATGTTTTCTAAGGTCATTTCCGGTACGGTACCGCGGACAAACTTCGTCTTAAACACCTGTCCTTCGACGACCGCCACCCACTTGTCTTTATTCTTTCTTCCCTGCGCTTTGGATTTTTCCAGCAAGGACATTTCCCCTACCGTAGCGCCAATCTTCTCTCCGTCTAAATCAAACAGAAAACTCTCCGAGGCAAGCAAATCTTCTTCGCTGACAGATGCCTTTTCCACCAATACAATCATTCTCACCGTAAACCATCCGCTTTTGTCATTGGGTTGAGAATACACCTCGATCTCTTTATTCACCTTAAATGCCACCTTGCTTTTATCGTCGCGGTGAAACACCTCAGTATTGGCATTGATCATTTGCGCATGTAGCGAACCAACGGTCAATATTGCAATCAAAATAAGAATTCTCATGGGATATGTTTTCTATGAACCTTTCAATTAATGTGCCTAAAGTGACGCAAAGGTATTCACGCAGAGGAGTTTTTATCGGGTAAATTATTTAGCGCCTTATATTTGTATTGATGGTCATGTATGTGTGAGAGAATAAAACGCCAAAACCTCAACAACAGCAAACCCAATTAGGGGTGTGGATGATTTCAACCGAAACAATTTTTTTGCACAATTACGGCCACCCCAACGGGGTTTCGTGGGGAATAGGTGAACACATATTTTCTATAATCACGATCACCCCTACGGGGTTTTGCTATAGGGGTATTGGACAGTTATTGGCGAATGTAGAGACGCACTGCCGTGCGTCTCTACAGCCGTGCGCATCTCTATAGGCAGCGGTTATTCATTAGACGCAAAATATTGCGTCTCTACGGTAATTCTGCATTTTCAATTCTAAATTCTAAACTCTTCCCCCACCGCTGTATCCGCCAACACTTGTCCCAAAAACGGCAGATGATTCAACCCGGCAAACAAAACCGCATCGCTCAGCCAATTTTGCTTTAAGAGCAGGTTTTGCAGAAATACGCCCTTGGAAATGCGCTTTTGCAAGTAGGTATCCACGTAATTTTGCTGTATTTTATAAAGCGCTTGTTCTTCCAACTTTCCGTGCCAAACATCCGCCAGAAGGGGCGCTGTATTGGCGGCGGAGCGAAAGGCCAAACTCATCCCGTTGCCCGTAATGGGCGGAATAAAGCCCGAAGCGTCGCCGACGAGCAGTTGGTTGTTGACATGGCCGCGGTAGGAACCAAAGTGAAACTGTGAGGTGGCCGCCCGCTCACCCACTTTCTCCACCTGCGCAAATCGGGTTTTTAATTTGGGGTTCAAACTCAAGTGCTCTTTTTCAAAGGCGTCGATATCACCGCCAAAGGATTTCAAAGGCGCGGCATCGGCCAGGTAGCAAAGACAATATAAGTCATCTTCGATTTTAGAAAAACCACAGTAACCACCTTTGAAAACGTGCATCTCTATCACGTCTTGCGGCGCATCACTTTTCACGTGGTATTTGATACCCACGTAATGGGTGGTGTTTTTAGGGAGTTCAATTTCACTCAAGCGGTTGCTTTTTCCGTAAGCGCCAATGACGTGAGAGGCTTCCATATCGCCGTGCTTGACGGTACGCACGGTGTTGCCTTCTACGTTGCGAACGGTGACGCCAAATTGCACGTCGGCACCTTCCGCACAGGCGATTTGCGCCAGTTGATGATCCAACGTCCAGCGACTGATGCCAAAACCACCGGTCTTCAATTTCACCTGCGCTTCTCGCCCCCGATTGGACGTCAAATGAAGGGTGTTGATGTGCGGTAAATGAGTGGTGTCCACCCCGAGTGAACGCACAAATGCCTCCGATTCGACGGAGATGTATTCGCCACAGACTTTTTGTCGGGGATAGATGTCCTTCTCTAAGATCGTTACTGGGACTTGCAAACGCCGCAGCAGTATAGCCAAGCTTAATCCCGACAATCCCGCGCCGATGATGACAACAGGTGGTTTCATAACAATTGGTTGTTTGTAGGTATCACCACCAAATGCCGAAAAGCCCATTTCCACGTTATGGAAGCATTGGTAATTTCGGCCTCGGATAGATACTCGGACCATTCACTGGCTGTAAATCCACGTCTGACAGATAGCGGTGCGTCGTGTTTAGTGAACGCGGAATTTGAAAACCATTTGGTGAGTAAACGTATGCTGTGGTAGGCAAAAGGATGACGGTGCAGGTCGTTGATGACCACACCGACACGGGCATAGCGCACGGCACCACGAAGAAAGTCGACCAGCTCTTCGTCGTTTAAATGGTGGCAAAACAAACTGGCCGTAACGATATCGGTGGCGTTTTCTTTTTCAAACACCCGGTTGTAATCGTCGATGATCCAGTCCACTTTATCTTTGTAGGCGGGGTAATGCTTTTCCAAGTAGGTCTGCGCCTCCGACTGGATGTCTACCGCGGTAAAGTGCGGACTGTATTGATGCAGTTTTTTGTCTAAATAGGGAAAAATATCCCCGGCACCGGAGCCAATATCGGTGATGTGTAGGTCTTGTAAATCATGCGCTTTTACGAGTGCGTTGATGCCTTGAACGGTAACCGATGCGCCGCCGAGATAGCGATTGATAAGGACGATTTCCTTGAGGTTGTTGTGGAACTCCGAGGGATGCAAATCGGGAGCATCCATCCGTTCTTTTTCGTATGAGCGCTGTCGGAAATTCATGAGCGCACAAACATTCCGCTTTCCACCGTGAGTCCGGGGCCAAAAGCCGCCGAGTAGTAATGGCCGTCGGGGTAATCGCCGTGAAGGATATCCTTGAGCACAAACATAATTGTCGCCGAAGACATATTGCCGTACCGACGCATCACGTCAAACGAAGGGTGTAAATCATGTTCACCACACCCGATGGCATCGGCAAAGGCACGCAGTATATTCTTCCCGCCGGGGTGAATGGCGTAACCTTTTACGTCGGTCGCGTTGATGGCGCATTTGTCTAACAACTCCTGATAGACTGTGCGAATGTGATTGCCAATATGCTGAGAAACTCGGCTGCTTAATGTCATTTCAAAACCACCATTGCCAATGTGCCAGCCCATGTCGCTTTCCCCTTCACGAATGAGTGCCGAATGAAACGTACGCCACTGAAATGACGTCCTTTTATGAGGTTTTTTGCCTTCAACGATGGCGGCAGCGGCACCATCAGAAAAGAGAATGGTGGATAATAAGTTGTCGTTGGTATCGTCGTTGCGAAAATGCAGGGAACAAAGTTCGACACTTACAATCAACACCTTGCTCGAAGGATTGGCGCGACAAATGTAATCGGCCATTTTAAAGGCGTGAAAGGCCGCGTAGCAGCCCAAAAAGTTTACGGCCATGCGCTCCACTTGATTGGATAGTGCCAAGGCCTTATGCAGGGCTATCTCTAATCCAGGCGCCTGAATCCCGGTGCAACTCACTGCAATGACATGGGTGATGTCGGAGGTCTCTATACCTCTGCTTTTGAGGCAATCTTCTGCTGCCTTTACCCCGAGCTTGGTAGCCAAGGGAAGAAAGTTTTCCAAGCGTTTGGTCGTTAACGGATCGGTGTAGCCTTCACTATTCCATTGGTAGAGACTGCCCTCCCCGTTATAAGAGAAATCGTCAACCACCGTATGCTTGGTGTCGATACCCGCATCTTTGGCGAGAAACTGCAACTTGCGCTTAGAGACCGGCAATTGATGCGTTGACTCAGCCCAGGCGATGAAGGATTCGAGTGAATATTGGTATTCCGGTACGGCGGTACCAATTGACGTGATGAAACTGTTCATAAGTCAGGCGTGCGTGATAAGTAAAAGGGCGACAAAAAACACGTTCAGTGTGGCGGTGGAGATGTAATTCATCTTCATAGTATTATCGTAATTGGCCGCTGAATTGTTCACCCACACACGCTTCATCCAATAAAGAAAAAAGAGCAGCGTTGGTGAGGTTATGGCCACGAATAGCATGGGAACGACTGGTTGGCTCCACCAAAGATAGACCATCATCGCCGTCAATAATCCAAAAAGCGAAGAGGCGTACAACAGTGTTCCCCGTATTCCGAGCAACATACTCATGGTATTGACCCCATCGCGGCGGTCTTGTTCGTGCTGGTAGATCTGCGTAATGGGATATCCCCCACCAATCATCACCGTTGCGGCCAGTGCGCCCAGCCATTGGTTGACAGACAAGTCCAACAGAGACACCCCGCTAGCCGTTAGTGACGTGGCAAGAAATACCAGCCCCCCCTGTAAAGTCACTACCACCAGATACCCTACGATGGGGTACTGTTTCAAGCGAATGCCGCGATAGCTATACGCCCGAGATGCCAGGATGTAAAGAAGCAGTAAGGCAAAAACCGTAACATTGATAAAAACCCAAACCAAAGAAAGCGCCAGTAAATCCATGATCAGCGTTACTAACGATAATGAGTTGGGTATGGGCGGTGGATTTTTCAGTCCACCAATGCTGCCTTCATCTCTATCTTGTGTGCTGTTATACGCGTTGCTTGAGGGATAAATCACCAGGTGCAAAAGAACAAACAACAACATGGTCTGCTCGTGAAAAGGCGCGTCAGACATTGCCAGCGCAAATAAGAAAACTGGCAGCAAGAACAGCGAAAAATGGAGTCTTAGATGCTGAAAGCCGTGTAAAAGTGTATTCATGCAGGAATGGTATTGTTGAAATGGTGAAAGGTTTGATCCTTTTTTTTCTGAAGTAAAGGTACTCAACATAAAAAATAAAAAGTCGTTTACTATTCTAAATATTTGGAAAAAGCGTTCCGCACAGTCTTGCCTCAATCTTTTTGCTTTTCAAAAACGTTTTATAATATATTTGCAATCATTAGATGTAATCATTCTTTTCTTCGTCACAAATATGAAACATGTATACTAAATTAAAAACGCTACTAACCATTTGTTTCTTAACCAGCACCAACTTAATCTATTCGCAGTACGGAGGTTATGTGCCGGATGAAGAAAAAGCCTGTGTAACCATTGGTGTTCTAAAAGGTGGTGGCGCTTTGCTTGGGGCTGATTTTGAGTTTCTTTTAAACGATTTATTGGGGCTTCAACTAGGTGTTGGTCTGATCTCTTTTGGCGCCGGGATTAATTATCACTTAAAGCCATCCATTAGAAGCTCATTTTTATCGCTTCAGTACTGGAACCAGGGAACTGGCGATGCATTTGTGCAAAACATCGTGTCATCAAATTACGTGTATCGAGGAAAAAAATGGTTTACTGCACAAATTGGATTGGGACGGATCATCGACACAGGCCCCATTTTTCCTCAAGATTTAAGTGTCCCTCCAGTAATATTAACTTATGCCATTGGCGTATACTTGCCCATGTAAGACCCATCATTAGCTATGAGTAAAACTGTTATCATTTTCGCTTTTCTCCTTTTTTCTACAACATTTTCCTTTGCACAAACGGTTGCGGACTCAATCACCATGGAAAGCTCTCTCGGCAGTCCTGAGTATTATATAGACGGTAAAAAAATATCATTGACCAGAGCCATTAAAATAATGAAAACCAACCCCATGGCTTATGATCAAATGCGTTCTGCGCGAACACGACGTAATTTATCCAATGCCACTAGCATCGTGGGGGCGTTTATTTTTGGCTGGCAGGTTGGCGCTGCATTAGGTGGTGGTGAACCAAACTGGGCCGTTGGTGGTTTGGGTGCTGGATTAATGATTGCTTCGTTTCCAATTAGCGCCAGTTATAGTAGAAAGGCAAGGCAAGCAGTAGACACTTACAACTCGGGACTTCAAAGTAATACTTTTAGAAATAGAAGTGAAATCAACGTGTCTTTTGCCCGCAATGGGCTTGGTTTGATCATGCGTTTTTAATACCTCAGAACATTTCATGATAAAAAATTGTCTTATGTTCAAACGTAAGACTCATATTATGTCCCCAGAGGTTGTCAACAGAATCATTGAAATGGCATGGGAAGACCGCACGCCATTTGAAGCCATTGAGTTTCAATTTGGCATCTCGGAAAGTGAAGTTATTGAAATCATGCGCCGCGAGATGAAACCATCATCCTTCCGCATGTGGCGGAAGCGCGTCAGTGGGAGAAAAACCAAACATCGCTCCTTGAGAGGCTTTGTGGCTGGCAGACATAAGTCTAAGAACCAGAAGCAATGATTGATTTCAGATTTAGGATTTTAGATTTATGTGAAAAATCAGCTTCCTCAATAAACAGCAAACGCAACCTCATTCTCAACAAAAACATACGCCCAGCTCACCGCTCTTAGCTCCTAACCTGCTCCAACGCGTAATACAAGCGATTCTCCGCGTTTCCTTGTGAACCGAAAATTGAACGATATACCGTTTGTTCAGCTGTAATTAACACCCACTGCGGGGTGCCTTCACTGGCAAATTGTCTGTACACCTTCTGCTCATTATCCAGGTAAATAGAAAAAGGTAACGCTTCTATGGTAAAAATAGACATGATGTCGCGTTCGGTAACCGGTTCTCCAGAAAAATTGGTATGAACGCCCACCACCTCGACTCCAGTAAATTCTTTACTTAAACGATAAGCCAAGGGCACCGCTCTTCCGGTGCAACCGAGACATTGGTTGTTGTATATCAAAAGTAAAAGAGGCCGTCCATTGTAAACCCGTAAAAGGTCAATCTCATTACCGGCGAAATCGCTGAGTAAAATTGAAGAAATACGTTGATCCATCATTAAATAGTTAAGGCGCTAAGCGGTGCAATGTCCACTGACCGTTGTCTTGACGCTGATAGCGAAAGCGGTCGTGGAGTCGCGATGGACGTCCCTGCCAAAACTCGATCATCTGCGGACGCACCACATAACCGCCCCAGTAAGGTGGACGCGGAATATCTGTTTGTCCGCTAAACTGCTTTTCGTAAGACTCAAAACGCTCCTTTAAGTCACCCTCCCCATCTACTTCTCTACTTTGAGGAGATGCCCATGCACCAATCTGGCTATCGCGTGGACGCATCTTAAAATAGGCTTCGGATTCTGCTTCGGGCAATTTCTCGGCATTCCCCTCAACGCGCACCTGACGCTCCATTTCGGGCCAAAAAAATGTCAAAGCAACACGTGGATTAGCAGCAATGTCACGGCCCTTATCGCTTTCGTAATTGGTGTAAAAAACAAATCCTCCATCTTCAATCCCCTTCAACAAAACCAAACGTGAATGCGGATAACCGTCTTCTCCAATGGTCGACAAGGTCATGGCATTAAAATCGGCGAGCTGCTTACTGCCGTATTCTGTTAGCCACTGATCGAATTGCTCAACGGGGTTTTCTAGCATTTGCGCTCTTCGCAATACCCCTTTTTTATAGTGCTCTCGTGCCGAACGAAGATCTTTTTCCATGTTTGATTAACTTTATAACTAGACATAAATTTCTACGAGGTAAAAGTACGCAACGAAGAAGATAAATGACGCCTTATTCACACGGAAATACCGAGTAATACAAACAGAAAATCACGCCACACCGTTCAGAAGTTTTTCTGTGTCTTGTACATTTGTAGCATGAGTATAAACGAACTTCGCAAAGGACAACTGCTGTGTTCCAAACCTTACATAGGTGATCCTTTTTTTGAACGAACAGTCGTCTTAATTACCGAACACGGTAAAAATGGGACGGAAGGCTTGATCATCAACCAACCCATTGAGATTGAAAACCCGGAAGACATTGGCTTTATCGGTGCATTTACGCGTTCATTTTATCGCGGCGGTCCCGTTGCCAACAACCGTTGTTATTATATCCACAATCAACCGCAATTGCTGCCGGATAGCGAACCGCTTTCCGAAGACATTCACTTTGGCGGTGACCCCGAGGTTTTGGAACAGTTGCTGAATAGCTTCGCCATAGATAAAGCGTCTATCCGTTTTTACATTGGCATCTCCGGTTGGGAGCCAGGTCAACTGCAACGAGAAATTGAAGAAAATACTTGGTTTATCGAAGATGCCCGTCCTTTTTCCTGGGTATGTGGTGAAAGCACCGAACATTTATGGCACGACATCATTAAGGACAAGGGACACCCCTATACCATGTATGCAAAAGGCCCGATCAATCCAGATTTAAATTAACCAACATGCTCTGTATCGTACACAAAAGCACCGACCCATATTTCAACATAGCCACGGACGAATTTATTTTTAAGCATCTAAAGGAAGACGTCTTTATGCTTTGGCAAAATGACAATGCCATCATCGTGGGCAAGCACCAAAATGCCTTGGCCGAAATCAACTTAGATTACGTCAAGGAAAAGAGCATTCACGTTGTCAGACGATTATCCGGCGGCGGGGCCGTTTACCACGACATGGGCAATCTCAACTTTTCATTTACCCACACCGGAAGCGACGCCTCTAAGATGGTGGACTTTCGCAAGTACACCCAACCCATCATTGACGTACTGCAATCATTGGGTGTCAACGCCACATTTGAAGGCCGCAATGACCTGATGATTGAGGGTAAAAAGTTTTCCGGCAATGCCGAGCACGTAGTTGGAAAGAAAGTACTACACCACGGAACATTGTTGTTTTCATCGCAGATGCGTGACATCAGCGGGGCACTAAAAATCAATCCGTTAAAATACAAAGGCCGAGCGACCAAAAGCGTCCCCAAACGGGTCACCAATATTGTTGACCACTTAGAGTCACCCATTTCACTGGAAGCATTTCGCGATAAAATCATGGATCACATTGTGGCTACGCACGAAAATTGCCGCATGTATGAATTCAGCGAAAACGATTTGGCCACCATTCAAAAGATACGCGACGAGAAATACGCTACTTGGGATTGGAACTTTGGGTATTCTCCTGAATACGACCTCACCCAAGGCATTCGCACCGACGCGGGGACCATTGAAATTCACATGAATGTGGCCGACGGGAAAATCACTGGATTGAAATTGCTCGGCGACTTCTTCCACATTAAATCCGTGGAAGAACTTGAGGAAAAACTGATTGGATGCAAACACGAAGAAAGTGCTTTGCTAAGCAGGTTAAGAGAGATTAAACCAGATACCTACATTAAAGACCTTAAACCGGAAGCATTGGTTGAAGGCATGTTATAAAAAGTGGCTGACTAGAAAGTTTGGCCAAAGTCTCCGATACCCCGCTGACGCTCCAGTTTCAAATCTTGGAACATCGGGGCTTTTACACCGATGGAAAGAAAATACGATTGCTGGACGCCAAAGGGAATCCAGCGACAATTGAGTTCCCAGCAGTGTAGGTCTTTATAAAAATCCAGGGATGTATAAGAGAATCCGGCGTTGACAACATCGTACCCCGAGCTAAAGCCAATGCGCCAGCTACCCGTTAATTGAACATCGCCACTGAAGTCAAATGTTTGATTGACGAGTGTTTCATCTTGTCGAATTTGCGAAGTGACCACATAATTGAGGCGCAGGTTCCACGTGGCGGTATAGTCAACATAGTAATTGAGCAAATGATAATTGGGGTCGCCCGTGGTGTAAGCACCAAAACCACTCTCCACGTTGAGCGGATCGTAAAGCGGATCGATCACGGGTTGCTTGGCCGGGTTTTCGCCACCTTTTTTCACGGTGCCAAAGGTGCGGTTGTTTAAGCTCGTTGACACGTTGAACTGACTGTTGACTGGTCTCAGCAATCGCCCATCTGTGTTGATATAAAACTCGTTGATTCTCTGTCCGCGTTCATTGGCTGCATACGGATCGAAAGCTGTATTGTAGTTAAAGGCGATAAGTCCTTTGAGAATGGACGTACGAGCGGTTATGCGAATCTGACTCCACTGCAATTCTTCTGCGGCAAGGTTGTAACTTCCTTGCATGCTCAAGCCCTCCAATAGTTTAAGTTTCTGCCCCTCAACGGTATCATTTTTTGACTTTAGCTTACCCTCCAATACGTTATCTATACGAAAGTTAAGATTACCTTGCCTTCCTGATTGTAATCCCTGAAAAATATAATCTCTACCGCCATAGCGGTTAAACATTTGGGTTTCACCTTCGGGATTGATTTGCACTTCTTGAAAGGCACCCCAAAATGGATCGGCGAAATCAGGCGAAAAACTCACCCCGGCACTTGGGGTAATGACGTGCCTTAATGCAGCCAACGGACCTTTTTTATAACGCCACATACCATAAATTTTGGTTGTAACATCTGCTCTTACCTGATAATTAGAAGGTGTGTAAAAACCCGGAGAAATAATTGTATCTACCCCAAACGCCACGGAGTCCTCCGTAATTTGACGCTCGTTGTATTCAAAGTCCATGCGATTAAAATACCAGCGCTGGGTGAAGTTCACCGAAGGCACCAAGGTGAAATATTTGAAAATCTTATAGTTGGCATTGATAGGAATATTGTGTCGCACCCCGTTTCTTGACTGTTCAAGCAGGAAGTTGGGGTTCATTTCAAAGTCGTCCAAATTGGTTTCGATGGAATTTCTAAAATTACCCGTGTACTGCACCCCGATTTTCTCATACCAAGCCTCTTTTCCAGTAAACACTTTTTTCTTAAATGGGAAAATCCGGTTCATGTTGAAATTGACCGTAGGCAAGTCGAGGTTCAAATTACCCGTGGCATTACTTTGATTATGACCGGCTTGAATAGCCAGTGAATACGGCTTTCCGTCGAAGCTCTTATTGAGGTTAATGGACGACTGCAGTTGGTTTTGTTGGTTGGTCATCGGGTCTTGTGTGGCCAACTGGTTAAACGATTGGGTAGCGATATTAACGTTGGCAGAAAACTGTAAATTTGGATTAGCCTTGGGGTCTTGCTGGTGGTTCCAGCGTACAGAAAAGTCACTCGAATTGTTGTATTGACCGTAATCCGCAAATTCGGGGCGACCAATAATTAGCTTGTTGTAATCGATGTTTACTTGTCCTCTAAACTTGTACCGCTGGGCATAATTGACGTTATTAAACAAACCATAACCACCGCGCGTAAAAATATCTGTTCGAACGGTGTAATCCCAATAATCGCTGATCGACAAGTAAAACCCACCTCCGCGTAAAAAGTGACCGCGATCTAAGCTGCTTCCGTAGGCGGGAATTAAGATACCCGATTTACGCTCTTCTTGTGTGGGCATAAAACCAAAGGGCAACATTAAAGGCGTTGGCAAGTCCAAAACCTCCAAATAAGCCGGCCCGGTAACAATTCTATCATTGGGAATCACCTTCGTCTTCGTGGTCATTATCCTAAAGTGCGGTTGCTCGTGGCTACAAGTTGTGTATGAAGCCTTGTTGATGTACAAAATGTCCTCATCCATTTTCTTTGCTCTTCGCCCTTGCATAAATGCCTCGCCTTCTTGGGTGAGCATCATTTTGATAAGGGCTTTGCCTGAGTCAAAGTTGTAGCGAATGGTATCCGACCGATACTCTTGTCCACCCTGAATAAATATGGGTTTTTGCACCAAATTACCCGCAGAATCAATAATTCCGGTAGCCAACACCTCATTGGTCTTATTATCTATTTCAATATATCCTGCTTTTAAGGTAATATCGCCATACACCACGACTGCCTCGTTGTAAAGAAACGTTTTTTCTTGCTTCATGCTACTTACAATGGAGTCAAGGGCGTCTGAATCTACTATTTCATCCAGACTTTTTGACGTTCTATAGGGCTCTTTGGGCAAAATACTTGGTGATATCGTATCCGGTTGAACAGAATCTTTTTTGGCCATGGCATCGTGGCTTAGCGCTGTGGTATCGATTTCTTGCAGATGCCGGGGAAGGCGTGACAGCGTATCAGGCTCCACCTGAGCAAAAAGAAATGCCGGCACAATCAAGAGAGGTACAAATAAAAATTGCCGTAAATACAAGGACATACGCTTATTAGGCCTTATTTTTGCCACAGATTAAAACGTTGGTGCATATCATTTTTACACAAAAACGTTCTGCAAATAACATGGGGTCAAAACTAAGCCAATTTACCCAACCATAAATTGGTCAACCTCAGCATTTTTTAAATTATTACGTTAAAAATTTAACCCAACCATGCTCAAACGAGTTGCATTTACACTTTTGGCCATGTTTATCTTCATCCCCGGTTACGAGGCAAGCTGGCTTCCCACCAACGATGATAAATTTACCTTGGTGGTCATTGATGCCGGGCACGGAGGAAAAGACCCGGGTAATTTGGGCACAGGTCGTTATCGTTCACGCGAAAAAGACGTGGCATTAAAAGTATCTCTCAAATTGGGGGCTTACATCGAGAAAAACCTCAAAGGCGTGAAGGTTGTCTATACCCGTAAAGACGACCGTTTTGTGGAATTGCACGAACGCGCTGCCATAGCCAATCGCAACAAAGCCGATCTCTTTGTTTCCATTCATTGTGATGCTTTTACCAATCCTCAGGCCTTTGGTGCTTCCACCTATGTGATGGGGCGCGGCCAAGGAGACAAGCAAATGCGTGTGGCCATGCAAGAAAACGCGGTGATTACCCTTGAGGACAACTTTGAAGAGCAGTACGAAGGCTTTGACCCCAGCAGACCGGAAACCTATATTGCATTGAGTCTGTATCAGAATGCGTTTCTCGAACAGAGTGTTGCCTTTGCACAAAAGATACAAGACCAGTTTCGCGTTAGAGCCAAGAGAAAAGATCGCGGAGTAAAACAGCAACCGCTCGTGGTGACCAGTAGAACCACTATGCCGGCCGTACTGGTGGAATTGGGTTTTTTGACCAATCGTTACGAGGAAGATTTTTTACAAAGTGACAATGGGCAAGACATTATGGCATCGGCCATATACCGAGCGGTAAGAGAGTACAAAGAAAAACGCGAGGCCTTTGAAATCATCAACCGCACCGAGCTTTCACCACCCATTATTGCGAGTGAGGAGGCCGAAAAAACACCAGCCACACCAGAGATAAAAGAAGAAGCAATAGCCAACCCCATCAAAGAAGCGCCTACCTTCTATTACACCGTACAACTCCTTGTTTCAAGTAAAGAAAGAAAAACCACTGCCGAGGAATTCAACGGACTTAACCATGTCTTTGTGGAACCCCAAGGGCGATTATTCAAATACTTTCACGGTAAATTCAGCAATAAAACAGAAGCTGAAGCTGCATGTAAAAATGCGCGCAAAGCCGGATTTGACGACGCATTCGTTGTCGCTTTTGACAAGGGCAAGCGAATAGGACTAGACGTAGCAGAGCGAAAAGAAAAAAATTTGTCTCAATCCTCTTTTTAAGGTTATTTTCGCATCACAGATGTTTTGAAAAAGCAGCTGGCCTTTTCGGAGGCCTAATGCTTTGGAACACTTGATTTGACAACTACGATTAAACGTCAATGTTTTAAAAACAATGCATTGTTCGAGAACAATACCGATGTAAACATCCGTTTTATGCGACACTTGTCACGTAACGCTATTGCTTAAAAAATGAAGTATTCAAAAGAACTATCCGCCGGTATCATCGCCATCGTGGCCATCTTCGGACTTTATTGGGGGGCCACTTTTCTAAAAGGTGGTGATATGTTTTCGTCCAGCACAAAATTGTATGCTGTATATCCCCGGGTTGAAGGTTTGGTGAAAAGTCAACCGATCATCATCAGCGGCTTCCAAGTTGGCATCATTACCGATATGCAGTTTCACCCAAAAATGGATGGAAATATCGTGGTAGAAATGACCATTAATACCGATTTCCCCATCAGCAAAAACAGCATTGCTCAAATAACCAGCACAGACTTATTAGGAGGCAAAGCCATTGAACTCATTCACAAGACCGGCCCTCCCATCAGTCTTGGTGACACCTTACAATCCGAAATCTCTCTCAGTTTATCCGAAGAGGTCAACTTACAGGTTGCACCATTGAGGAATAAAGTTGAACGATTACTCGGATCAGTGGATACCATATTGACGCTTACATCAGAAATTTTCACCGAAGATTTTAAAAGCAACATCGAGGGATCGGTATCTTCATTGCGCAGTACGTTTAGCAGTTTAGAAACATCGGCCCTATCTTTTGAAACCCTTTTAACTGAAAATGAAGAAAGTTTGACGCAAACCGTTCAGAATGTTGGCGAGGTATCACACATACTGCAAGAAAACAAATTCAATCTCGACAAAATTGCTAAAAACCTCGCTGCAGTTAGTGACTCACTGATGGCCAGCAACCCCGGGGAAGCCTTCCGCTCATTGACCTCTACACTGGTTAACTTCAATGAATTGCTCCGTAGAGTTGAACAAGGCGAAGGAAATCTTGGTTTGTTATTGCAAGACGAAGATTTGTTCAACAATTTAGAGTTGGCTAGCGACAGAGTTAACTTGTTGCTGTTGGACATGCAGCTCAACCCTAAGCGCTACATCAATTTCTCAATATTTGGAAGATCACGTGGCGTTGATGCAGAGGAATTACACCAACTTCACGAAGAAGATAAGATTAAAAGAGAGAAACGCAAAGAAAAATAGCCATGAGTTTCGGAATTGCAAACATCATTTTCCTAGCAGCATTGGTTGTTGCCATCGCCATATTTGCCAAAAATGTGGGTAAAATTCGCCGCAACATCATGCTGGGCAAGGATGTGAATCGAACCAACAACAAAAGTGAACGCTGGAAAAACATGGGCTTGGTCGCCTTTGGACAAAGTAAAATGGTGAAACGCCCCATTGCTGGATTTTTTCATATCCTAATCTATGTTGGTTTTGTTCTCATCAATATTGAGGTTTTAGAAATCCTCATCGACGGAATTTTTGGTACCCACCGCATTTTGGCATCACCCTTAGGAGCTGTTTATACCTCGGCCATTAACTTCTTCGAAGTATTGGCCGTTTTGGTCATCGTTGCCTGTGTGGTGTTTTTGTGGCGAAGAAACGTGCAGCGCTTACCGCGTTTTCACAAGGATGAAATGAAAGGATGGCCAACCAAAGACGGCAACTACATCCTCGTTATTGAAATCGTTTTGATGTTTGCCCTATTACTTATGAATGCCTCGGAAGCCAATATGGAAGCGGCTGTTGCCGGCCCTTACATTGTAAGTCAATACTTGGCGAGTTTCTTTTCCGGCATGAGTCAGGAAGGACTACACACCGCCGAAAGAATTTTCTGGTGGACACACATCATAGGGATACTTGCCTTCCTCAATTACCTGCCATTTTCCAAGCACTTTCACATCATATTGGCCTTTCCCAATACGTGGTATGCCAATTTGAATCCCAAGGGGAAGTTTGCCAACAACGAAACCGTTACCAAAGAGGTGAAAATGATGATGGACCCCAATGCCGACCCCTACGCGGCACCTGCGGAAGGACAGGCAGAGCCCGAGCGATTTGGCGCCAAAGACGTCATGGACTTAGACTGGATCAATATCATGAACGCCTATGCGTGTACCGAATGTGGTCGCTGTACGGCGGAATGTCCGGCCAATCAAACCGGAAAAAAGCTTTCACCAAGGAAAATCATGATGGATGTGCGCGATCGCGCGGAAATTGTTGGAGCCAACATCGATGCCAATAAAGGCTCATTTCAAGACGACGGCAAGTCCCTACTTGACGACCATATCAGTCGCGAAGAACTTTGGGCATGTACCACTTGCAACGCTTGTGTGGAAGCCTGTCCGGTACAGATTGACCCACTTGATATTATCATGAAAATGCGCCAGTACATGGTGATGGAAGAGTCCAGTGCTGCCCAAGAGCTCAACCTAATGATGACCAATGTTGAAAACAACGGAGCGCCTTGGCAATTCCCTCAAGACGATCGTGCCAACTGGGCCTCTGAATTGTAATCGATATGCAAAAGCTCATGATTACTTTAATCGTCTCTTTCTTGTTTGCCAATTGCGCAAGAGAAGAAACGATATGGCCCATCGTTACCCAATCTCGTGCGTTGATGCCGGATTCTATAAGTCAAGCTCCGTATATCAACATCAACGATGTAAACGACACCATCTACTTGTCTTTTGGCGCCTACATCCACAACATCGTCCCCATTGGCGACGATGGCGAAGGTGTTGAATCCACCAGTCAATTGGTGACAATGATTCACACTTCAGGCAACGAAACGTTTAATTTAACCCTGCAATCCCGTGGGTTTGAAGATGGTGATAAAATGACAATGAGAGATCTCGAGGGCAACGTTCGCTGGGCCATTGATATTTTCAACGGTATGATTAACCCCGGAGAATTCACCACTATTTTGCCTGAATTTGTAGCGGGAAATGATACGCTCACAGACGTCATTATCGGTGAGCGCCCTTCAGACGGCATCGAGATGTTTGTTTTTCAGCCCCAACAGAACCGACGTTTTACCGTGTTAAAAAAAGACGGAACCTTTTATAAAAAGCCTTAAAACAATTAGAATGAGTCAACAATCCATACCCAGCATGGCCGATTTAATGGCCCAAGGCAAACAACCCGATGTATTATTTTGGGTGGGATGTGCCGGAAGTTTTGACGACCGTGCCAAAAAAATCACTAAAGCCTTTGCCCGCATATTATTGCAAGCCGGTGTCAATGTAGCCATACTTGGAAAAGAGGAGAGCTGCACCGGCGACCCGGCCAAACGCGCTGGCAATGAATTTCTCTTTCAAATGCAAGCCATGACCAATATTGAAGTGCTCAATGGCTACGAAATCAAAAAAATTGTCACCACCTGTCCGCATTGTTTTAACACCCTAAAGAACGAATACCCCGCACTGGGAGGCAACTACGAGGTGATGCACCACACACAGTACCTAAAAGATCTTTTAGAATCCGGTAAGTTGAAAATTGAAGGCGGTAAACTCAAAGGAAAACGCATCACATTTCATGACCCCTGTTACCTCGGTCGCGCCAATGGCGAATACGAAGCACCGCGCAAACTCATCGAGACCATCGAAGCAGAGTTTGTAGAGATGCGTCGCTGTAAATCCAAAGGCCTATGCTGTGGCGCAGGCGGTGCTCAAATGTTTAAAGAACCGGAAAAGGGCAATAAAGACATCAACATCGAGCGCACGGAAGAAGCATTGGAAACCGAGCCGGAAATCATTGCCTCCGCTTGTCCGTTTTGCAATACCATGATGAGCGATGGCGTAAAAAACAAAGAAAAAGAAGGCAGCATCAAAGTACTTGACTTGGCCGAACTGGTAGAAATGGCCGGTGATTTAAGCTCTTAACATCGTTTGTCATGCCCCAACGAATTTCGCAACTTATCGGTGTTTTCATCATTGCCATTCTGTTGGTGTACACACCCGACTTCCCCGATCCTTCGATGGCCGTTAAGTGGCTCTCCATCACCGTGGGGGTTTCCGCGATTGTTTTTTACTTTAGAAAAGAAGTCCGTGGCTTCAGTTGGGCATGGATAGGTATATTCATCTGGCTGATATGGCAACTCCCCCTTGCCATTCAGGCAGTTAATGCGCCGGAAGCGCTATCGGTATTTTGGAAATATGCAGGCGTATCCATTGGGGCTTTGGCTATTTCTGTATTCTGGAGAAGAGACGAGCTGGATAGAGCTACATTGAGTCGCTGGATGGGGTTTGCCTTTATCATCGTTTTGCTATCAGCTATTTTCCCTCTCCTTAAGTACACACTTGATGGTTCACTTTCCGAGAATCTCTACAAAATTCAAGGATTGGGTGGACATAAAAACATGCTGACCATGTTGTTGTTTGTTGGCGGTGGCTTTTTGTTGTTTGCCGCGCGTTACGACCAGAATGGGCTACTCCGAAAACTATTTTTCATCAGCGCGATTCTCGCACTTATTTGCGTGGTGGCCTTGCGAACGCGATCGCTTTGGATTGGTGTTATGACGGCTGTTCCGGTCGTATTGATGCTTTACTATTTTCACGCAAAAACAAACGAGCTTCCCGTATCCAAGCTTCTGCTCTTACCTATCATCGGTATACCTGTGAGCATACTAGCACTTTACGCCCTCAACATCAATGAGGCAGCCGATGCCACCAACCTGAATCACCGAGTTGCTTTTTGGCAAAAATCGGTCAATATGTGGCAAGAAAACCCCCATGGCGTAGGGCCGGGCATGTGGAAGATTCATCTGCCCACGCAAGGGCTGGAAGGCGTTAACCATTCGGTAGAACAAGGAAAAACACAATTACTGCGTCCACACAACGACTACCTATGGGTGCTTTCGGAGTCGGGCTGGATAGGTGCCTTGGGATATTGGGGATTTCTTTTGCTGACCACCATTGCTGCTTTTTTTTACAAACCCAAAGAAACCGTCCATTTTCACTTTCACTTAGCGGCTATTTTTGCTTGGTTGGGATATCTAATATTTAGCTTTTTTGATTTTCCACTGGAACGACCAGAGCATCTATTTTTGATGCTGTTCTTGGCGGGGTATTTTCTACGCCATGCGCCAGGCATCAATCTCAAGCTTAACCAACGCTCTATCCTTGCCTACGTAATGATTGCGGTGATGTTGACGAGCACCTACGTTGGTTATCACCGACTGCAAGGCGATGCTCAATTGAGCAGTGTTATATCGGCCCACGAACGCCGAAACCCTCGTCAACTCATTGATGCTGTAGATAAGACATTGAATCCGTATTACAATCTCGATCGTGTTGCCAACAGTTTGTATTATTACCAAGGGTTGGCATTTTTCGCGCAGAAACAGTTGCCCCAAGCCTTCGACGCTTTTTCAGAAGCCCTAGCCATTACCCCTCACAACTTACCTACCTTGCAACAAATGGGGGACTTCTTCCGCATGTGTAACGACAACTTGAACCCCAAAGAGCGTCAGACATTAATCAACAGTTTACCAGGTGTAGATCGCCACGACGATTTCTTGAAGCGTGCCGAGGCATTTTATTTGCAAACGCTGGAATATTCCCCGCACTTTACCGCATCACTTCTCAATATGGCTGAACTGCGTTTACGCGACAACAATCACCACGAAGCTTTGGGTTTTTTAAGTCAGGTATATGCGGTTGATCATGGCAACCCCAAGTTTAACCCATTGATTGAAAAAGCCATTCTCATGTGGGCGTCTGAACCCCAAGAAACCCGGAGAAGGCCTAATCTAGCGGCCTATTTCGCCAAGCACGACCCTGAATTTCAACATATATCAAAAACATATTCGCAATTTATTAAAAGTGGTAATTGATAAATTTTGTATCTTAGCAGCGTTCATATTTTACGCCTTCAATTTATCACACTCATGAAAAAGCATTTTTCCTACCTCGTTCTATTGGCGTTTAGCGCCTTTCTTATTTCTTCTTGTGATATCATTGAAGAGCCTGTAAGGCAAGGCGGTGGTAACACCGGCGGTGGTGGCGGAGAAGTCGAAGAGGCTGTTCAGCGCGTACTGATTGAAAAGTTTACCGGTCACCGCTGCAACAACTGTCCAAATGCCGAAGTGACGTCTACACAAATCAAAAACACTTTTGGGGATAAAATAGTGGTCGTCAGCTATCATGTTCTGGACAATTTCGCCGGCCCAACCAGTAAATTACCTGATGATTGGCGCACCCCGGAAGGAACAGCCATTTTTAACTTCTACAGGTTTTTTGGCATTCCTGTTGGGATGGTAAACCGATTAAATTACACCAGCACTGGCACCGGACATATGAAACAACACGGCGGCTGGGCCACGCACGTTCAATCTGAATTGGATAATGACCCTTTGTTTGACATTAGAATTAAAACCGAGTGGGACAACGCTTCGAGAAACGCCTCGGTAGATATCGATATTGAAGCCTTGGAAAATTACTCCGAAGAATTGGTGCTATCTGTTTTTGTAATTGAGAATAACATCATCGCTCCGCAAATACTTCCCAACTATGATGTTGACGAGGAGTATGTTCACAATTACATGTTTCGCCAGTCACTCTCCCACCATTTTGGTGAGGATATAGGCACCAATATCTGGGCAAGAGGAGCCGTTGAAACCTATTCCAAGAGTGAACAACTCGGCAGCGGCTTAGAAGCCAGCAACCTCTACATTGTAACATTCTTGCGCAACAAAGCCAACCATAAAGTGGTGCAAGTAGCACAGAAGAAGCTGATTGATTGATGTTTGGTTGCTGAGTCGTACTTGTACGGCTGGATGTTATGGGAAAAAGATTTGTTTGTATTGTTAATTGACCTTCATCTCCTCCTTTAACTGCTTCTCATAAATATCCGCATAATATCCCTGCTTTTTCATGAGTGAATCGTGGTTACCTCTTTCGGTAACTTGCCCGTTTTTCAAGACAATGATGTTGTCGGCATGTTTGACAGACGATACTCTGTGGGAGATGATGATGGTAGTTATAGAACTTGAATATTGACGCAAACTACGCAAAATGCGTTCTTCCGTTTCGGTATCTACGGCGGATAAACAATCGTCGAGGATGAGGATTTTCGGATTTTTAATCAGCGCGCGGGCAAGAGCGGTACGTTGTTTTTGTCCACCGGAAAGGGTGACCCCCCTCTCCCCCAGCCTGGTCTCATAGCCCTTGGGGAAATCCATAACATTTTGGTGCAGTCCTGCCAATTCTGCTGCTTGTTCGATGGTTTCCGGCGTAGCGTCGTGAACGCCAAAAGCGATGTTGTTGGCAATGGTGTCGGAGAAAAGGAAAACGTCTTGAGGAACGATGCTGATTTGCTCTCGAAACGCATCGAGGTTTAGCGTGCGCAATGTGTGGCCATCCACCATTATTTGTCCGGAAGTAGGATCAAACAAACGGGTCATTAAGGCTGCAACTGTAGACTTTCCCGATCCGGTCTCCCCAATGATGGCCAGTGTTTTTCCAGCTTCAATCTCAAAACTAACATCCTTTAACGCATTGATGCCGGTGTGGGAATAGGTAAAGGAGACATTGTCCCAGCGAATGGTACCATTAACCGTCAACGGTTCTTGTGATGGGTTGACGATATCGGGGTCTTCGTTGAGGAAATCGTTTAGTCTCTCCATCGAAGCTTCTGCTCTCTGCACGATGGAAGTCACCCAACCAATAGACGCAACTGGCCAAGTGAGCATGTTGACATACATAATAAACTCGGCGATGTTACCAATGGTAATCTCACCGCGGATGGCTTCCATGCCGCCGATATAAATAATGATGATGGTGGACAAGCCAACCAGCAAGAGCATCAAAGGTCCAAAGAGCGCATTTATACGGTAGAGTCGCTCATTTTTTTCAAAATAAATATCTGCTTGCTCGTCGTATTTATCGGCTAAGTATTCTTCTTTGGCGTTGGCCTTGATTACGCGAATGCCGGAAAGTGTTTCCTGTACAAAAGTACTGATGGTCGACAGCTGCGCCTGAACCCGCTCACTGCGTCGGTTGATGAGGTGACTGACCCGATAAATCAAATACGACAAAATGGGCAACGGCACCAATGTATATAAGGTCAATGTTGGATTGATGGCCACCATACGCTGGATCACCACAATAACCAATATGGATGTATTGATACCATACATCAAGGCGGGCCCCAAGTACATCCTCACGCGACTTACGTCTTCACTGATGCGGTTCATTAAATCGCCGGTGCTGTTGGCGCGGTAAAAGCGCTGACTGAGCTTTTGGTAATGCTCGTAAACCTGATTTTTTAAATCATATTCGATGTGCCGCGACATAACAATGAGTGTTTGTCGCATAAAAAACATAAAGACCCCTTTTAGCAAAGCTGCCCCAATGATGATTAAGCCATACATGAGAATCAAGCGCTGGGTATCTTTTGACACACCAGTCGTCCCGTTATTTGCATTGGCTTTTATGGCATCTTCCACCGCATTGAAGGATTCACGTACATACTGCGGTGGTATCACACTGAAGAGCACCGATATCAATACGAAGGTTATCCCACCGAGCAGGTGCCACTTGTATTTGACGAAATAGTGATTGAGCGTAAAAAGGTGACGCATGTGATTATTTTCTCTAGCGGTTTGCTCCAGCCGGTGTTTTGGGTTAATTTCGCAGCGGCTTAGCGCGGTATTTAAAACTGAACGCAAAGGTAATCCCTGACCGACGGTTAATGTTTAAGCCATAGCAAGATTTTTACCACTTTTGCCATTAAATTTGACTAATACAAACCTGCACTGATATGAATCATTCGACTTCCGCCGTTGACGTTCAACCTCTGGTATTTTCAAACCCCTCTTTTAAAGATCACGAACAAGTCGTTTTTTGTCACGACAAAGAAAGTGGCCTTAAAGCCATCATCGGTGTTCACAGTACTGTACTCGGGCCTGCTTTAGGCGGCACCAGAATGTGGGCTTACAACAACGAAGCGGAAGCGCTTAACGATGTCCTTCGTCTGTCTAGAGGAATGACGTTTAAAGCAGCCATCTCTGGCTTAAATCTCGGAGGAGGCAAAGCGGTGATCATCGGTGATAGTCGCACCCAAAAAACCGAAGCCATGATGCGTGCCTTTGGTCGCATGGTCGATCGTCTGAACGGATCATACATCACCGCAGAAGATGTGGGGATTACCACCAAAGACATCGAACACGTAGTGAAAGAAACCAAGCATGTCACCGGCATACCAGTGGAAATGGGAGGCAGCGGCGACCCTTCTCCGGTAACTGCTTACGGCACCTATATGGGCATCAAAGCGTCGGCGAAATACAAGTGGGGCAGCGACAACTTAGAAGGACGTAAAGTGCTTGTTCAAGGTATAGGCAACGTTGGAATTACATTGGTTAAACACCTCACCGAGGCCGGTATGGAGGTATACATTCAAGACATCCACCAAGACCGCATTGCTATGGCCGTCAACGAATATGGCGCTAAAGTCTATGAAGGCCACTACGCGGATGCGGATGTGGACGTTTACGCTCCCTGTGCACTAGGCGCTACGGTAAACGATGAAAGCTTAGATCGCTTTCGCTGTAGCATCATTGCCGGTGCGGCCAACAATCAATTGAAAGACGAAAACATTCACGGCAAAGCATTGGCAGAGCGCAGCATTTTATATGCCCCCGACTTCCTGATCAACGCCGGAGGTTTAATCAACGTATATTCTGAAATTGCCAAATACGATCGCGCCGAATCACTAAGAAGAACCGAGAAAATATACGATACCACTTTGGAAATTTTCACCCACGCAGAAACCAAAAACATCACCACACACCAAGCAGCACTTGAAGTTGCTCAAGCACGTGTGGATGCGGCCAAAGCAAGTGTTTAAACAGATACCATGATCACACGCCGTCAACTGCGCATTAAGGCGCTACAATCGCTTTACGGACAACGGGCTACCGAGCGCTCACTTACCAATACGGTACAGGCCTTGGAGGATAGTCTAAGAAATATCTATGGGCTGTTTCTCTTAGAAGCCAAGGCGCTCGGAGAGTTTCATCGCTTTGAAGAAGAGCGCTTGGAACGCGGTAAAAAGAAAAAAATGCCCACGGCCGAGGACATGAACCCCAGCACGGCCATGGTAGACAACCCCATTCTCCGTCAGTTGAGATTTGACGAAAGCATCAATGCACTATACGATGAGTACAGTGTTCGCTGGGGCGACGACCGCGACTTACTGTTTACGGTTTACAAAAAATTCATCGAAAGTCCCGTATACGAAGCTTACAAAACGGGCGAGCAATCATTGGACAACCAAAAAGCATTTGTACTAGAGATTTATACGCAGTTTTTTGCCTATAACGACACTTTACACGAGCTATATGAGGAGCGTAACATCCATTGGTCGGAAGACCTGGAAGCCATGCAGATGCTGGTGGTAGCGCTCATCAAACACAGTTCTGAAAGCGCTTTGACCATACCCGAACTTTTCAAATCCGAAGAAGACCACGAGTTTGCCCTGCAACTTTTGAAAAAAACCATTCAAAACAGCAACTACTTTGAGGAGATCATTGGCAGCCAAACCAAAAACTGGGAGGCTGACCGCATCGCACTTATCGACAAATTGCTGATGAAACTGGCCCTGGCAGAATTGATATACTTCTCTCAAATCCCCATCAAAGTCACCTTCAACGAATACATCGAACTAAGCAAGCAATTCAGTACCTCCAAGTCGGGCGTATTTATCAACGGCGTGCTCGATAAATTAACCGCACAATTGAAGGAAAATCAGCAGATTAAGAAGATCGGTAAGGGGTTGCTTTGATTTTTGATTGATGATTTGTCGATGGCACAAGCGTTTTTCGTTTTTTGTACATGCCACTGATTTGGTTATGAGTTTTGAGTGATGAGTTTTGAGTGGGCTTTTATTCTGATTTTGGCTACGGGTTTATGAACGGCTCACTGCTCACCGCTATCAAAGCGCGCGTAGCGCCCCATCCCCCTACTTCCTAAATCCCAATCTCTGCGTTGTATTAAACCTCAACTCCTGCCTCAAAGACTGGATGTCGCCAACACTTAACAACTGTGCATGCTGTCGGGGCGGCAAGGTCAAGTCGATGTCGAGCATGTGTTTTAACGCCATCTCAGCCAAAACTTTCATTCGCTCACGGGTCAATGGGCGTTTATGATCAAATCGATCGAATTCTCCGAAGGCGCGAATGCCTTCAACAAAGAACAGACCTGACTTATTGACCATCACCCGAGCGATCAAAATACCGTTGTCGTTCAAGCGGTTGTATTTAATGGAATCGCCCAAGAAATAATAGAGATTCAACGTACCAAAGTAGCCCTCTAGTTCATTTTTTTTTAAATATGAGTGCTGGTGTAAATAGTGACTTTCGTCCAAAGCAAAGACATTGGTATGCACGTAAGAAAACAATATATCCCCAGAGGCTCTTAACTTAGCCTCAAATGTTGACACGTCTAAATATTCGATAACGATGTCTTCATTTTCGCCACAAACATTGGTTGACAGTTCACCGGCCAATTCTTCCAACACCTCCTTCCAAAGGCTCATCACCGTTTTTATGTGATTAAAAACCTCCACCTTAGCGGCTGATTTTTTGGTCAGTAAACGGTATAGATCGATGTTACAGGAAATATTTTCAGACATGGCAACGGTGTTTTTTTATGATTGTTAAAATGGTCAACCGTAGAGACACGACATTTTGCGTCTCTATGAGGCCTAATAGGCCTTTGCAAACACGACTCTTCTTTTGGAAGGCTTGCCGCTGAATACACATACCCCTTCTTCCTCCGGTGCATCTAATTCGATGCAGCGAATGGTGGCCTTAGTTTTTTCCTTGATGATGCGCTCGGTTTCTGCCGTGCCATCCCAGTGGGCCTTGATAAACCCTCCGCGATTTTTAACGGCTTCGGTAAATTCTTCCCACGTATCAACAGCATAAGTTCCGTCTTGGGTGCGCTTACGGGCACGCTCCAGAAGACTGGTTTGCATTTGCTCGAGTATGTCGGCAATAACTCCGGTTAATCCTTCCATTGGCTGAAAAGACTTCTCCAAGGTATCACGCCGCGCCAGTTCTACCTGTTGCTTTTCCAAATCTCGCGGACCAATGGCGATACGTACCGGGACCCCTTTCAATTCATATTCATTGAATTTCCATCCGGGTTTATGGGTATCTCGGTTGTCGTAATGCACCGAAATACCTGCCGCTCTAAGTTTCTGTACAATGTCTTTCGCAGCGGCATCGACCTTTTCAAACTCTTCATCTTTGCGATAAATGGGTACGATAACCACCTGGTGTGGCGCCAATTTTGGAGGCAAAACCAAGCCGTTGTTGTCACTGTGCGTCATGATGAGTGCGCCAATCAAGCGGGTAGAAACGCCCCATGAAGTAGCCCATACCAACTCATTGGTACCTTCTTTTGTGGCGAACGTTACATCAAACGCCTTGGCAAAATTTTGTCCTAAAAAATGCGAGGTACCGGCTTGAAGCGCCTTTCCGTCTTGCATCAACGCTTCAACACAGTAAGTTTCAACCGCACCAGCAAAACGCTCGGATTCGGTTTTAATGCCTTTCAGAACCGGAATGGCCATGAAGTTTTCTAAAAAGGTAGCGTAAACATTCAGCATGGTTTCTGCCTCTTCTATCGCTTCTTGCTTGCTGGCATGTGCCGTATGACCTTCTTGCCAAAGAAACTCTGCGGTACGCAAAAACAAACGGGTTCGCATTTCCCAACGCACCACATTGGCCCATTGGTTAATCTTTATCGGTAAATCACGGTAAGACTGTATCCACTTGCGATAGGTATCCCAAATAACGGTTTCCGACGTAGGACGAACAATCAATTCTTCTTCCAGCTTGGCGTCCGGGTCTACGATTACGCCTTTTCCGTTGGGGTCGTTTTTAAGTCGATAGTGGGTAACAACCGCGCACTCTTTGGCGAAACCCTCTACGTGACTGGCTTCTTTACTAAAAAATGATTTGGGAATAAAAAGTGGAAAATAGGCGTTGACATGTCCGGTTTCCTTGAACATTCTATCTAACTCAGCCTGCATTTTTTCCCAAATGGCATAACCGTATGGTTTGATAACCATACTGCCACGAACCGCACTGTTTTCGGCCAGATCAGCTTTTATTACTAAATCATTGTACCATTGCGCGTAATCACTATCTTTGCTTGCAAGAACTTTAGCCATATGAGGTTTATTGGTATGAAATTTGAAGTTTATTAATCGTAGTGCAAAGCTACGAGAAACAACCCTTTTAAATGCCCAAGTGATGAAAAAATTGATGACCATAATGATGTTAGGAATCGTTTTGATTGGATGTCGTTCAAAAAGCGACATTGTTTCCAATCACTACGACGATGGAATATATTTTAATCCCGGCTACATGGCTCCTTCTGTTGGCGCGACCAATTCTATGCAGGCCGATAATACGGGCGAACAAAGTGAAATTTACGACGATTACTACGACCCAGATTTTCGCGAAAAATCTCGTGACTCTAGAGGTGGTAGCGCTGCCGGTGGTGGTGCGGTCGTAAATAACTACTACGGTGGTATGGGAATGGGAATGGGTATGCACCCCGGAATGGGTTGGGGCATGCAGCCCGGATGGAGCTTTGGCATGGGCTATGGCATGGGCATGGGATGGGGCATGGGTATGGGTATGCGTCCTTGGGGCATGATGCACCCTTGGGGGATGCACCCGATGGCCATGTACGATCCCTTTTTCTACGATCCATTCATGATGCGCCCTTGGGGCATGGGTATGGGTATGGGTATGGGCTGGCACAGCTATAACGCCGGCTTCCGTCATGGCGCCATGTGGGGTGCCGGATACGACTATGCCCCAAATCGTCGCTCAAGCTTTGCGGGAACGCGTCCCGGAGGTTCTGGATACGGAACCATGCCCGGTGGTGTTAATCGCAGAACGATAAACACCGCTCCTCGTTCAACTTCCATCGCTCGCGACCGAGCTTCTGCCAACACGCGTACTTCTACAGCTACAGGAGGCAACAGAGTTGCTCAGTCTTCGCGCTCAACTGCACGTACAGCAGGATCATCTACCGAAGGAATTAGCAGTTTGCGCAATACGACAAGCAATCGCTCTACAGCGGCTACCAGAGGATCTTCGTTTAACCGTGCCACCAACTATTCTGACTTGGCCCGTTCAAACGTATCGCAGCGCAGTGCCGCTTCTTCAAGAAGCAATTTTATGCACGCGCCTTCAAGAACTACGCAACCTGCTGCACGTACTGGTGGGGCACGTACAACGCCCGGTGCGGCAAACCAAAGAGCAACCACACCTTCACGCTCCGTTGCGCCCAGCTCTAGACGCGCTGCACCTGCACGCTCAAACACTTCTCCTGCACGTGGGACTATGCAACGTGCGCCATCGAGAAGCAACTACAGCCCCCCCGCCAGAACTGCGCCTTCACGCAGCATGCCAAGCAGAGGTGTTTCTCCTTCGAGAAGTGTTAGCCCAAGCCGCTCTACTCCCTCAAGAGGTGGAAGCTTCCGCTCCACACCTTCACGTAGCAGTGGTGGCAGCATGCGCTCTGCACCTTCACGCAGCAGCGGTGGTGGCGTAAGATCTGCACCTTCACGCGGCGGTGGACGCCGATAAATTGAGTATGTAAGCATTCCTCTTAAGATGTGAGGAATGCTTTTTTTTATCTTCTACAACAACCAATATGAGCAGAAATTTCTTTATCGGTATTGCCCTGTTTTTGTTTGAATCCATGACACTTAAGGGGCAAACGGCCATGGAGATGCATCATTTGAATCGCCATCAAAATCTAGGCACAGCACGCAGCGCAGGCGTAGGAGGAGCCTTTTCGGCCTTGGGCAATGACTTCTCCTCCATTCACATCAATCCGGCCGGTGTCGGGGTTTTTCGCCGTGAGCAAGTAGATGTGCACTTCGGCATATTTTCGCATAACAATGCCACAAGCTTTAACGGCCAACGTATTGGCGACAACAATGAAGCAGGTGTCACCATCACCAACTTTGGAAAAACGTGGATGATGAACGAAGAACGCAACCGCAGTTCGGTATTTGCGTTGACGTTTAATCAAACCGCATCTTTTAGAGAGAGCTATAACGGCCGTGGTTTTGTAATGAACCCGGAAGGCGACATATTTGAGCCCGGTGATTTTTACAATGATTCAGTAAGTAGAGAGATCATTGGCACACAACATGAATTGGGTCTAACCTTTGGCTTTAACGAAGGTCATAAATGGTATTATGGCTTTGGCATCGGTGTTCCGTTTACCACCTTTAGACAAAATTATTTCAATGACCAGTCCGTTAGCGATGTAAATGAAGTTGAGCAAGGGTTTGTAGAATATGCTGAAGGGATTGATGTTTCTGGCGTTGGCATCAACGCGCGTGCTGGCGTTATTTATCGTCCTATACCGGCACTTAGAATTGGTGTTTCCGCACAAACACCAACTGCACATTCCTTTAACGGTGAATTTGATTTTATTTATCGAGATGGAGGGATTTTCGAAGAGTTAGAAGAAGAAAGAGGCTTTAATCCAAACTACCGCTATACAGCATATAATGCCGCTCGCTTAAACGCCGGTATGGCCTATGTATTTAACAAGTTTGGCTTTATTAGCATCGATTACGACTTTGTTGACCCAAGAACCTCACGTTATGGAGGACGAGATATGGAGCAATCAATAAAAGACAATCTACGTGAAGACATCAGAAATGACTTGACGCCTATGCCCCACCTCCGAGCCGGAACAGAAATTCGCCTTGGCAGCTTTTTCCTTCGTGGCGGCTACTCTTTAACCACCAGTGGATACAGCGAGCGCTTCAACGCTACCAACGTAACCGGAATTCATGGAGGCATTGGCTACCAAACCAAAAAATTTGGCATCAACATGAGCTTGGTCAACTTCCAAAGTACAACTGGAGAGTTTGTCTTCGATCAAGGCCTTATACCAACGCCATTTATGAACGAGCGCAACCGTACCATGTTTACACTTGGTGTAACGATATTGCAATAAAGTTGCATTTCACCGCGTCAATCACTCTTTATTGTGTTATTTTTGCCGCATGAATAAAGAATGGTTTGCCACTTGGTTCAACACACCTTATTACCACCTACTCTACCGACATCGAGACCTCAATGAGGCCGGATCGTTTATAGACCAATGGTTAAAAAAACATCCACTCCCTCACAACAGCCACATACTTGATCTCGCCTGTGGTAGAGGACGGCACGCAGTTCAACTAGCCGATAATGGTTACAATGTTACCGGCCTCGACCTCTCGGCAGAAAACATTGCATTTGCTAATAAACACTTCGCTCGTGAAGGACTATCGTTTGTTCAAGGCGATATGCGCGATGACCTAGGCTCAGAAAAATACGACGCTGTGGTTAACCTCTTCACCAGTTTTGGCTATTTCAATACCCAAAATGAAAATCAACAGGTATTCGACAATATCCACAAGGCATTGACCCCCAACGGCTGCTTTCTCTTTGACTACCTCAATCCCAAGACTCTTTCCCACATCAACACCAACCCGGAAACCAAAGTCATCGACAATGTACAGTTTGACATTCAACGACGAATTGAAGGTGAGTACGTGATTAAAACCATTCGCGTGGAAGACCAAGACAATATTCATACATTTCATGAAAAAGTAAAACTCATTTATCCGGAAACATTCCGAGAGATGCTTAAATCTTCCGGATTTACCATTGAACGTGAATGGGGCGACTATCAACTTTCCACATTAAATATAAGTAGCTCAAAGCGCTACATTACCCTTGCTCGTAAATGATCTTTAAAACCATCATTCTCATCGCCTCCGTAATGGTAGGCGCAATTATCGCCAATTGGTTTAGACACGGTAATCCGTCGAGACTAAAAATATTATTGGCCTTCAGTGGTGCCTACTTACTGGCACTGGCCATGATGCACCTATTGCCGGAAATTTTCGCGCATCAACCGCACGATCACGCACACGCACACGCACACGGTCACCAGCACAATCCCCTACCCGGCCTTCTGGTCATGCTGGGATTCTTGTTTCAAGTGATCTTGGAAATGATATCTCACGGAGTAGAACATGGTCACGCCCATCGCGAACTCAAACGACCACGTCACAACATACCGCTTGCCGCCATGCTCAGTTTATGCCTACACGCATTTATTGAGAGTATCCCTATTGGCACGCAACTACACGTTCCGGAAATCAGTAACAAACTCTTCTGGGGCATTGCCCTTCACCACATCCCCGTTGGCGTGGTTTTATTTTCGCTATTGAGAGAGCGCAAACTATCCCTCCCCATCACCTACGGCTTGCTGCTGTTGTTTGCCATCATGGCGCCACTGGGTATGTTTACCGGACAGTTTTTACCAGACATCTACCAAATCAACATGTACGCCACAGCGTTTGTGGCGGGCATATTCCTGCACATCTCTACCACCATTCTGTTTGAGGCCAGCGAAGATCACCGATTTAATTTGGTGAAGATTGTGTCGGTAATTGTTGCTATTGGTGTAGCCTGGCTGTTTTCAATATAATAAGCCTTGGTCTCGAACTCTATAGCCTATGCGTTTTTTTATAGTTAGAAATTGAAGGTTTAAAACGCTAGCAATTCCTCCATCGTTTTTTCCAACCGGGCATTGGCCAAAAATCCTTTTTCCAATATACCGGAAAAAGGCACCGGGGTATCTTCACTGCCTAAGCGAATGACGGGGGCGTCGAGTTCGCGGAAACAGTTATGAGATATCCGCGCCGATATTTCCGCACCAAAACCACCCGTGGTAGAATCTTCGTGCAACACAAGAACGCGATTGGTCTTTTTTACCGAGGCATAAATGGTCTCCTCATCCAAAGGCACGAGTGTGCGTAAGTCAATGATATCTACCTGTGTATCGGCGTGATGCTTTTGCCATTCCAATGCCCAGTGAACGCCTAAACCATAGGTGACAATGGTGGCCGCTTGACCTTCATTGACCAATGCTGCTTCGCCAAATGGCAGAGTGTAATAACCATCCGGTACTTGTCCATACAGCGAACGGTACAAGCCCTTGTGTTCAAAAAACATCACTGGATTGGGGTCTTCAATGGCACGGAGAAGCAATCCCTTGGCATCAGCGGGGAAAGCGGGATACACCACTTTCAGTCCGGGAGTATGGGCAAACCACGCCTCATTGCTCTGACTGTGAAACGGTCCGGCTTGTACCCCGGCGCCTGTTGGCATACGGATCACCACATCGGCATTTTGTCCCCAGCGGTAGTGAATTTTTGCAAGATTGTTAACAATTTGCGTAAAGCCCTCGGTAACAAAATCAGCAAATTGCATTTCAATCACGCTTTTCATCCCGCGTACCGACAGTCCAAGTCCGGCACCGATAATGGCCGATTCACATAAAGGGGTATTGCGTACGCGGTCTTTACCAAATGCTTTGACAAAGCCATCGGTGATTTTAAACACGCCTCCGTATTCGGCAATGTCCTGTCCCATAATCACGAGATTGTCGTGCTTGGTCATCCCCTCGCGCAAACCATCGGAAATAGCATCAACGAGGCGCTTTTCTTCCGTCTTTTCTCCTGGCTCCACCAAGGGAGCGTCGCATGGCGCATAGACGTCTGCCTTTTCTACCTCCTCATCGTACTCCACGTCGGGAGAGTCCATGGCTGCTTGTAAAGCTGTGGATATTTCTTTGGTAATCTCTTGGCGCAATTGCGCGTCCTCATCATCGGTAAGCAGTCCTTCCTCAATTAAAAAATCTCGGTAATTATTGACAGGATCGTAGGCCTCCCAGTGATCAATCAAACCATCGGGGTAGTATTTTGTCCCACTGGCTTCTTCGTGACCACGCATTCTAAATGTCACGCATTCCAGCAACACCGGTTCCGGTTTCTCTCTGATGCGCTCCGCCCAAGAGCGGGTGGCTTCTATTACCTCGAGAATATTGTTACCGTTGATTTTCTCCGAGCGCATGCCGTATCCCACACCTTTGTCTACGAAAGACGCGCATCGGAACTGCTCATTGCTTGGGGTTGATAGTCCCCATTGGTTATTTTCCACCACAAATATCACCGGCAATTGCCAGACCGCGGCCACGTTGAGTGCCTCGTGAAAATCACCTTCACTGGCACCTCCATCGCCGGTAAATACCAGCGTCGCGTGCTTTGTTTTTTGCAAAAGAGACGCCAGCGCAATCCCGTCGGCCACGCCCAATTGCTGCCCTAAGTGCGATATCATCCCCACGATGTTGTGTTCTTTGCTGCCAAAGTGAAACGAGCGATCGCGACCTTTAGTAAAACCGTCCATTTTCCCTTGAAACTGGGCAAACAAGCGGTAATAATCGATATCACGCGTGGTAAATACCCCCAAGTTACGGTGCATGGTGAGAATGTGTTCCTCGGGCTTCATTGCCAAAGTCGTTCCCACCGATATGGCCTCTTGTCCATAGCCGGAAAACCACTTAGAGATTTTCCCTTGGCGTAAGGCAATGAGCATTTTTTCTTCAATCAATCTCGGTTTGAGAATGGTGCGATAAATATGTTTTAGTTCGTCGTTATCGAACAACTCGCGGTTATAGGAAATATTCATAAAATGTAAGGGGCGTTTAAGTGGCGTAAAGTTCGGATATGCAGCGGAAAGAGCGAAAAAAATTTGCGTGATGATTTTGGGATAAGGATCACCGCTTGGTGGTGTGTTTACGAGAGCGCAACAAACGCGCCCGAGGGTTTTCAAACCAACAAGTATCGCCTATATTTGGGGCACGAATAAAATTTGCAGCATGACATGCGCTTGTTTAAAAAACGCTAAAACAATTTTATGACAACCATACACTTAGCACTTGACTGGACACCAAATATCAATCACATAGGCTTTTTAATCGCCAAAGAACTGGGGCTTTATGAGCAGCAAGGCATTGAACTTAGCATCATCAATCCTGCTGAAGACAACTACCAAGTCACACCGGGTAAAAAACTTGAGCTCGATCATGCGGATTTTGCCATTGCACCCTTTGAAACCGTAATCAGTTTGAACAACAAGACCAACAAGGTTGACGCCGTTGCGGTATTTGCCATTTTGCAAAATGACCTGAGCAGCATCGTTACCCTTGAGAAATCCGGCATTGTTTCCCCAAAAGAACTGGATGGAAAAGTTTACGCATCATACAAAGCCCGGTACGAAGACCACATTGTCAAACAAATGATTGTTAACGCTGGGGGCACGGGCAGCATTGAGATCAGCTATCCCGAAAAACTCGGTATTTGGAACACTTTACTGGAAGGCAATGCCGCATCTACCTGGATATTTGACAATTGGGAAGGCGTAGAGGCAGAGAGCAAAAACGTAGCGCTCAACAAATTTAAAATGGGCGATTACGGTATTCCGTACGGATACTCCCCGGTTGTTTTAGCAAAGCAAAGTAACATTGCCAAAAACAAGGAACTTTACGGGAAATTTATCAACCTCACGAAGGAAGGCTTTCTCTACGCGCAAAGCAACCCGAAAGCATCCGTTGACATCCTAGAAAAATACGCGGGCCAATACCAAGACATAGATTTAGCCAAAACACTTGAAGTGACAGCTCAGCACTTTGGCGACAAAGAAACCTGCGGAATAATGCAAGCGGAACGGGTTTCTTCATTCATCAAATGGATCGTTGATAATGGCTTAGAAAATGAAGGTATTTTAAAGCAGACGCTGTTTACCAATGCGTTGGTGAGGCCATAGGCAATAAAGCATGTCAAATTGTCCCGATTTTAATACCCAAGTAAATTTCCGCTATATGGTGCGGAAAAGAAACCGACGTATGGTTTTTAGTAAATAAAAAAAACATATGGCATCTCTCGACAAAACGTGAAAGTCATTGAATTTTCACAATACAACAACGACTAATAAATAGCTGAAATTTTATTCTTCAAACCTCTACACCAGTTCTTTTGCCTTTTCAAATACATCTTTCACCCCCTCAGGGTTACTCCCTCCGGCAGTGGCAAAAAACGGCTGTCCGCCACCACCACCGCGAATGTACTTTCCCCACTCTTTTATGAGTTGACCGGCATGCATCCCCTTAGCCACTTGATCGTCGCCCAACGCAAGGGTCAACACCACTTTTCCCTCGTTTTCTGAGGCCAATAAAACAAATAGGTCTTTGTGACCACTGCGCCAACCGAAACACAAATCTTTGATGGCTGCTGCATCCAAGTCGGTGTGCGTAATAAGCACTTGTGTACCGTTTACCGTTTCCATTTTATCACTCAAAGCACGCATTTTCTCCTTGTTTTGTGCCTTTTCAAAGGTGTTGAGCTTGGCGTTGGCATCTTCCAGTTCGCGCAGGAATTTCTCTACCGCGCTTACCGGGTCTTTCTGAGTGCCGGTGAGGGATTTTATCGCCTGTACCTGATCTCTCTGTTTGACAAACATCGCCTGAACAGCTTCTCCCGTAATGGCTTCAATGCGTCTTACACCGGCGGCAACGGAACTCTCAGCAGTGATAACAAACATGCCGATAAATGCCGTATTGGGCACATGGGTACCTCCGCACAATTCAATACTTTCGCCAAAGCGAATGGCCCTTACCGTATCGCCGTACTTTTCTCCAAATAAGGCCATAGCGCCTTGTTTCTGCGCTTGTTCCATACTGATGCTGCGCTGTTCGTCGAGTGACTGCTGGGCTGCAATTAGCTCATTGACACGCTGCTCAATAATATTCAACTCTTCAGGGCTCACCTTACTAAAGTGTGAGAAGTCAAAGCGCAGATAATCCGGCCCTACGAAGGAGCCTTTTTGCTCTACATGTGTCCCCAACACCTCACGCAAAACGTGATGCAGCAAGTGCGTGGCCGAGTGGTTGGCCGCCGTTCTGCGTCGAGCGTTTTTATCGACGATAGCGACAACGGTTTCAGCCGTTGGCAATTCATTAATGAAGTGGATGATCAGTCCGTTTTCTTTTTTGGTGTTCCAAACAGCAATCTCCTTGTCGCCATCCAGCAATACACCTCGGTCTCCTACTTGTCCTCCACCTTCCGGATAAAAAGGTGTTTCGTCTAGTACCAATTGATAAAACGTCTTTTTCTTTTCCGTTACTTGGCGGTGACGACAAACCTTGGCAGCCTTTGCTGTGAGCATATCGTAACCCACAAAGGTGCCATTGCCGGCGGCCATGACCGTCCAGTCTTCTGCGGTGCTTTTTCCGGCTGCACGTGAGCGATCTTTTTGCTTTTTCATGGCAGCATGAAAGCCTGGCTCATCCAAACCAATGCCTTTTTCTCTGAGAATTAAAGCGGTTAAATCCAACGGAAAACCAAAGGTATCGTAGAGCTCAAAGGCCACTTGTCCGGGCAATTCTTCTATTTGATTTTGTTGCAGATACTCATCCAAACGCTGCAAACCAAGCTCCAAGGTTCTGATAAATGCCATTTCCTCTTCGGTAGTCACTTGTGCTATCAGCGTTTGCTGCTTTTTCAATTCCGGGAAGAAGCCCCCCATCTGCTCAACCAATACCGGTAGCAACTTAGCCAAGAATGGTTGTTGCAAGTCAAGCACGGAGTAGGCATATCGCACTGCTCGTCTGAGAATTCTTCGAATCACGTACCCTGCGCCATTGTTGGACGGCAACTGTCCATCGGCGATGGCAAAGGCCACGGTGCGCAAGTGGTCCGCCACCACACGCATAGCGATATCGGTCCTTTCGCCCTCTCCGTATCCTTTTCCGCAGAGAGCTTCGAGCTCGACAATAATGGGTTGAAATACATCGGAATCGTAGCTTGATGTTTTGCCTTGCAGCACCATGCATAAGCGCTCGAAGCCCATACCTGTATCAACGTGTGTGGCAGGTAAGTTTTCCAGCGAACCATCGGCCTTACGATTGAATTGCATAAACACAAGGTTCCATATTTCAATTACCTGAGGATGATCGGCGTTGACCAAAGAGGCGCCACTGATGGCAGCGCGTTCTTCGTCGCTGCGAATGTCCACGTGTATTTCTGAACACGGACCACACGGGCCGGTATCTCCCATCTCCCAGAAATTATCTTTTTTGTTGCCGTTGAGAATACGATCTTCGTCGACGAAAGACTTCCAAATGTTTGCCGATTCATCGTCACGAAGCAAGCCTTCCGACGCGTCACCTTCAAATACGGTGACGTATAATCTATCTTTATCGATACCGTAAACATCCGTGAGCAGCTCCCAGGCCCAAGTGATGGCTTCCTCTTTAAAATAGTCGCCAAACGACCAATTGCCGAGCATTTCAAAAAGTGTATGGTGATAGGTATCCACCCCTACCTCCTCTAAGTCATTGTGTTTTCCACTCACGCGCAGACATTTTTGACTATCTGCTATGCGTGGCGATTGGGGTGTTGCATTGCCCAAAAAATAGTCTTTAAAAGGATTCATACCCGCATTGATGAACATCAACGTCGGGTCATTTTTTACCACAATAGGCACCGAGGGAACGATGGTATGCTGCTTATTTTTAAAGAAATCTAAAAATTGTTGGCGAATCTGTTCAGAGGTAAGCATTTGACGTATAGACTATTAAAGTGTATTTAAAGTTTGATTGTGAATAACCCAATGTAGGTTACAGATGCCGTATCTTTGCGAACTGTAATTTTACCTATGAATGAGTCCTCTTAATCTGGGTTCAAAAGTAGAAAATAACCAGCAATGGCAAAGGTCAAATATTACTACGATCAGCGAAGTCTGTCTTATAAAAAAATAGAGCGCAGTGGTTGGGAGCGTTTTCGCAACACGGCTCTATTTGTAACCGCAGCTGCGTTGTTTGCGTTTTTGGGGATCATATTGGCAGATAACTTTATTGAGTCTCCTAAAGAAAAGCACCTGACACGTGAATTGGAAAACCTCGAACTCCACTACGACTTGCTTCAGAAACGCATGGACAACTTGGCTGTAGTGCTTGAGGATATGCAGCAGCGCGATGACAACATCTACCGGGTCATCTTTGAAGCAGACCCCATTCCCAGCTCCATACGAAAAGCTGGTTTTGGCGGGGTTAACCGCTACCGAGATATAGAAGGCTTTGACAATGCCAAGCTAGTGAGAGAAACCACCAAGCGCCTTGACGTAATGACCAAACAAGCATACGTCCAGTCAAAATCATTTGACAAAGTCATTGAAATGGCGAAAAACAAAAGCGATATGCTGGCGAGCATTCCTGCCATTCAACCCATTTCAAATAAAGACTTAACCCGCATAGCATCGGGGTTTGGTATGCGCTTTCATCCCATTCATAAAATCAAAAAAATGCATACCGGTATTGACTTTACTGCACCAACCGGGACACCTATTTACGCAACCGGCAACGGCGTCATAACCAACGACCCAAGAAGACGAGCACCCGGATACGGACTCAATGTAGTCATAGATCACGGATACGGATACGAAACCCTTTACGCACACATGAGTAAGGTCAACGTAAGAAAAGGACAGGTTGTCAAGCGCGGAGAAGTCATTGGTTTTGTTGGAAATACCGGAACATCAACTGCTCCCCACCTCCACTACGAAGTCGTTAAAAACGGCACAAAAATCAACCCAATAAACTTTTTCCACAACGACCTCACCCCAGAAGAGTATGAACAAATGATCATTCTCTCACAACAAGAAAACCAATCATTTGACTAATTACCCCCATGTCTACGCCTGAGTATCCACCGGATAAACTATACTTTTCAATTGGAGAGGTGGCAGACATGTTTGGCATTAATACGTCTAACCTTCGGTATTGGGAAAAAGAGTTTGACTTTATAAACCCAAAAAAGAACCGCAAAGGCAACCGAGTTTACACCAAGCAAGACATTGAGAGCATACGCCTCCTGTATCACCTAACCAAAGAAAAGGGCTACACCATAGAAGGTGCGAGAAAAGTCTTGGAAGCGCAGCGGCAAAAAGTGGAAACAACCGCCGATATCAGCGCGCGCCTTCGCCGAATCAAACAAGAGCTAATCGATCTTCGCGACCGCTTGTAATCCATTGATTTTATCGCTATTTTTGCGAAAAATAACGGCACATCTTTTTGTAGTCTCACCGCTTTAAGCAAGTCATACATGAACATCATCAAAACCCCGCTAAAAGGGTTAATCATTATAGAACCACCCGTTTTCGGTGACGAACGCGGGTACTTTATGGAAACTTTTTCCGAGCGCGCTTTTGCTAAAAATGACATGGACGTACATTTTGTTCAAGACAACGAAAGCATGTCGGGCAAAAACGTCCTTCGCGGACTCCACTTTCAAGCGCCTCCCAATGCGCAGGGGAAGTTGGTAAGCGTGGTGAGCGGACGCGTGTTTGACGTAGCCGTTGACATTAGAAAAAGCAGTCCCACCTACGGACAGTCCTTTGGCATTGAACTTTCTGCAGAAAATAAAAAAAGACTGTACATTCCCCCTGGGTTTGCTCATGGTTTCCTTACACTTGAAGAAAACACCATTTTTCAGTATAAATGCACCGACTTCTACGCGCCTCAATCTGAAGGTGGCATCGCCTGGGACGACCCCGACATCAACATACAGTGGCCACAGAAAGTAGACCTTATCATCTCGGAAAAGGACAAAAACAATCCTTTGTTTGTAGACTTCAACACACCTTTTTCGTAACAATTGCCTGAACAGTAAAAACATCGAACACTATGACACAAAAATGGCTTTCAGGTATTGGCGCAGCAGCATTGGTTGCCCTTGCCGTTGTTGTTTTCATTAACGCTGGTTCTGTAGAAAATTCACCTAACAATAACCGTGCGTCCGATAAAGATTCGCCGGCAGCTAAAGACTATCGGGTGTATGCTTTGCCTATACGTGGGAATGTGCAATTTGCCGGTGAAAAAGTACCGCTCAACGATCCGGAAGTACGCGAACGTTATGACCGAGAAATATTGTCCAATACGTATTTTCAGTCGCAAGGACTGCTCTATTTCAAACGAGCCAATCGCTACTTCCCAACCATTGAACCCATTTTAAAACAGCACAACATTCCCGATGACTTTAAGTACTTGGCCTTGATTGAAAGCGGACTCATGAACGTGGTTTCTCCTGCCGGTGCCGCCGGGTTTTGGCAGTTTATGAAAACCACCGGACCGCAGTATGGCCTAGAAGTCAACAACTACGTGGACGAAAGATACCACCTCGAAAAAGCCACCCACGCCGCTTGCAAGTATTTAAATGATGCTTACAAAAAATTTGGCTCTTGGGCACTGGCTGCTGCTGCCTACAATGCCGGTCCGGCACGTATTGAGAAAAGCCTTAGCGAACAGCGTGTATCCAATTACTTCGACTTGTACCTCAATACAGAAACCGCGCGGTATGTCTTTCGTATTATGGCTGTCAAAGAAATCCTTGAAAACCCGGTGGAATACGGCTTTCACTTTGACGAGGAGGATTTGTACACGTCAAACAACACTTACGACATACAGGTAAGTAAAACCATATCTAACCTGGCCGATTTTGCCATCGAACACGGAGTCACTTACAAGCTACTCAAACACTACAACCCTTGGCTAAGAAGCGCGATGCTCCCCGTCAATGGCGATAACCAATATACCATTACCTTGCCCCAAAGACATGTGCACCATGTTATGAGCGACATTTTTGAAAACGAAACCGACGCTGACGTTGTTATCCCTTCGGAAAACACTGAAACAAATGAGTGAATCATCGGCGCTTGACGCACTAAAACAATTGGACACCATTGACATTAAGGGTGCACGTGAACACAATCTAAAAAATCTCGACCTTGCCATTCCGCGTGAACAACTCGTGGTCATCACCGGATTAAGCGGTAGTGGAAAGTCATCACTTGCCTTTGATACCATTTACGCGGAAGGCCAACGCCGATATGTGGAAACATTTTCCTCCTACGCCCGGCAATTTATCGGCAACATGGAAAGACCCGATGTGGACAAAATCGATGGATTGAGTCCGGTTATTTCCATCGAACAAAAGACAACCTCGAAAAATCCACGGTCTACCGTAGGCACCATCACCGAGGTTTACGATTTCCTTCGGCTTTTATACGCCCGTGTGGGTGAAGCCTTTTCCATGAAAACCGGTCGCAAGATGGTCAGCTACAGTACCGAGCAGATCATCGCCCGCATCACCACCGAATACGAAGATCAAAAGGTCAACATCCTCGCCCCCCGTATTCGCGCACGGAAGGGACATTACCGTGAGTTGTTTGAACAAATTGCCCGCATGGGCTTTCTTCGCGTTAGGGTAAATGGCGAAATTCGAGAAATCACAAAGGGGATGAAGTTAGACCGCTACCAAACCCACGACATCGAAATTGTCATCGACCGCTTGGCGGTAAAAAACAGTGATAAGCGCCTGAAAGAAAGCATCGAAACTGCCCTTTATCACGGCGACGGGATGTTGCTTATGGTAGATGAAGATACCCAAACCCCGCGTTACTTTTCCCGAAAACTGATGTGTCCAGATACCGGTATTTCTTATCCCGATCCGGAACCCAATACGTTTTCATTCAACTCGCCAAAAGGTGCATGCCCTAATTGCAATGGTTTGGGCCACACAGCGGAAGTTGATATTCAAAAAGTTATCCCCGATCACCACATCAGCATTAAAAAAGGAGGATTTGCTCCACTGGGAGAGTTTAAAAAATCGTGGATTTTCAATCAGCTTGAAATTATTGGCGATCGCTATGGATTTACGTTAGACACCCCCATAAAAGACATACCGGAAGAAGGCATGAACGTCATCATGTACGGCGCCAACGAAAGCTTTGAGGTAGAAAACAAAGTCATGGGCATCACCCGCAAATACAACCTCAACTTTGAAGGTTTGATTCCTTATCTCAAGCAACAAAGCGAAGAGCAAAAGAGTAAATCCATTCGCAAGTGGGCTCATAATTATATGGTTGATGAGCCTTGCAATACTTGTGACGGCTACCGACTGAGATCCGAGTCGTTGAACTTCAAAATCAACCAAAAGCACATCGGGGAGGTCAATGCACTTAGTCTTAACCGACTCGCCGAGTGGCTGGACAACGCTGAGCGTAAATTTAACGACAACCAGCAAGTCATTGGTCACGAAATTGTGAAAGAAATTCGCACCAGGGTACACTTTCTATTAAATGTTGGGTTGGGGTATTTATCGCTTGATCGCTCTTCGAAGCACCTAAGTGGCGGAGAAGCACAACGCATCAGACTGGCCACGCAAATAGGCACCGATTTGGTAGGCGTATTGTACATCCTCGATGAACCGAGTATTGGCCTGCACCAAAGAGACAACACCCGACTCATCGAATCTTTGTTTCAACTGCGCGACAAAGGCAATTCAGTCATAGTGGTCGAACACGACCGCGACATGATGGAACAGGCCGACTATTTGATAGACATGGGACCTAAAGCCGGGAAATACGGTGGAGAAATCGTTGAAGAGGGCATTCCCAAAACCATCATTGCATCCGGAAAAGGAATGACCGCTAAGTACATGCGGGATGAGGTTCAAATACCGTTTAACACAAAACCGAGAAAAGGTAACGGCAAACACATCGAAGTGGTCGGTGCTACCGGTCACAACCTCAAAAACGTCAATGGCAAGTTTCCACTGGGACTGTTTATGGTTGTTACCGGCGTTTCCGGCAGTGGCAAATCCAGTTTGGTCAACGAAACACTGTCCCCCGCACTCCACCAAGCGCTCTTTCGCGCCGAGAAAAAACCACTGCCCCATAAAAACATCAAGGGGTTAGAACACATCGACAAAGTTATCAGCATCGACCAAAGCGCCATTGGGCGAACACCGCGCTCGAATCCCGCGACTTATACCGGCGTATGGTCGGATATTCGCAACCTGTTCACCCAATTGCCGGAGTCGAAAATTCGCGGATACAAGCCAGGAAGATTTTCTTTTAATGTGAAAGGTGGCCGATGTGAAACCTGTCAGGGCGCCGGATTGAAAGTCATCGAAATGAACTTCCTTCCCGACGTTCACGTACCGTGTGAGACTTGTCAAGGGAAGCGCTTTAATCGCGAGACCCTGGAAATCCGCTACAAGGGCAAATCCATTTCCGACATTTTGGAGATGAGCATCAACGAAGCCGTTGTATTTTTCCAACATATCCCCAAGATCAACAAGAAAATAGAAACCCTCCAACAAGTGGGACTGGGTTATCTAACCCTTGGTCAGGCCAGTACCACCTTAAGTGGCGGCGAAGCCCAACGCGTAAAATTGAGCACCGAACTATCAAAACGCGATACAGGGAACACCTTTTACATATTGGATGAACCCACCACCGGGCTACACTTTGAAGACATTCGAGTTTTGTTAGGCGTACTAAATCAATTGGTAGATCAAGGCAACACCGTACTGGTCATTGAACATAACCTCGACGTTATCAAAGCAGCAGACTACATCATCGACATTGGTCCGGAAGCAGGTGAAACAGGTGGTGAAATTATTGCTACCGGTACACCTCTAGAATTGGTAAAAAAACAGAAAGGACATACAGCGCACTATTTAAAGATGGAGTTTGATAGGGTTAAGAACAGGTAGGGTTTTGGGGGGTTGCTAAAGCAAATATTTTTTTCACCACATAGGCACATAGGATCACATAGAAGAATTACATAGAAGCACATAGATTCGCTTTGCTCATTTTTTATTTAGTATTGAACGGGGTGATAAAAGAGAGTTGTAGAGTTGGGGTTTTGGTAAAGCAATTTTTTTTTTCACCACATAGGCTATGTAATTCAAACCCTATGTGTTCTAAACAAATACTATCCTATGTGTCTCTATGTGCCTATGTGGTTCAAAAAACTGAGCGCAGCGAACACTATGCTTCCTATGTGTCTCTATGTGCCTATGTGGTTCAAACCCTATATGTTCTCTCTTAGACCTAGGTGCCCATATAATTCGTATCTTTGTATTTCAGATTCCATCGTCTGAAAAAAGTACACACCGCAAGCCAATCGCTTTTTTCACAAGGGTTATTCACAATTGGTGTGAACTAAATTTCCCGCATCGGGAAAAATATAGCGGTTTAGACCCGGTTATCAACAAAACCAAACCGTTGACGAAATCTCCGTTTCATCACATTGTTAATAACTATGATTTTTTGTGAAAAATTACCGGCTTGTTCGAGCGGGTATTTTTATCACCTTTGAAACATCAGCAAACGCAAAAACTACACCTACACCCAAAACATATAACAGTTAACCTCAAAATCTGAAAGAATCATGAGTGAACGAATTGAAAACGAGCCCATTCTACAAGAAAATAAAAACCGTTTTGTGCTATTCCCCATCCAGCACCACGACATTTGGGAGTACTACAAGAAACAAGAAGCCAGTTTTTGGACGGCAGAGGAAATCGACCTAAGTCAAGATACCACCGATTGGGAAAATAAGCTCAACGACGACGAGCGTTATTTCGTTAAGCACATTCTGGCCTTTTTTGCTGCCTCGGATGGCATTGTCAACGAAAACCTTGCGGAGAACTTTGTCAACGAAGTACAATTCACCGAAGCCAAGTTTTTCTACGGTTTTCAAATCATGATGGAGAACATTCACTCCGAAACTTACTCTTTATTGATTGACACCTATATAAAGGACAAAGAAGACGCAACGAGATTATTTAATGCCATTGAGAACTTCCCGGCGATTAAGAAAAAAGCCGACTGGGCACTTCGCTGGATTGAGTCGCCTTCATTCGCTGAGCGCCTCATCGCCTTTGCCGCGGTAGAAGGCATTTTCTTTAGCGGATCGTTCTGCTCGATCTTCTGGTTGAAAAAGCGTGGACTCATGCCCGGGCTTACTTTCTCCAATGAATTGATTTCGCGCGACGAAGGCTTGCACTGTGATTTCGCGGTGCACTTGCACAATAATCACTTGGTTAACAAAGTTCCAAAAGACCGCATCCGCCAAATCATCATTGAAGCATTGGACATTGAGCGTGAGTTTATCACCGAAAGCTTGCCGGTTAAACTCATCGGCATGAACTCCGATTTGATGACCCAGTACCTCGAGTTTGTCACCGACCGCTTATTGGTTGAACTTGAGTGCGAGAAGGAATACAACGTAGAGAATCCGTTCGATTTTATGGAAATGATTTCTCTACAAGGTAAAACCAACTTCTTCGAAAAGCGTGTTGGTGAATACAAAAAAGCCTTTGTTAAAACCGGGAACACCGACAAAACCGAAGAAAAATCCAACACCTTTAGTTTCGACGACGACTTTTAACCAAACCCACACCCTATTGCTAACATTTAACCCCATAACGCTATGTTTGTAGTCAAAAGAGACGGCCGTAAAGAGCCCGTGAAATTCGATAAAATCACCGCCAGGATAGAAAAACTATGCTATGGCCTAAGTGAGATTGTAAACCCCACCACCGTGGCCGTGAAGGTGATTGAAGGGATTTACGACGGTGTATCTACCACCGAGCTAGATAGTTTGGCTGCAGAAATCAGCGCCAGCATGACCACGCGCCACCCGGATTATGCCAAGCTGGCCGCGCGCATCGCTGTGTCAAACCTGCACAAAAACACCGAAAAGTCGTTTACGGACACCATGCGCATGTTGCACACATACGTCAATCCTAAAACTGGATTGGACTCACCGCTCATCGCTGACGATGTCATGGAAGTGATTGAAGCCAATGCCGAGCGATTGGACTCGACCATCATTTACGACCGTGACTTTGGCTACGACTACTTTGGGTTTAAAACCTTGGAGCGTTCTTATCTCTTGCGCATCAACGGTAAGATTGTGGAGCGCCCGCAGCACATGCTTATGCGTGTATCTGTAGGGATTCACAAAGATGACATAGAATCGGCCATCAAGACCTACGACTTGATGTCTAAGAAGTTCTTTACCCACGCCACTCCTACCCTCTTCAACGCGGGTACGCCCAAGCCACAGATGTCTTCATGTTTCTTGTTGACCATGAAAGACGACAGCATCGATGGCATTTACGACACACTCAAGCAGTGCTCCAAGATTTCTCAATCTGCCGGCGGTATTGGTCTGTCTATTCACAATGTACGCGCAACCGGAAGCTATATCCGAGGCACAAACGGTAGCAGTAACGGTATCGTACCCATGCTGCGCGTGTTCAACGATACCGCTCGCTACGTTGACCAAGGCGGGGGTAAGCGCAAAGGGTCGTTTGCCATTTATCTCGAGCCATGGCACGCTGACATCAACGATTTCTTAGACCTAAAGAAAAACCACGGAAAAGAAGAAAATCGCGCCCGCGACCTCTTCTACGCCTTGTGGATGTCGGATCTCTTTATGGAGCGCGTGGAAAACGACGACAAGTGGACGTTGATGTGTCCCAATGAGTGCCCAGGACTATACGACAGTTATGGTGACAAGTTCCGCGAACTATACGAAAGCTACGAAGAGCAAGGAAAAGGACGCAAGACCATCAAAGCCCGTGAGCTTTGGACCAAAATCGTTGAATCGCAAATCGAAACCGGTACCCCTTACATCTTGTACAAGGATGCCGCGAACGAAAAATCCAACCAAAAGAACCTCGGAACCATCCGCTCTTCAAACCTTTGTACCGAGATTTTGGAGTATACCTCACCCGATGAAGTTGCGGTTTGTAACCTGGCGTCTTTGGCCTTGCCAATGTTCATTGAAGACGGTGAGTTCAACCACCAGTTGCTTTACGACGTGACCTACCAGGTAACCAAAAACCTCAACAAAGTCATCGATCGCAACTACTACCCCGTGCCCGAAGCGCGCAACAGCAACATGCGCCACCGTCCGGTAGGATTGGGTATTCAGGGGTTGGCCGACGCCTTTATCATGCTGCGCATGCCATTCACCAGTGAAGAGGCCAAGCAGTTGAACAAAGACGTATTCGAAACCATTTACTACGCCGCGCTTTGTGCCTCTAAAGACGAAGCCATTCAAGACGGCGCTTATGAGACCTTTAAAGGATCACCCATTTCTGAAGGACAGTTCCAGTTTGACATGTGGGGCGTCGATGCCGCCGACCTCAGTGGTCGTTGGGATTGGGAATCACTTCGCAAAGACGTGATGGAGCACGGTGTACGCAACTCGCTGTTACTCGCGCCCATGCCAACCGCTTCTACGTCACAAATTCTCGGAAACAACGAGTGTTTTGAGCCTTACACCTCCAACATTTACACCCGTCGTGTACTCAGCGGTGAGTTTGTCGTAGTCAACAAGCACTTGTTGCTCGACTTGGTAGAGCTTGGCATTTGGAATGAGGACATGAAAAATGAAATCATTCGCGCCAACGGAAGCATTCAACACATCGAAGACATTCCGGAAGACATCAAGGAACTGTACCGTACGGTATGGGAGTTGAGCATGAAAGATATCATCGACATGGCAGCCGACCGCGGCGTCTTTATCGACCAGTCGCAAAGTCTCAACCTCTTTGTGGAAAGCCCCAACCTTGGTAAACTCACTTCTATGCACTTCTATGCCTGGAAGAAAGGACTCAAGACCGGGATGTACTACCTCCGCACCAAATCAGCTACCGACGCCATTAAGTTTACCGTGGCCAAAAAGGCAGCGGCTGAGCCAAACATTACGGCGGAAAAGCTGCAAGCAGCAAAAGCCCCGAAAGTTGACACCGCCGCTTTGGGCGAGAAGCGCAGTCAGGAATTGATTAGCAGTCAGCAGAACAACGGCTATACCCCGGAGGAGGCAGTTGCCTGTTCGATTGATAATCCGGACGAGTGTGAGGCCTGCGGATCATAATAAGGTTTGAGTAGGGGTAAGCCTTGTGCTTACCCCCGTGCTTACCCCAACAAAAATGAAAATCAAAAATCCCGTGACAATGTCACGGGATTTTTTTATTGATTGAGTTCAATCTAGCGGACTGGTGATGTTTCGGACTTTGGCTTCTGCCGGTTATATACAATGCGTCTTGCTATGTGTGCAAAGAAAGCAGGGAAGCGAAGAACACCCAATACCACAAGGCATTACACCCCTTTAATTCAAATGTGTCCTTATGATTATGAGCACTTTATTGATGAAAACTGTAAATAAAATTTATTCTATCTGCTTTAAGTATACTTTCTTCATATTTGGCGGGATTAATATCGTACGCTACGTCTTTTTAAACGTTTACAGTAAGACGCGTACTATGAGAAATTTGCTCATAGGCAATGTTTACAATCAATAAACAGTAGTTAAAACAACCAACTTCGTCTCCGGGTTGATGTCTAATTTTGTAAAGCTTCCCGGGTTGAGCATAAGTTGTTCATCTTTCTTCACACTTTGATTATTGTTGAAGATTCCCAATGCTATTTCTCCAAATTCTGCGGCTTTATTTTCAATTTCAGAAAAGGGCATAACACCTGACTCTAAACCATACTCCTCGATATTTCTGAAAATAATTTCAGCCCCTCCAGCGGTAAAAAGCTCTTCGCAAATACTGTTCAATTCTCTTTGCAATGCAGTTCCGGCAAGGAGATTACTCAGAATTAATGGACTGATAATCACCTCAGCTTTATATTTTCTCAGCAAGGCTTCATTTTTAGGATCGGAAAGTTCAAGCACCACATTGGGTTTTTTGTTCAAACGCTCTAAAAGTTCTTCAAGCAAAACATAACCTACTATTGTTCGGGCATCTGCCTCTTCCTTTTCCAGAATTCTATCGCTACTCACCATTAATATATTGTCGTATGCAGCGGGATTTATATGTTTAAGTATGGTCTCGTTTACGTAATCTTCTTCAATGTGTTCCAGACTTACTCTTTTGGTAAGGTTTTCAATTCTTTTTAGCTCTGTTTCTCTATTTTTAATTGGATAAACAGCAACCATCGTAATATCATAGAATTCATCTTCATAGGTGCAGAGCTCTCTCACCAAAGCAGGTATATTGTGATTCCAGCCCAGTATAAGAATCTTCACGACTCCTTCCTGTTCTTCCACTTTTAAATGATGTTTAACGGGGATAGGATGTACTTGTTCGAAGGGCGTATTCGCATTTCGTTCGAGGTTTGATGAGTTTCTGGTTATAAAAACCAGTCGATCACCTTTTTCAATTTTGAAGTCGCGAGAGACATTGAGTAATGGGGTTAACTTATCAGCAATACGTCTGACGACACCAATTAAAATGGCTTTAGGAAAGGCTTGTTTTAGGTCATGAATCTTTTTTCCTTCAGCTTCAGGATATTCACGGCAATATAAATTGTTGTTTACACTGTGGGTTAACAGTTCATTATAAACTTCAGAAAGACCGTGATGACGTATATTTTGGGCAAGCAATCGGCTAATGATGGTGTTGCTTCCAATCACTTCCATTGGCCCCGTATAAGCACGATAAGCTGCTTTAACCTTACTTTTATCTTGTATTTCGGCTACCACATAGGGGTATTTTCCTTTGAGCAGATTATCCTCGGCTTCTGCGTTCAGGGATAGTAGGGTCTTTATCGTTTCCACATCCGGAGTGATGAGTTCTTTTCCAGTGTAAGCGGAACTGGGAATAATGATGGCCGCTGCATTCAAGCTATCCACCCGTTTGAGATGTTCACGGTCTATGGAAATTCCTGTACGCAGTACGATTTCATCTGCTCCTTTTCCAATCAATGGATTATCCCGTAGTTCCTGCAGTTGTTTAGGTGCAATATCTTCCGCCAGAATAATTAGGTTGAGCCTTTTGGCACCATAAAACTTCAAAAATCTACGCAATCTACCTACCGATTGAAAAATTTCTCCGGCTGTATAAATGGTCTTAGCATTCCAACCCAAAATTAAAATGTGGTTTTTTGCAGTTACAGGCGTTAAGCCTTGCTCTAGCTTTCTGATTTTCAGATTTAACCAAGTGGTTATAATGGCTACCATCGAGCCTAAAAAAACCACATAACCCAATACGGTTAAAATGGTAGAAATGAATCTTCTCCAACTACCTTCATCGTCCCCCAAATACCCCGGATCTGATAGGCGCAAAAAAGCCCACCAAACAGCTTCACTTAAAGACCCGGTGGGCTCACCAGAAGGCAGCACCAACACACCACCTATCAATGAAATGAATCCAATAAGTAATGCCACAAACATCAACTGAACATGGGCACCTTTAACAAACTGTCTTTCTAAAAAAAACTTAAAGCTATTTTTTAATCTAAGTTTTTTCATTCTACTTAATTTTTACTGTAATGTGTGATTGTGAATTTGGGAAATTCCGTAAAACTGACTGTTTCACAATAACAGTTAAAGATCGCAAGGGGTGCCAATTGAGAATTGATTTTGTTCAAGACACACAACTTCTATAAAACGAGACTTTAAAGCCACTTTTTCAACCACACAAACATACAATATCAACCAAAAAGTCAAAACATCTATTGTCGTGCGGCAGCATGCGCCGAAAATATCGTGTTGGCTTAATGCTGATGGCCTTTTGGTTGATTGGTCTTTGGTTCTTGATTTCCGCCTACCTCAATTTTCTTTTTAACTTCACCACACCTAAGCATTTTATCTCCAAAATATGGATTGTTTATTTCTTCCGAATCACTAAGCCAGTAGGCCCCATCATCGTTTAGTGCCATGGGACAAAAAACAATATATACGGCATCTGCTTTTACATGAAATGCTTCTACTGTTTCAATCATTTGTTTGGATAAGGGAGCAAACGCATTTCTGAGTTGATCAATGTCATCTGCATCTCGAATATGCCCCATCATTTTTTTTAGGTTTCTGTGGTGTTCCATCCACTCTGCATGTGGTTCATTATCCAGCAGATTCATGTCAATTTTCCTGAAAGCGGAATCCAGTGTATTTGCATTGCTTTTCGCGCGTTTAAAGTCTGTTTTCACCAAACTGTTTTGGAGGTCAAAATAGGCCAAAAGCATGTTTGTGAGTTGGTTGGCAAACTTATCGGGAACCCCCGCCCTTTTGTCAGGCGGCTTATTCATCATGCTGTATTTTCCGTTTAACTGTGCTGCGGCATCTATGGAAAAAACGCCATTGGTGACAACTTCTTCACCTTCGGATAAACCGCTTTCAATCGTGTAATGGTCGCGCAAAGCAGAACCGATGGTAACCTCTCTCATTTCAAAAGAAGGCACATCTGTATTTGGGACTTTGACATATACCAATGAACGTTTACCTGTCCAGAGAAGTGATGTGTTAGGAATTACTATGGTCTCTTCATTTCCGGAGATTTTAGCCTTGATGGTTCCGCGTACAAACATTTCCGGTTTGAGGCGTTGTTGTGGGTTGTTAAGCTCAGCTCGTATCGATGCAGTTCTGGTATTAGAATTAATGAAGGGGTCAATAAACGAGATGTGTGACGTGAACTTTTCTCCGGGAATGGATGTCGTAGTGATGGTGATTTTTTGCTTATTTTGGATAAACGGCAAGTCACTTTCATAAGCGTCCAGTAATACCCAAACTTTACTGAGGTCTGCAATTTCAAACAGCACAGTTCCCCTATTGACGTAATCGCCATTAGAAATGTCTCGCCTAACAACAATGCCTGCCTGATCTGCATAAACATCAAATTCAGTCAGCACCTCACCGCTTTTTTCAATGTTGTTGATTTGCTCTTTGGTAATTTTCCAAAGACGCAATTTTTCTACGGAAGCATTGTATAAAGCGGGGTTTACTTCTTTGAATTTCGCTGATTCTATGAGTTCTTTTTGAGCTGTGACCAGATCCGGAGAATAAATCGATGCCAACTTTTGGCCTTTGCGAACAGATTGTCCTGTGAAATCAATAAACAGCTTTTCTATTCTTCCCGAATAATTGGCAGTGATAACGGCTAAATTTTGTTCATTTACGGCAATTTTTCCGGTAAGATTTATTTCGTGTTCGGGTGAAATTATTTTCACCTTTTGCGTTTGAACGTTGGCTAATGCCATGGCTCCGTGAGACATATTGTAAACAAAAGGACTTTTTTCTTTTTTGTCAGATGTTTGAGAAACTTTGATCAAATCCATTCCGCAAATCGGACAATCACCCGGTTCGTTTTGTCTGATTTGCGGGTGCATGGAGCAGGTGTATTCCTGATCCTCTGATGATGAGGTCTTCTGATGATTTGATGATTTGATGGTTTGATTTGATGGTAGCAGATATCTTCCGGTGATAAAGCCGATGACGAGAATTATCAACACCAATAGATATATTTTAATGTTAGTTTTTTTCATTTTCATTTCTTTTAGATGAAGCGATGATTTTTATCAATAGTTTCTTCAGGGACAAAACTTTATCAAGGAGCAGTCCCGGGTTAGGATAATTCTTACTCTCGCCACACAACAACAGCCAGTATTCTGTTTCGTCTGTTTCTTTCAAAGCTATTATGCACTTATGAATAAAATCCTTTCGGCTTGAAGCATTTTGTGCTTCTCTAATATTTGCACCAGGCGAAGTTCCACTTCTCAAAAGTTGTTTTGCAATCACATATTTCTTTTTCTCCTCCAATAATTCACTAAATT